>CAMSTW010000032.1 GCA_947063855.1 uncultured Dorea sp.
TCAGGTATCTCAATCACTCAATAATGGTAATTTTATTATCGGCACTTCCCCTTTATGTCTTAATAGTTTATTTAGTAAAATCTCTTTTCCTCCCTTGTTGAATTCCGCCTCCTCTTCATACCCTTTCGTCCCGGTCAGCAAGAAACGAATTCTTTATTGTCACTTTGATATTTTCTGTTTTACATCGTAATGACAATGTTGTATAATGAGATGTCTGGATGCTGTACGCTTATAAGAATGGGGATGTTTCGGGTGATGACCTGCGCCGGGAAATTCTGGGAGGTGCAAAGTAGCGGACGAGAAAGTTGCCGGAACTGTTCCTTTTTCCGGCAAAAGTGAAGCATGGACAAAAAGCAGTGGTTTGAGGGCTAATCAATGAAAAAGAATTTCAAAAACATACTAAAACCTCTATCTTTCCTGCCCGCTCTGGTCATGATGTATATCATCTACAGTTTCTCAGCGCAGACCGGCGAGGCTTCGGGAAGTCTGAGTTATGAGATCAGTTATAAAACCGTTCAGCTTGCGGACGAACTGTTGGGCACAGGACTTGATCCACAACAGCTGGAAGCTTATGCGCACAAAATCGAGCATCCCATCCGGAAGCTTGCTCACATGACCGAATACTTCCTGTTGGCCCTGACCGTATCTTTTCCATTCTATGTGTACGGATTTCGGGGACGGAAGCTTATGCTGACTGCCGCACTGATCTGCGTTGCTTTTGCCGCCGGGGATGAATATCACCAGTCCTTCGTTGACGGGCGCGGGCCATCAGTAAAAGATGTCATAATAGACAGTGCAGGTGTCCTTATCGGGACTCTGTTTGTCCGAATTCTCTGCCTAACGTCCCGTACCTCAAAGAGCATGAAAAAACAGATGCAGCTATAGAAATATACGGACAAGCAAAAGAATGAAAATCACAGGCAGTATAAGTCCAGGCAGCCAAAAAGACAATGATTGTAAAATACGTAAAATTTGTATATACTGATAAACGAAAATGAAAACAAACCCATATTACTTGCAGGGAGGAACTATGGTTAAAGTATACTTCGAATTACCAGATGAAGAGATTATCTCTACATCCAAATATTTCAACAACTCCTATACCGACGATTGGCTGGATGACTGGGCCAAAAAAGTAATCCGCCAGATAGACAATTCAACCCTGATTTCTTCCGGAATAGTAGACAGCCCTATATTAGGCCCTATTACAATCCGTGAAATCAGCGGAGGGGCAAAGGCGCTCATTACCATGAATTCGGATGCTTCCGTAATCAGTAATGCAAATAGCTGCGGCGAAAACTGTGCTGGACTTTTAGCAGAACTAAGTTTGAAAAAAAATTTTTCCATCTACCTTTCCTACCCTATGGAATTTCAAGCCTATACCTTTGACATGGAGATTGCCAGAACCGGGAAGATATGCCATAAAGCCGAAGAGTTTGAAAAGGAGTATCTTTTATGGAGACAAAACATGACCTTTTAATCCAAAACAAGCGCGACATACAGTTTAAATTTTCAATCCGAAGAAAATTCACCGTAATCCGCGGCAACAGCGCCACAGGAAAGAGCACACTGTTCCAGATGGTCAGCGACGCAAATTCTTCCCGGCAATCCGGAGTCACAATCTCATGTGACGTTCCGGTCAAAGCATTATATGAAATTGGTTTTAAATATGAATTGGAGAATGAATCAGGCAATATTTACATTTTAGACGAAGATTTCGGTCCCTTAAAAAGCAGAGAATTTGCTGCAAAAGCATTAAAATCAGAAAATTGTTTTATTCTGATCACACGGGAATCTCTTGCCAGTATCCCTTATAGCTATAAGGAAATCTACAATATTAAAACATCAGGGAAGTATCACTCACTCGAAAATATTTATCCAGAATACGATAGTTTTCATGAATGTGACTATATGGTAACCGAAGATGAAGATGCCGGTCTTGAATATTATCAATCCCTTTACGGAGATAAAGTAAAATCAAGCCATGGGAACAGTAATCTCAGCAAATCAGGCGGACCTGACACGCTTCTTATCGGAGATGGCTGCGCAATAGGTACCAGTACTGAAAAATATTGCTCTGAACTATTGTCTGACCTTACACGAAATACATCTGCACAATATACGAAATCAAAACTCAATTCTTGTTATTTACACCAATGTTGCTGTAAAGGGACAAAATGTGATTTTTATACTCGATCAAAGAAAATCGATTAACAACTGTCGCCCTGTGCAGTAAAAAAATTATTAAAAAAGGTTGCAGCATTAAGTCTGTAAAATACACCCCGTATTTTACAGACTTAATGCTGCCGCACCACCTATTCCAGCCTGCCCACCAGCGCCTTTTTCATCCCTCTGGAAAACATACACGTTTCCCCATTCTTCATAAGAATCTCCCGCCCCTTCAAATCCAACTGTGCAATCTGCTCTAAATTGACCAGATAAGCCCTGTGAACCCTCAGGAACCTCTCCCCCAGCTTCTCTTCTAACTCCTGCATGCTCCCGATAAAATCAATCCTGTCGTTTTGCCCATGCAGCTCAATCCGATGGGTCCTGCCCGTCGTCTCGAAGAACACAATCTCATCCACTGGAATGTGCTTGACAACATCCATCACCTTCACAGAGAAAAACTCTCGTTCCTCCCCTTTCTCCTTACGCATCCGTTCTGTAATCACCTTCAGACAATGGCGGATTCCCTCCTGCATCTTGACCGGATTCCCCTTCACGATATAATCCAACGCTTCCAGATGATACCGGAACGTCTCGAAGGCAAGGTCTGGAAACGCCGTCACATAGATTAAGAAACCTCTGGAATCCAGTTTCCGGATTTCCTGCCCAAGCCCGAATCCATCCATCGGCTCTCCCACAAGCTCGATATCAAGAAAATAGATTCCACGCCCCGGCGACTCCTTGACAGCCTCAATAATCTCCCGGGGATGCCCGCTGCACAGCACGACCTCCATATCATATCCTTCAATCATAATCTGCTTTTCCAGATATTCCTTCTGTGCAGCCCGAATCTTCGCGTCGTCTTCACATATATATACCGGAAGCATTCTCCCTTCCTCCTTCATATACAAAAACTTTTCTACCTGTACGGTTAAAATGCCGTTCAAGGGACGGAAGTTTTTCATGAGCCAGACACGCTGCATTCCACCGCCGGCGAGCCTGTGAACTTCTCTGTCTCACTCCTGCGATACTGCTTCGCAAAGATAAACACCCCAAACAGAAGCCCATTTATCAAAAGCATAATCGGAATTTCCAGCCACGATACACTGTTATTTTCCAGCACATCCGCCGAAAACGCCCCAGATACAACCATAATCAGATTATTATTCAGAAAATGAATGATAGTCGGCACCCATATATTCTCCGTCTTCATATACACAAACCCAAGGAATATCCCAAGAGTCACACAGTTAATAATCTGATTCACAGTCATGGGCAAACCATACTCCGGCGTCACATAGTAAAAGAAATCCAGCGGCAGATGCCACAGCCCCAAAACCACTCCCAGAATCAGCACGCCTTTTCTCAGGCCAAATTTCCTCTGAAGGAGCGGCTGCAAATAATATCTCCATCCATACTCTTCCCCAAAGAAAGCAATATATCCCAGCAAAAAATTAAGCGGCATGACTGCAAAATATATCCACGCCTCCGCGCTCGTCATAACCGCGGCGAACTCCTTAAACTGCCCCGACAATCCGTTAAGAACCGCCACACGCGACAAATACAATATCACAAACAGCAAGACACACCCTACAGAGGCTTTCCAGTTCTTCCATTTCATCCCATAAACCGCCCGTTTCTTCTTCCCTGCCGCAATCAAACAAATCAGGCAAATAATGCTCCCCGCCGCCAACAGATATTGAACAGCCAGGCTAAACACCGGCATGGTCCCTCCCGGAAGGCTGACTACAGCATCCGGCATCAATACCGAAAGTATCGTAAGCGCTATGGAAATAACCGTTGTCACAATAAAACAGAGATAGAACGCCCGTGGAATCGCTTCATCTTTCTTACGGGTCAGGAGAAACGCAATCATGACCCCCATCGCAGGATATAACATTTGCGTACTCGGAAACGCACTCAAATCCATCTGATTCAAACTTCCATACCACATGAAAAGACCTAATAAATACGGAATCCCAAAAGCTATCGCAATAAAAATAGTAAGCTGCCGTTTTTCTGTTTTTGAACCCATCTTCTCTTCCTCCTTTTTAATATCGACAACTTTACTATAAACGACTTCTCATGTTTTCACACAGAAAATGCCCCAATTGTTATCCACAATGCCCGAACTGATACTTACATCTCCTGAATCTTTAATTCCTGAATAAAATACCCGTCCTGTATGGTCGTAAGCGGCAGCGTCTTCTCATACTTGCCCAGTATCTTCTTATAATTATCAAGCCCAATTCCCCTGTTTTTCCCCTTGGTAGAATATCCCGGCATCCCGACCTTATGAAAATCAACGGATGAGTGCAGCGTATTCTTCACGAGGAACGTCGTATATCCACTCTGGCTGCTAATCATAATATGAACCTTCCCGTCTTTCCTGCCCCGCACCTCTTCCATGGCATTATCCAGCAGAATCCCCATACAACGGCACAAATCCGTACTGCGAAGCCGCGTTTTCTCAAAAGGCTTTAAGACCTCCAGCTCCCAGTGGATTTCCGCCTCCTGCATGGTTTTCATTTTCTCAAGAAACAATCCTTTCACTTCCGTCACACGAATGTTGGCAAGCTGGTTCATAAGCCGAATCTGGCTTCCCACCTGCAGATCAAAATCATCCGTCATCTCATGGATATAGCTCTGGATTGCCTCAAGATTCCCCTCTTCCGCCTGCAAATACATCCCTGACATCATATTTTTAAAATCATGCCGGAACTTGCGCACCTCGCGCTGCAGCCCCTCCAGATTCTCAATATACGCCCCCTGCTGTTTAAGGCTCACCTCCTGGTCTTCAATCCGTTTCTGCTGGACGCCCTCCCGCCCTGTGTACATGAAAATCATATATACAACCAGCAGTAAAATCATTGCCGTAGCCGGATTATAGCCTACCTCCCTGGCGCTTATATCCACCGTCTCCTGAATAATCTGGCTCAGAATCGGATATCCCCCAAGAAAGACCAGAACCGGAATCTTCGGTTTCTGCTCTTCCCACTGTGCAAACAATTCCCGCGAATTGGTCTTATGCAGCAGCACAATTACCAGAATGAGGCAGAGGGGCGTCGTAATCCATTCATGAAACAGATATTCTCTCCTGTCCGCCATAAGGCTCAAATCATATATTTTGTTGGGCGATAATATATCCGCCAGATTCCATCCTACATCATAGAGAATCGACATAAAAACGGCGGTCGCCAGACAAACTCTGACAGGTTTCCGGTATATCACGCGAAGAACCATCATAAACCCGGTAATCTCTATGTACGCATATACCATCTCCCCGCCGTTATGCGGCGTTGCAAACAGTCCCGATTTATAGAAAACCGTTCCGGCAAACGCGCAAAAAATAATAAACAGTATCAGCGAACCGAAAATCTGACAGTAATGCTTCCTATTTTTATAAGGTATCTCGCCGAAAAGCCGGATGACCGCACCCACGAAAAATATTGCCGCTATACCTACACTCACTATATTTCCACAGAATACCTCAAAGAATGTCATTTTCTGTCCTCCTAGTCTCTTCCACTTAATCCTCAAAATTTATGCCTTATTGAACGCTAGTGTACTGCGGGATGCCCTTACAAAAATTCCCGTTACATCACGCCCTCAGCCGGAACGTCTTAGGCGCCAGCTTATAGACCAGCACACATGCTATCATACAATAAGCGACACAGAAGACGACCGTCCCCATCCCAAACACAAGCGTCGGCACATCCATCCGCATCACGCCATAGCAAACAAAATACGTCCCCGTCACCACCACCCGGTACGTCCCGCTCTTAATCTCTGTCCCCGCGTTATATGGCTGCAAGAGATAATATATCGTCAGATAATGTACAGAAAAGAACATACTGATACACAAAATCGAAATAACCAACACCACATAATCCAAAGGTTCCTTCGTCCCGCCCGACAGGTATAAAAGCAAAGCCAGCCCCGCCCCAATCACCGCCGCCGGAAGCAGGTTGACCTTCATTATCTCCCTGAGCCGAATCTTGAACAGCCTAAGAATGCACTCCGGCCGTTTATAAAAGGAATAAGTCAGAAGGCTATGGTCGCAGTTCATGAACAGCACATTGGTAAAGCCTGTTCCCCGGTTGACAAAATACATGATGAACACAAAATACGGCAGGTTTCTCAGCACAAAATGATTCACAATTTCTTTCCATTCCGGCAAGAAATGGATTCCCATCACCACGATACACACAATTCCAAGACAGATTCCTGCAATCCGCTTCGAGGATTTCCAGAGTATTTTCTGGTGACGGCGGATGAAAATCTCATTCAGATACTCGAACCCTTTGCGGCTGCTGCCAACCTCACCGTCAATCTGTATCACCTTCTCGCTCTGCCGCTTTACCGACTGTCTTGCCTCATCCATCTGAACCATATGCCGCGTAAGAATCTGCCGGTAGACCTCCCGGTACTCCTGAAACCTCCATATCTTTCTTACAGATAACGCCCCAAGCAGAATCCAGCATGCTAACACGCACACACTTGCCCTCTCCGGGATTTCCCACCCCGTAACCGGCAGTCCATATGCCGCCGCAAGCGCAAGCGCTATCAAAATCCACCCGATTACGCCTACCTCATTCTCATTTACCGCAACTTTTGTGCGCTCATAATCCCACAAAGAATATGCAACCACAGTCATTTTCACGCCCGCCGCGGCAAACGGCAGCATCAGGCATTGCCACACAGCCAGCCCATGCATACGCCCAAAGAGCAGGCCGAAAATCAAGTATCCTGCCAATATCTTCAACATTTCATACGCATATGTGGTCAGTGCATACTCCTTGGCATCCATCCCCAGGAGAATCAACCCATAGTATTTGTCCTTCGTAGGATTGAAAATATAAGTATTCAGCCACGCGCCAATCAGCGTCAGCAGCACAAAGATATGCAGAAAGACTGCGCTTTGTGCTTCCGTTCTATATAGGGAAACCTCCAATGTAATCATCAGCAGGAAATAGAGGAACTTCCCCAGAAATGCCTTGATAAATTCCCATATCCCGGACAGGATATTGGCAAATATTTTAAGATCCGGGTCACAGTATAATTCCTGCGGAAGTATTCTTTTAATCAGAGGGATCTGTTTCAGAGAATAAAGAATCGTGTTGACACGATATGTATTCTTTAGGGAAAATGCTATTTTAAACGTTTTGTTCATGCTTCATCTCCTCGTATTGACTCATTTCCAATGCAAATATGTCATCGCTTTCTGCAATGAATTTTCAAACACGCTCTAAGCCAGCGCCGACAGGATCTTCTCCTTAAATTCCTGGCTGTTAAGATTAGACTTATCCACGCGCTCCAGCACTCCATGGTTCAGAAGTACGATTTCATCACAGAGATCCAGCGCAAGATCCATAATATGGGTGGAAAAAATGATAATCCTCCCTTCTTTCAGCCCGCGGAGAAGCTGTTTCATCTCTTCCGCCACCACCACGTCTAAGGAAGTCAGCGGTTCGTCCAGAAGCAGGACATTGGGTCTTGCGATGATATTTACCAGCATCTGCATCTTATTCTTCATTCCATGGGAATAATCCTTCAGCAGCTTATCCCTGTCCTCCCGTGAAATGCCGATGTAGTCAAAATATGTGTCCAATCCCTGAATATCCTGAATCTTATCCTCATGGATGTCTATGAAAAATTTAAGGAACTCCCTCCCTGTGAGGAACTCCGGCACAGTGGGCGTGGACAGAACGTAACCGATATCCTCTGCAGCAACGCTGCGCCTCTGTCCGTCCATTTCCAGACAAAACTCTCCTCCATCAGCCTTCATATCCCGGTTCAGACAGTTGAATAACGTGGTCTTGCCAGCCCCGTTGCGTCCCAGAAGACCGTAAATCTTGCCGCTCTCAAACGTAAAATCAATGTCGCATAATACTTTCTTCTTTTCAAAATGTTTCGATAAATGTTCGATAATAAACCTCATATGCGTTCCTACTTTCCACCAGTTCATAGAACTATGTTGTCTTGAATATATATAATAATTATTATATATATTTCACTTGTAAATGTCATCCCTTAATATTTTACTATATTACAGATGCAGAAGACTAGGTATTTAGATATTTTTCTAAATAGTTGTTGTAATTTCGACCTATCCGTGCTATTATCTATTTAGAAACATTTCTAAATACTTACTTATTTTCAAACTTGAACGAAAGACAGGAGGGATGCTCATTGAGTTTCGGCCAGACATTCAAAGCATTGTCAGACCCCGTCCGGCGTGAGATACTCACTCTGCTGAAATCCGGACGCATGTCAGTCGGAGAGATTGGGAGTCATTTTGACATGACGGGCGCCACTATCTCCTACCACCTGAGTATTTTGAAAAAAGCAGATTTGGTTCATGAATCAAAGTATAAGAACTTTGTATACTATGAACTGAATACTTCCGTAGTAGAAGAGTTAATGGCATGGCTTTCTAATTTAAAAGGAGGAAACGAATCATGAATAAAAAAGACGGATTCTATATTGACCAGGAGCATCAATCTATGCTCAGAAAGCATCGGGTACTCATTATCATCACCAGCCTAATCACCTTACTCCCCATACTGGTTGGTATTTTATGCTGGAACCGCCTGCCGGATACCATCGCGACACATTTTGCCTCCGACGGGACGCCCAACGGCTTTAGCTCTAAGACCTTTACGGTTTTGGGCATTCCTGCTTTTATATTTGCAGCCCACATCTTATGTGCATTTTGTACGGCAATCGACCCCAAGCATAAGAATATAAGCCCGAAAATATACCGGCTGATTCTCTCGATTTGCCCAATCTGCTCCATCGTGTGCGGCGCTGCAATCTATGGTTACGCCCTGAGCCATTCCATGGCGGACTGGCTGAATTCTACATTTTTTATGAATCTGCTGATGGGGATCATCTTTTTCCTGATTGGAAATTACCTGCCTAAGTGCCACCAGAATTATACGGTGGGCATTAAGCTTCCATGGACTCTGGCAGACGAGGGCAACTGGACTCTCACCCACAGATTTGCAGGAAGGCTGTACGCCATTGCAGGCATTCTGTGTATTGTCAATGCATTTCTCAGGTTGAAATGGGTGTTGCCGGCAGTGCTGGCTGCTATCCTATTCCTGCCTGCCGTTTACTCGCTGTCAATTTATCTGAGAAGCAGGAAAGATGCAGAATAAGACTAACATAAGCCAAAGCAGAGAAACAGCGGTCATGCCGGAAAGCATGACCGCTGAATTACCCTGTCTTTGGTATCAATATTTGAACCAAAAAGAGAGTGTCCGGCAGGCGTCCCATTCTCCTGCATCTCTCGGATTTCTCCTGTCAAGCCATCGGCGTGTGGACGGGGACGAAATCTTCCACCTCAGACAACCTCTCTTCCGTCAAAAAACTCATTTAATATTAATGCTGTATAAGGTTTATTTGTTTCAACAATATATTGCGGATGTTCCACAATCTCTTTCAGATATCCATAATATCGTTCATAGTCATTCGGATGACGTTCTTGAATATGCCTTATGCGTTCATCTGTAATAATTACCTCATCCGTCACAATATCTTCTGTTATACATTTATATATATTCCTGTCAATCTTCCCTACCGCATGCACACCAATAACACCTTTGTCCAATCAATCAAACGCAGCATATCTCAACATATAAAATGAAACACCGCAGGGACTAATAATGTTACAATAACACCTGTCACGAAGACAGCAATTACCATCTGAAAATCCCTTTTTTGTTGATCATCCATAAAAATCCACCTCAAATCCCCTCTTAAAAGTTCTGGTTTTCCTGTTCTCTATTTTAAATCTATAATATCACCATTGTACGCTAAAAGCAAATATTTGTATTCCAAAAACATCATACAAAAACATCATCTTTCTTACTCTCCTGCAAGCAGCTCCTTCGGCGTAATCTTCTTTATCTTCACAGACAACAGACAAGCAATCCCGAACGACGCCAGTATCATCCCAATTCCCGCCAGTATGTTATAGCCCACAGGAACGGTAAACGTACACTTCACAATCCCTAAATCCTCTAAAAAAACAGCCATCATCGGATTGATAATAAAGCTGCAAACGGTCAGTCCCACTGCAGTTGAAAGAACCACTGCCGGCATAAAGGAAAGAGCCGTCTGCAAGATCAACTGCCCCGTCGTGAAACCAAGGGATTTCAGAATCCCGTAGTCACGCTTCTTATTGCTGACAATCGTCCGCACCAGAAGATACAGCACGAACGTAATCACGACCACGCTCAGCACGAGAACGGCAAAGACAATCATCTTCATCAGTGCGACATAGACCGAAACCCCGCTTCCCACCGTTGAATCTATATCAATCGTCGCGTTCACTTGTCCCTCGAATCTTTCTTCCATTTCCGTATTGAACTTCCCGATATCCGTATCCTCTGTAAGGTTCAGATAATAGCTGGTATTATGCAGTTCCCCCATTCGTTCGTAGCCCTCTCTTGTAAGGAGGCAGTCTTTCCCGAGGTTATTGGTAATCTGCACAAATCCCGATATAATATATCCGCCCCGTTTGCCGTCTGCCGTAAGTTCAATCTCGTCCCCTATCTCAAGTTCCATTTCTTTGGCATATTTTGCAGCAATCGCCATCTCGTTGTCATACTTTGGGAATCTTCCTTCCACTATCACATCCTGGTTATTCACTTTTGAGAAATCGTCTGTGACCGTCACCATCAGCACATCGCCGCCCACATGGAGCATCTGGATGCTGTTGTACAGATACACCTTCTCCACTCGTTCGTCCCCATTCATTTTTTCCAGGAATTCATCCTCGGCATCTGCTTCTATATTAATACAGCTATCTGCCATTTCCCCAACGATCATATTCAAGAACGGCGTCATGTCTGCAATCATATTTTCAATCATGCACCCGGAAAATACCGCTACAAGGGACAGCACCAGCATGGTAATGCATACTGTCACGTTATGCTTTATGCCGGAAAGTGTGGTCTTGAGCGCCAGTGCAAGATTAAGGCTTACCCGCGTCTTTTCAAGCGGCACATGGTTCCTCTTGAACGTATGAGTCTTGATACCCTGCCTAAGTGCGACGATCGGCTCCACCTTCCTGATTCTGCGTGAGGACATCCATACCACAACTGAAACCGTCCCGCAAAGAATCGCAAGCGTCAGGATAAATGGGATTGGCAAAAATCGAACCTTATAAGGAATGCCCGTCTGCAGCACCATCATTTCATTGATATATGGAAACAAGACGTAAGACAGACCTGCGCCCACAAAAGCAACTGCCAGAGAAATCCCTGTGAACTGCCAAAGAAGCGTACAGACGAGCTGCCGGCTGGTGTAACCCACTGCTTTAAGCGCTCCTAAATTCTTCATATTTTCCTGAATGTAATTGATGATATTAGACGCAATCACAACAAGGGCAATCAGAAGTATCAGGAATGCCATAGCGCTCATGACCCCGGAACAGATCATCTGGGAAATGTAACGGGAACGGGATACCATATCATAGGTATTGCTTACGGTACGAGAAGCCGCAAACCGCGACGAAGCGGCGTCTTTGAGCATTGCGTCATAATCTTCGCAATCCGATCTGTCCTTAAGCCGGACGGAACACAGCGAAGCCTGTGGCGCACACCCCACCTCCTCAAGCTCCTGATAACAGTCTTTCGTCAGCAGAATCCCGCACATCCCACAGTTGTGGGAGCCTGTCATGGCGCTGTTAAAAAAGCCGCACACCGTATAAGACATTTCCCGGTTCCCGATGGAGATCTCTATGGTCTTCCCAATCGCGATATCGTCCGATCTGTACAGGTTCGGCATATAGACGCCGCTTGTACGGCCGCTGTCCTCGGTGATCTCAATCATTCCCACCGGACGTGAAAGAGCGGATTCCTTCTCCATGAAAATGAGTTCCGAGTTCATCTCACCGCCGTTATACGCAAAGGTTCCCACCATATGCATGACGGAGTCTATGAAAAATTCTTCCGTGCGCTCATCTGACTTGATGGTATCCCTCATGAAGTCCCGAACCTCACTGCCGCCGTCGATTGCAAAGGTGACATGCTCCGCGTTCAGCCGGTCGTGGCAGCGGTCAAAATTCTGCCTGTAATCCATGGACAGTGCAAGCCACAGATTCAGCATGAGAGCCGCAAGGAATATAAGTACGACAATGGCGACGGTCTGCCCCTTTGCCTTCCGAAGGTTAGAGCGGGCAAGAAGAAAACTTTTTCCCATTTCTACCACCCCATTTCCGTAAGAAAGGCGGCAAGCTTTTCCTGCCTGTCCGCGTCGTCCGCCGCAAGATATTTCCCCAAGTCACACTCTCCCATGATCACGCCGTCCTTTAAGTACAGAATGCGGTTTCCTCTTCTGGCGGAACGCATATCGTGCGTTACCATAACGATGCTCTGCCCCATCTCGTTAAACCGGGTAAGCGTATCCAGCACATCCAGGCCGGTTTTGGAGTTGAGCGCGCCCGTCGGCTCGTCGGCGAACAGAATCTTTGGGCTGTTGATCAGCGCCCGCACCATTCCTGCCCGCTGGGCTTCCCCTCCTGAAATCTGCGCAGGGAATTTCTTCTGTGTCTCCTCGGAAATGTCTACGGCGGCAAATAATTCTTTTGCCTTCGCAAGGATTGCCTTCTTGTCTTTGCTGACAAGCAGCCCGGCGGACATGACATTATCCAGCACAGACATTCCGTCGATCAGGTAAATCTGCTGGAATACGAATCCACAGTGGTCACGCCGGAATATGGCCAGTTCATCCTGGCTCAGACTTGAGATCACACGCTCCCCGAAGGTAATCGTACCAAGCGTGGGCGTATCCATTCCAGACAGCGCATACAGAAGCGTGGATTTCCCCGCGCCGCTTGCCCCCATGATGACGGTGAAATCCCCCTGGTACAGCTCAAGGTCGATATTCCTTAGAACGTGCTGAAGATTACCGCCGCTTGAAAAGGATTTGCTCAGATTTTCTGTTTTCAGTAATATTTTCTTCATATCCATCTTCCTTTACTTCATTTCACTTACTTTTAATTACACGTTCTATTTTATTGTCCTGATTCTTATATGTCTTTAGGCAATCCTTAAGGGTTCCTTAAATCTCATGGATTTTGTTACTAACATGTTGTTAACCAGATGTTTTTACATATTTTCTACAATTGGAGCCAAAAAGAAAAAGCCCGTTCAAATTGCCGGACTTGAAATTTTCGTTGCAATATCTCTCAATTTATCATATAATACAAACAGGAAGAGATAACCGCCCACAAAGTGGTTAACCTCCCGGGTTGACGATAAGCCTACCTGATCCGGCAAGATACAAGGCAGGCTTATTTATTTTCGCTTGTTATTCCTACTATCTATGTAGGCAAGCAATGCAATGAGGAACGAACCGCCGAAAAATAACAGGCTTAAAACTTCGTATGTACTCACTTGCATCACCTCCCCCTTTCGTATTTCCCATGATGGGATCAGCACCGAACGGCACGACAGCGAATGCTGTCTTTAGAAAGGCGGGAGGTTGTCCACCTTGTAACACGGTTATCTCTCTACTATATTACCATTCCGTGATTCTTCTGACAATCTTTTTTATTCGACACGCGCAGATTACCCATGGAAATACCTACAATCACCTTTAGTCCATGTTCCCCGTTTTCTACTGCAAGCTCTCCTTCCATCTCTTTCATAAAATAATCCGAAATATACAGCCCAAGCCCGGCGCCTTCCACATTTCCCGCATTGCTTCCTCGCTTAAATTTCTCCTTCAGAAGCGGCAGCTCTTCCGCACAGACGCCGCCTCCATAATCTTCCACGCACACATTGAGCCGCTGTCCTTCCTTTCGCACCGTTACATCGATCTTCGTGCCTGCATATTTATAAGAATTGGCAAAAATATTATCGAACACCTGCTGCAGCCGGAGAGGATCCGCATACAGCATACAACCCGGGATTCCCGGAATAACACCGCGGTGGAGATAATCCGCGCTCTCAATCATTCCCCCAAGCGCTGTACTCTCCATATCCCCCGGCGTTACCGTAAGCTGCCTGAGCTCCTCAAGAGTTGCCGTAAACAGGTTGGTAATCAGCGCATTGATCTGGTCAGCCTTCCGGATAATCTGTACATAATTATCCCGAAGCCTCTCGTTATCCGTAAGCGCGGCCCCCACTTCGGACGCCGCCTTGATACTCGCGACAGGCGTCTTGATATCATGGGACAGCTTCGCAACCAGCTCCTTCTTACTTGCATTGGCTTTCGCCTCCGCCATCCGCGCTTTTCTAAGTTCCGAGCGCATGATGTCAAAACTTTCCGTAAACGCGCCGAAAAGGTTCTGTCTGTCCATGGTAAGCGGAATGTCCAGATTGCCGCCTGCGACACGCTGTGCAAAACCCTCAAGCTTCTGAAAGGGTTTGATGATAGCGCAATCCAGATAAACAAAATATCCAATGCAGATACCGCACTGCAAAAGCATCGCCGCCAGCATTACAAGCACAAGCGTCTGCTTCTGTTTCCTGAAAATCTGACCGCTGTCATTATCAATGATAATCTTACCCACAGTCTGACCGTCAACCGTAAGGTCAAGTATGGTATCCCTGTGGAGCACGGCCCTGTTGACGCTTTCGCTAAGCCCCGGACCAGTCCTAAACAGAACTGTTCCGTCCATATCCAGCACGACATACGCAAGACCTGTCTTGTTTCTGTGCTCTTTTTCGGCGTCTCTGTCTGATTTCCCTTCCACGCCATGTCCCGCGTCCGTCAGAACCTCCCAGTCCGCCTGAACTGCCTGAACCGCTTCATTCACCAGAACGGAATCCTGACGGCCGCCCGTATCCCCAAACACAAACAGAATCACTGCCGCCGCTTCAGCCACGAAGAGCAGCAGTAATCCTGTTATAAAAATATGGTTCCATCCCTTTTTCAAAGATCCGTCCCTCCGCAAAATCTGTAACCGTCCCCCCAGACCGTAATGATGTATTCCGGCTTGCCCGGATCGCGCTCAACCGCCTCCCGGATCTTACGGATGTGCACATTCAGTGTCCCGTCCCCTGTGAACCGGTCCTCCCAGACCTCCTCAAACAACTCCTGCTTTGAGACTACTTTATTTGCATTCCTGATCAAGTAAGAAAGCAGCTTGAACTCTAACGCCGTCAGTTTAACCCCTTTCCCATCAACCGACACCTGCTTTGCCTGGAAATCTACCGTCAGCCGCCCGTCGGAGTACCTTGCATCTTTCGGATTCTCACAAGGTCCAAGGCGCTTTAACACCGCCTGTACCCTGGCAAGCAGAACGCCAAGTGAATAGGGCTTCTGGACATAATCGTCCCCTCCGATGTGAAACGCGATAATCTTATCGTCATCGCTGGTACGGGCAGAGATAAACAGGATGGGAATCTCTGTTTCCTCCCGCAGTTCCTGGCACAGCTTAAAGCCGCTGCCGTCTCCTAAGTTGATATCAAGAAGCAGCAGGCTCGCGGTATCCTTCCGCAGGAACTTACGGCATCCGGAAACACTGTATACCGCCGCCGTCTTCACTCCAAACAGGTTGAAGTATTCCGCCGTGCTGTCCGCCAGAAGCTTCTCATCATCTATGATCAAACAATCGTACCGCATTCTCTTCCTCCTAACCCGACAAGCTTATAAAAATATCAACGTTACATAGTCTCCTATGGTTAAACCAGCATATCCTCAAAAGCAATCCTCCGGATTCCAAACTGATCCGCCAGGCTGTCTGTGCCTGCATCAAATCCTGATTTGGAAAAAACATAGTAATATTTTTCCGGACAGGCGAACAATTCGCCCCGCTCCAAAATCGTCTTAAGGACACCCGCATCCACCTTCCCGTTCCTCCACTTACATTCCCCCAGAAGCATCTGGTTCTCCCCCAGCGCAACAATATCTATCTCCTCTTCCCGCTTCTTTGCCGGATTCGTCCCCCACCATCTGCCCATCTTCCCAAAGAAAAACGGCAATGTCTGATAGATATCCGGGCGATACAGGTATTGCCTGCAGATATTTTCAAAAATATATCCCATGAATGCATTGATCTGAGTCTTCACAAACTCCATGTATATATATTCTCCTGTTCCCATGGCAATCGCCGTAGTATTGGGACGTACGAAGCGATACCAGAACAAGAACATACTATCCTGAAGATGGTAGATGGTCTTACGGCTGTTTTCCTTTTCCGTAACCGGACGTTCCTTTTCCACAATTCCTATCTGCATCAGAGAGGTCATAAAATTGCTGCACGCACTGCTCTCCAGTCCGGTCTTTACCGAGATTTCATTTAATTTGCCTGCCCCTCCTGCGATTGCCGAGATAATCGAATGATAGGATGCCGGATCCCGCATCTCCTGCTTTAACAGGTTGACCGGTTCCTCAAATAATGTTCCGTTGTCATCAAAGAACAATGATATTATATTTTCATCCACAGACCTATGATTTCCTATTCTGGAAAGATATTCCGGTACGCCGCCTGTCACGCCGTAAAGTACTGCCTGTTCCTCCGGCGTAAAACCTTCCAGCATCTCCCCGGATTCAAAAAATGTAAATGGACGGATCCTGAACTGCGCCGTTCTTCTGCCATACAGCGGGCTCTTATATCCAAGCACCTGATTCTCCATAAAACCCATAGACGATCCGCACAAGATCAGGAACAGACGGCTGTCCTTCCAGCAAGTGTCAATATGCTTCTGGAGCAAAGAAGACACTGCGGGGTAAGACGCCGCCAGATATGGATACTCGTCAATGGCAAGTATCAGCCGTTCCTTCTGTGAAATCTTATCAATATCTGAAAAAAGAGCTTCAAAATCACTGTAGACGGCGTTGCTCCCGCGCCATTGCATGACGGCGCGGGAGAGTCCGTCAAGATTCTCCTTCATAGTCCCTTCCATCGAAATATACGAAACCGCCCGCTTTTCTTTGATGAATTCTGCAATCAGTGTCGTCTTCCCTACTCTCCTTCGCCCGTAGATCACCGCGAATTGAAAAGCATCCTCCTGATACATGCTTTCCAGTTTTTTTAACTCCTTTTCCCTTCCCGTGAACATCTTCCGACACCTCCGGTATATTTATTCTACAATTACTAATTCTATAATTAGTAATTGTAGAATTACCTGTTATACTGTGTATAATAGCACATTCCTGACAAGAAAGACAAGGGAATGTTCACATTTTCACAAACTTTACGCCGCGCACTTACTTTTCACACCCACACCAATCACACGCTACATTATCTTCCCTGCCGTCATCATTCCCAGCGCCATCACACCCGCAGCAGCGTAGATTCCATTCACCACCAGGCAGATCTTCACCAGATGATTCTGCACCCTTCCTTTCATATAGACCAGGAATGTAAATACTCCGGAAAAAATCATAAAAACAGCATAGCTTCCTATCATAATCTCCGCTGCCGGCGACTCAAGCGCCCATTGGTACTGTCGGAAAATCAGTATTGTCCACGGCAGGAACATCATCAATCCTGCAGCCCCTGTCAATATATTCTTTACACTCTGTCTCATATCGTCTGTCTCCTCTTCTTTTTATTTTTTCTATCTTCTTTCGTTTCTTCCGAAGCAGGCGCACGCTGTCCCCAGACAGGCTGCCGTGAATGCAGCAGCTACCGGAATCCACGGGATAAGCTCCATCTTCATCTCCGAAAGACCGTACGCCAGTTCTCCGTATTTCGCAGTGATCACATAGAACGGATAATCCATCGGATAGGCAAACCACGCCTTCGTGTTGATCATCAGTACAGACGGAACAATCGACGCAAGACCGATTCCCACGGAGAAGATGGGCGTGCGGATACACACCGCCAGCATCCAGAAACCTGCAATCATGGGAAACGCCGAGAGATATAACGCTCCGACTGTCTTAATCACAAATTCCGGCGGAAGCAGGAACGCATAATCCTGCATCTGCGAAGCGATCGCCGCGCTTAAATAGTACATTCCTGTCATCATCACCATCTGAATTGCGGCCAGAATCAGCAGTACGAGATATTTCGCCATACAGAGCGCCCCTGTATTGACCGGAAGCGCCAGCATCCGCAGGATTCCATGACCGCCGCGCTCTGTCTGGGCAAGCAGCACCGTTCCTGTCACCATACTTGCCGGAAACATGAACCAGGCCATTCCCATGAAGCCCTGTATGAAGAAATTATGCTCCGGCGATATTCCCTCTGCCTGCATCTCAAAATTCAGATGGGCATTCAGGATAGACGGAATCCAGAGCATCACCGCCGCCACGCCTAAGATCAGCAGAATCCTGGAACGGCGTATTTTCTTCCACTCCACCCTCACTAAAGTTAAAAAGCTCATCTTGCTCATGCCAACGCCCTCCTGACCTTCATAAATATCATCTCCGCCGCTCCTATTATCATGGCCTCCGCCGCTGCCGCAATCAGATAATCAACCGCCCGATCCGCAGACACCCCTTCTAATATCCGAAACGGCAGTGCGAACGGGAATATAGATAAAGCAAAATATCTCTCCGGGATTATCGTCGCCATGAATACACAGACCACATCAATCCCCAGGGCAATCCACATATTCTTCCACGCCGACGCTATCAGCAGGCTTAGGAGGATAACCGGGATCAGCATGCCCAGGCAATAAGCAAAATCCGCCGCCAGATCCTTTATGAATTCCAGATATGCCCCGGCAGAGATTTCTCCATAGCAAGTCTCATACGCTCCCCCTTCCCCGCCGAACCAGTGCAGCGTGCAGAAGATCAGCGACAGCATCTCCATCACCAGAGCCGCGATACTCAGACCTGTCATCAGAAGGAACTTCCCTATGAACACCGCTTCTTCCCGGATGGGCAGAGTCGTAATCCTCTGAATCGCATGATCTGCATACTCCGTATGGTACAGCATACATGACGCCGTGATGACCAGCAGCAT
This sequence comes from uncultured Dorea sp., assembly GCA_947063855.1. Classification (GTDB taxonomy): domain Bacteria; phylum Bacillota; class Clostridia; order Lachnospirales; family Lachnospiraceae; genus Sporofaciens. The sequence goes on from CAMSTW010000032.1 coordinate 19,046, forward strand.
GTTCAGCATTGCCATCATCTGCCAGTCCGCCTCAAGAATCGTCTGAAGCGGTGACTGCACAAGTCCCGTATACTGTTCTGACCGGACCGCAAGCTCCAGTATCGGGATACTTGCCGCCAGGATTCCGCCTGCAAATACGCCCGGCAGGATCCCGGTTCTCTTTATCTTCTTGTATTCGCCTGAAATGTTCATCTTGTTTATACACCTCCGTCTTAGACCGTGTTTGCAAATTCATTCCTGCAATCTGCCGCAGATTGGGACAACCTCTTGCAGAAAGCAATGTTCAAACACACGCTATCTGATATGGTTTCTCTGCATGTTATCTTCCTCGATCAGTGCAAGAAAGGTCTCTTCCAGATTTTCTGCCGGAAAGCCCTTTGCCTGCGCCCGGCGCCTCAATTCTTCAAGCGTCCCTTCGAATAAGAGGCGTCCATGATTCAGGATGCCGATATTGTCTGCCATCAGCTCAATCTCCGGCAGCAGGTGGGAAGAGACCAGAACCGTACAGTTGAATTTCTCCGGCAGTGAACGGATCAGCGAACGGATCTCATGGATTCCTACGGGGTCAAGTCCGTTGGTGGGCTCGTCAAGAATCAGGATCGGCGGCCTTCCGATCAGCGCGCTTGCAAGCCCAAGCCTCTGCTTCATGCCCAGGGAATATTTACGCGCCAGACGCTTCCTCCACTGCGTAAGTCCAACCAGTTCAAGGGCGTCATCCACCGACGACTTAGGAAGCCCGATTATCCTGCGGACGATATCCAGATTCTCTTCACCGGTCAGATTGCCATAGAATGCCGGCGCTTCTATGAAGGAGCCGACCTCTTTAAGAATCCGGATCCTGTCTTGGGGGAACTTTTTCCCGTCTATCACAAAGTCTCCTTTCGTCGGCTTCGTAAGTCCCAGGAACATCTTCATGGTCGTGGACTTGCCCGCGCCATTCGGCCCCAGAAAGCCGTAGACCGTCCCCCTGGGAATATGAAGATTCACGCCGGAAACTGCCGTGAATCCTGCGTATGTTTTTGTCAGATTACTCGTTTCGATAATATTCATCCTTTACCACTCCTTTTTATGAACTGGACATTCTTTTTTGTCCCGGTACTCTTGTATTGTATACCGCAAGCCTTACATCCACATTCTCTCCACCTTACATCTGCCTTACATTTTCTACAGATGACTCGATTTCCCGGATTTCCTGTGCTATGATAATCGGGAAGAATACAATCGAAAGGAGTCTTTTATGATTTCCAATTATCTGAAAAATAAGCGAATATTGCTTGTAGACGACGAGCCAGAATTGCGTGACATGGTAACTTCTATCTTAATCAGGGAAGGCTTCACCAACATCCGGACCGCCGGATGTGTCCGGGACGCCCTGTCGGCCGCCGGTGTATTTCATCCGGAATTCGCAATCCTCGACGTGATGCTGCCAGACGGAGACGGTTTCACCCTGATGGAACAGTTGAAGTCTCTTGCCGATTACCCGGTCCTGTTCCTTACCGCCCGCGGGGAAGATGAAGACAAGTTCCGGGGCTTCGGGCTTGGCGCGGATGATTATATGGTCAAACCATTTCTCCCCAGAGAACTTCTCTTCCGTGTCACGGCAATCTTAAGAAGAACCTACAAGGATGAAAGCCCGGTGGTCTCACTGCATGCCTGCAGGATAGATTTTGAGCGGGCAGAGGTCATAAGGCATGACCAATCCATTCCCCTCACCGCGAAGGAGCACGCCATCCTCCTCGCCCTCTGCCGCAACGCCGGGCGCATCGTAACCATCGACGCCCTGTGCGAAGCCGCCTGGGGGGATAACCCTTACGGTTATGAGAATTCTCTGATGGCGCACATCCGCCGAATCCGTGAAAAGATAGAGGCGAATCCCTCGAAACCCGTATCCCTGATCACCGCCAAAGGACTGGGATACAAATTAATCGTATTGTAAGATACTCCCGGCATCCCGCAAATCAGGCACAAAGAGATTCCGGGAGTACTCGATAGAAATCCGGAGGAAATCAGTATGAAAAGTGTTCCCAAATTAATTAGGCGCTTCCTCGCCATCCTGCTGCTTAGTACTACCCTTCTCTTCTTTCTGAATATCATAGTCCTCGCCACGCTCAGTCTCAGCCAGACGCCCGGCGCTTCTGCATGGACCACCGCGCTGGAGACCGGCGGCGCCATTACGAAGACGGCGGACGGCGGCTATGTCCTTGCCGAAGAGAATGCGGCAGAACTTAAGGAGGAACATGTCTGGGCGATACTCATCGACAATACTACCCGTCAGGTCGTATGGCACACGGATGATCTGCCCCCTGGGATTCCCCTGGAATACACACTGGCCGGCATCGCTTCCCTCACCCGCGGATATATCATGGACTATCCCACCTTTCCCGCAGAGGCCAAGGACGGCCTGGTCGTCCTTGGATATCCCAAAGACCGCTACTGGAAGCATATGTATCCCAACTGGGACTATCATTTTATTGCTAATCTTCCCAAGTATATCCTGAATGCACTGCTCGTAAATGCACTGCTTATATTCCTGATTTATTTTATCGCCAACCTGAAACTTCTGCGCTCCGTAAGGCCCATCGCCGAAGGCATACAGACGCTGCCCACTGGGGAGCCTGTCTGTATCAGGGAGAAGGGATTATTGTCCGAGCTGGCCGCCAGTATCAATCAGACCTCCGAGATCCTTAAGGCACAGAATTACCAGCTCAGGAAGAAAGAGCGCGCACGTGCCAACTGGATTGCAGGCGTCTCCCACGACATCCGCACGCCGCTGTCCATGGTCATGGGATATGCCGGACAGTTTAAGGACGATCCGCTTCTTACAGAAGATACCCGCCGGAAGGCTTCGGTCATCTTAAGGCAGAGTGAACAGATCCGCAACCTGGTCAACGACCTGAATCTTGCCTCGAAGCTTGAATATAATATGCAGCCCCTTCACCGTACGCGTGAAAATGCAGTCGCCCTCGCAAGGCAGGCTGTTGTGAATTTCATGAATATGGATATTGACGGAACACATCCCATCGAATGGAAGACTCCGCCAGAGGCCGCGGATTGTCCCGTCTCTGTAGATAAAGACCTGATCCTAAGAGCCGCCGCCAACCTGATTCAGAACTGTATCAACCATAATCCCAAGGGATGTACAATCTTCGTCTCAGTGATAAGAACCCCGGCCGCGCATAACGAATCCTGCACCGTCTGTCTCCGTGTAGAAGACGACGGCGCAGGGATGCCGCCGGAGACGATTCAGAAATTAAACGCCACGCCTCATTATATGATGTGTGACAGTAATATCAGGGAACAGCGGCACGGGCTGGGACTGTTGATTGTCAGACAGATCGCCGGATCGCACGGCGGAGATATGCTGATGCGCCAGAGCGCTTATGGGGGACTGTGTGTAGATATTCTGCTGCCTGCGTCCACTGAAAATGCGAAAACAGATTCTTCAGTCACAGATTCTACAGACATTAGATAATAGCTTCTAATATCATTTCAAATATAGTATAATGAGGATGTCTCAAATATAGTACAAGTACAACGACAAAACGGAGGTTCAGACAATGAAGAAAAACGACAGATTTGAAGCAACTTACTCTCAGGGCACATTGACTGTCACAGAGATCTGGGTTGATAAGGTAACCGGCGTAAATTATCTGTATCATCAGAGCGGCAACGCAGGGGGACTTACGCCTCTGCTTGACCGCGAGGGAAAACCGATTATCTCCACGGTCACGGGCTAACATAACTAACTTAATTACCATACGGTTGCGGCGGCATGCTTTTTCGAAAGTGCATGTGAGACAACGTGGATGCATCGAGCTGCATCGAGGCTTTTACACATATACTATCGGGAAAGCATACTACCGCAACATACGGTACTCTCCTGTCAAATGAACAAACCTTTTCCTTAATCTTTTTCTGCCAATCCTCCTGTCTGCTTTTTCACATATCTTTCAATCTCACACTCATGAACCTTCTTCTCTTTATCATAATTTATTGCAACCAATAATATATCTCCCGTATATCCCTCAATCCATGATTGCTTCTTTGTACGCGTGATTGCCCGGATTCACAAATATTCCCATGCCATTTCCACCTCCGTTTTGCTTCTATAATTTTAGTTTATCATGATTCAACCTCATACTCAATCGCATTTTACCTTTATAGATCCATCTTAAAGATCCCGAAGATTCCGCCTTCCCCATTATCAGAAGACGGCAAGCCTGCTTATATTTCTTCCGTCAACTCCCCAAAATCCTTCCGCTCGAATTCCTGTATGGAGATGTGTCTCTTATCCGGATTGGCGTACACGAAAGTCTTATCCACATTCTCCAGATAATTCTGTATCTTGTCGTTGGTTGCACTGATGATTGCCTGGAATCCAAGCCCCCGGATCAGGGCGATACAGCTTGCCACCTTCTCCGCGTCCATCTTGGAGAAGGCTTCGTCCAGCACCACCAGACGGATGGTCGGATTGCGCTGCAGTCTGGCAGGCGTATTGATCTTATACACCTGCGCGAAGCTTGCAAGAAGCGCCACATATAGTGGATTCTGTCCCTCGCCGCCGGAGTTCTTCTTGATCATCCGTCCGAGACCGATGGCCAGATCTTCCCTGCCCCGGACAATCTGCTGCATGTCAAAAGACAGGTAGGTCCGGTAATCCGCGTATTTATCCATATTCTTCTTCGCCTCGTTCAGTTCCTCCTGGGTCGCATTCTCAGGCGGGATAAATATATTGATCAGTTCATTCATCAGCTCGCCGTACTGATCCTCATGCTCCATGGTAAACATATTAAGCTGGTTCTCCATGGAATCCGTAAGCTGCGACGGGTGGATCTGCAGGGAATCATCCATGAACATCTTATAATACCTTCCGTCCGCCCCCTTGTTCTTCGTGATCACGAACTGATACTTGTCCTTGCCGAAGTCCAGGCCGCTGATGATCCGGTTCAGCTCGTCCTGCCTTAAGTACGCCTCGCGGATGGCGCTTCGGATCTTGAAGATGAAGTCGTCCTTGAAATGCTCCACAGCGGAACGCGCCTGCTCCTTTGCCGACTCACGGAAGGCCTGCAGTTCATCGCACTGCAGAGCGTCAAGTAATTCATCATAGGGAACATTGTCCTTCATCGCCGTCGAGAAGGTCCGGTTGGGATAGCTCCTCACATAAGCGCTCCGCTCCTCCACCAGCTTCTGGTACGCCTCCTCCTGGGCTTCCCGCATAGGATAGAGATCCGCAAGCCGCTGACGCTTGAGATAATCATAATTCACAGACTTTCTGCCTGCAAGATACCGCTGGAATTCCTGCTCGTATCTGTCCATCCGCTCCGCCGCCCGTGTTCCTGCCATCCGCTCTATTTTCTCATGCTTCCCTGTTTCTACATTCTCCTTTGTTCCTGGTTCCACAGCTATGTTGACCTTCCCTGTGTTCCCGCACCCCGCAGGCTCTCCGTCTGCATGGCTTCCCTCACCTTCGTCATCTTCCGGGCTCACCTTCATCTCCCGCCCAAGCTTACGTCTCTGCTCCATGATCCCGGCCTCTGCCTGTATAAGCTCCTCGTTAAGCTTCTCAATCTCCTTCTGGTAATTCCATATGGCCTCCTGCACCCCGGCGATCTGGGCCTTCTTCTCCTCCTGACGGCTCCAAAGCTCCTCCTTCTGCCTCTCAAAGTCATCCACAGATTCGCTCTTTAGCTTCACCATCTTTTCCTCAATCTGGGAAAGCCTCTTCTCCTTACCCGGAATCTCCCGGATATCCGAAAGCCATCCCAGATAATCTCCTGACGGCTGGTTCAGCATCTCAAGACTCATCATCTGCCGGATCTCTTCTAACTGCTCCTGCAGAGGCAGCCGTTCCTCCACAAGCCTCTGGCACTGCTCCTCAAGCCTGCGTATCCTCTGCCGCATGCTGACTTCGCCGATATAGGCGCATCTGGTATAATTCTCCGGCTTAATATGCTGCAGGCGGAAGCTTTGATAGAGCACGCAGTCCGGCGTGATACCAATCCTGCTGCCCCGCAGCTCCTCCACCGTCTCACACTTCATTACATTTCCCAGGAAGAAATCGATGTATGCCTGCACATATGGCTCCTTTGCGCGAACCTCCTCTGCCAGTGATCCCTTCCGGGCCGGATGCGTCTCTGCCATTACCTTCTCCGTGTCCAGAACCGATGCCCGGAAGAACTTCTTCTTATCCATCTCCTGGTAAATGTCCATGGCCGCTTTCGCATACGCCGGTTCTACGATAAGCAGAAGCTTATTATTCCCCATATAGCCCTCAACCGCATTCTGCCAGCGTTCATCCTTAAGGTCCAGAAGATCCGCAAGAATCTGCACATTGACAAATCTTTTGCAGCGCTCATGCAGTCGGTTGCGCAGTTCATATCTGGCCTCCTCGAGCTCCCGCGGATACGCTTTCTTCCCCTGCTTCAAGGCCAGAAGCTCGTCCCTGGCTTCCCGCTCCTCCTTCTTGATCCGCCGGAGTCCCGCGTCCGCATCCTGTCTCTGCTCCTCAAGCTCCTCCCGGATATCCAAAAGCCCCTCCATCAGTCTCTCAAGCTCTTCCCCCGAGATCTTCTCTCCGGCGAATTTCTCTATATCCCATAACACCTGGTTGGGCGTCACATCCTTGTCCTTCCACTCCTTCAGCCTCTCCGCCGTCTGCCGCCATCTGGCCTGACTGCCCTTAAGACGGCGGATGGTCTCCGCAAGCGCCTCCTGCTCTGCCTCAAGTCCCGAGTATCCGCTGTTCGCAATCCTAAGGATCACCTCCTCATACTCCTTCTGGATCGCCTGCTGTTCTTCCTCAAGCCTTCCTCTCTGCTCTTCCCCGGCCAGAATCTCCTCCTTCCGGCTCTGAAGCTTATCCCGGCATTCCTGCCCCAGCGATTCCAGTCTCAGCATCTCCAGACGCCCGATCTGATAGGCGCACATCTTCGCCGCCTCCCGCTTCCCGTCATACTCCTGATAGCATTCCCGGATCTGCGTAAGCCTTCGGATCTCTTCCACCGTCTCCTCGATCTTCCCCCGCATCCGTCCATACTGCATGACACTTTCTTTCAGATCCTCGACGTGGATATCCTGCTCCATACAGATATATTCCTTCACGAACTCCTCCAGCCTGATATTCATGCGGAATGGAATCGCCCGCTTAAAAAGCCTCGGGAACTTCTCTATATCCAGACCGCCCAGGTAAATGTCATAGAGCTGACGCCGGAACCGCTCGCCGCCCGGTCCGCAGTAGAATCTCTCCGTCGGAAATGTCCTCTGCAAGTATTCCCGCATCTCCCGGGTGGTAAGGCAGCGGTTTCCCGTCCGGTACTGGTTATCCAGGATCTCTCCGGTATGCCAGAAAAACAGTCTGCCAACGTCATTCGTCGATGTATCCACATCAAATACCACGCCCACACACTGCTTCTCCCTCGTATTCGTCTGTACAAACTCCAGCACAATGGTACTGGAGAAATTCTGGTTTCTCAGATACTGGGACTCATTGTTTTCGCTGATATTCACCATACCCCTCAGGTACTCAATCAGCGTACGGTCCGAATCATCTGCCGCCGCCTTATTAAAGAAACCTCTTCCGTCCGTGTTTGCATACAGCACAATCTGCAGGGCGTCAATCACCGTGGACTTCCCGCTTCCCGAATGTCCCGTAAAGAAATTGATCCCCTCGCTCAATGTCAGTATCTTCCTGTCTATGTAATGCCAGTTATTCAGGCATATCCTCGATAACGCCTTGAATGGCTGTCTCGTCTCCAAGATTGTCCTCCTCCCCAAATGCCGCCAGCAGTTCCCTGATATCATCTCCCATCAGCACCGCCTGGATGCATGGATATATGATAAGCCTCGTGTCCTCATCCATCTCCTCTAACACCTCTAACGGTTCAATGATCTGGTGCTTCCTGAGAAGGGCAATGGTCCGTCTCATCTCCGTCACCGAAGGCAGTGCGTGAAGCACCTTAAACTCCCCCGCCTTGCCGTTCACCGCTCCCAGCGTCGTCACGATATTGCTGCTTGCAGACACGCCCGCCATCTGCTCGTCATAGATCAGCTTCATCACCAGCAGGTAGATGGTCGCAAGTCTTGTAAGCTTCTCTCCCCATACCGGGCCGCCCTGGATATAGATCAGGCCCATGTGGGAATTGTCCATGAGGGCGATCCCCGCCACGGCAAAATATGCCCTCAAAAATTCCAGATGCGCAGTACAGATCCTGTACTCCTTCGTATACTGCATCCGCCCGGTCCGTCGGTCATACTTGCGCTCCAGAAGATAGGTCTGACGGTAGAGGAGTTCTATCACCTCCGTCAGCTTCTCCTGCTCCTCCTGCGTCATTTGCTCATAATATTCTATCAATGTTTTCCTCCTTGTATTGCACGGCAGCTCACAGCCTCTCCGAATCACAGCCTTTATTATAATCGTATTCTGCCAAATATACAACTTCTTTACACACATAGTTATATCATCACACTATTCCGGTCTTTTTCTTTTGTATTCTATATAGCCTTCCTGGTAAAACTATGGTACACTTTAGTTATTACAACGCTTAGCAAACATTTTGAATCAGGAAAGGAGCCTGTAATTATGGGAATATATCTGAATCCTGGCAATGCAAGTTTCCAGTCTATAAGAAAGGGATTATACATTGATAAATCAGACCTTATCTCTTTTATCAATGCAAGGCTTGGGACCAAAGAAAAGTTGATATGCGTCAGCAGACCCCGAAGATTCGGCAAATCCTTTGCCGCTCAGATGTTATGCGCATATTATGATAAAAGCTGTGATTCAAAAAGCCTTTTTCGTGATTTGAAGATTGCCTCCGACACTGATTTCACTGTATACTTAAACCAGTTTAATGTGCTTTATCTCGACATGACATGGTTTCTCGTCAATTCTGATGATATAAAAGATACCGTCAAAAATCTTCAGCAAGAGATTATTAAAGAATTACAGACCTATTATCCTGAATATACAGGTTCTGACACTGGTACGCTGCCCATGGTACTTTCAAAAATCAACCAGGCAACCAAAGAGAAATTCATTATTATCATAGATGAGTGGGATGCATTATTTCGGGAAGCCAAGAACGACAGTATATTACAGACTGCCTATATTGACCTGTTACGAGGTTTATTTCGAAGCAGTCTTACCGATCGTATGATAGAAGCCGCATATATGACGGGTATTCTTCCAATCAAAAAGTATGGAACCCAGTCGGCCATGAGCGACTTCTACGAATATACGATGCTTCAACCCCATCCCCTGGAACAATATGTCGGTTTTACGGAACAAGAAGTCCGTACCCTGTGCGCCGATTCAAACCTTGATTTCGATGAAGTGCAGAATTGGTATGACGGTTATATTCTGGGAGATAATCTTCATATATATAGCCCCCAGTCCGTACTTGATGCCATCAGACGCAGGCAGCTTGACAATTACTGGACGCAGACCGAGACTTACGAATCATTGAAGTCTTATATCAACAGTAATTTTGACCATCTAAAAGAAGATATTATATATATGCTCGCCGGAAACCGCTGTAAAATTACGACCCGCCGATTTCAAAACGATATGATAAATATCAACAGTAAAGATGACGTGTTCACACTGCTGATACATCTGGGATATCTAGCATACGATACCCAGTCGAACGAAATCTTCATCCCCAATCTTGAGATTGCCGACGAGTTTAAAAATGCCATAGAAGACAGCGGCTGGTATATAATTACTTCTGCACTTGCCGATTCAGAAGCACTGTTAACCTCCACTCTTGCCGGTGACGATGAGGTCGTTGCCCGGACAATTGACAGGATACACTCGGCAAATACGTCAATCCTGTCATATAATGATGAAAACTCATTAAGCTGCGTGATAAGCATCGCTTACTTCTTTGCCAGAAAAGATTACACGCTTATTCGCGAATTACCTTCTGGAAAAGGATTTGCCGATATTATATTTTTACCGCGAAGGAATACCGATAAACCTGCAATGGTAATTGAGCTTAAGTGGAATCAGTCGTCACAAGGCGCAATACAGCAGATTCTTAATCGTCAATATCCTGATTCATTGCATGATTACACCGGAGACGTCCTTCTAGTCGGTATTAATTATAACAAAACCAGCAAAAAGCATGAGTGTACAATCGTAACAGATTCTATTACAAATGAGTCTTAGCAACCTTATTTTCCCGAGAAGAAAAATAATGAGGACCATGACACATCCATGCTCCTCATTATTACACCTTCAGACACTCCTTCTCACAAACTTAAGCGCCGGATACCGGTATCCGTCCTTCTCTATGATCTTGGCTTCTTCCTCAAGAACCGCATACCTGCTGTTCTTCCTTGTACTGTAGTCATAGGCCAGGATCAGCTTCTCGAACATCTCGCCATCCGAGATCTCAAGCCGCGACGCATCCAGGATCTCATCCTCCATATGCGACTCGATAAATTCCTCAATCTGTTCCTTACTGTACCGCACCTGGATACGGTTCAGCTTAAGCACGGCTTCTTTATCAAGATCCGGCGTCTCCGTATCCGCCGCCATCCGGCTTGTGAAGCTCTTCCGGCTTCTGCGCCGCCTGTACAGAGACTTCTCCGACAGCATCTCCACAAGTGAAAGGTTCATCCGCTCCCCGGTCCTCTTAAGCATCTCCTCCTGATCGCCGTCTGCTGCCATCCGGTTCAGAAGGCGCACCACCAGTCCCTTCGTATCCGACTCTCCGCTAAGCAGATATTGAAGCCTCATCACCGTCGCCCGCACATACTTCGTATGCTCCTTATCCATATTGGCAATGCGGTGCTCAATATCGTCAAAGCCTCTGTCGATCAACTCCAGAAGCTCCAGGACATCATTCTTCGTATCTCCCGTGAGCCTGGCCTGCCGGCGGACTTTCTCAATCCACTCCTCATCCTGGCGCATCTGGCGGATGAACTTCTTAATGTCCATCTTATAGATATAGAAATTGTCGGAGGTCTTCAGGATGTGGTATTTCTTGCGGACAATCTCCTCCACATATCCGTTCAGGTGCTCTCTCAGGAGATCGCCGTAGGACTCCTGGTTAAGAAGCCTTTCGAAGAACTTATCCATGTTGTGAAGCATATCCTGCAGAGCCTTATTAAGCCGCCGGGTATTCACAAGCGCTGTCCTAAGCATGCTAAGACTCGTCCGCGGATCGTTCTGAAAGGAGAAAAGTGTGGCGTATACATTCTGAATATAGATATCCGTCTCCTCAACCTCGTCTGAACAAAGTCGTTCGAAGGCATCTATGAACACCGCCGAATAATCCGGAATCACGATATTCGTCACCAGCGAATGGTAATCCTCAATCCGCCTGAGCCACCCGGTCCGAAGCAGCCATCCCAGGATCCGGGACGACGGCGTCTCAAGCATATCTGCCTCCGTCTCATTCTCCTCGGACTGTAATTCGAACCGTTTCCTTGCGTTCATATCACTCAGCACCTGGAGGCATACCTCTCTTGTGAGGAAATAATTACTGTATTGATATTCTTCATTGATACACAACAATGCTTCTATATAAATCTCCCGGTTCACACTCCGGAACAGACTCCAGAATGTATCCGGGATCTCCTGAATCAGCTGCATATTCCGAAGACCTCCTTAAGGCTCTCCCAGAACTTCTCCACTCCTTTTGGCTGCTCCACCTTCTTCCATCCCACGGCAACCGGCGCCGGATCGGTCACGGTGAACTCAATCCCGTCATCCGTCTTGGTCACTTCCGGATAAATGATGGTTCCGGCACGCTTATCTTTCATGTCCCGCGGATAGATATACGCTGCAACACAATCATAGGCATGCTTCGTAATCCCTCTTGGATACGGTATCGTCATCGTCAGCCCTTCTGCCGAATCTGTATCTGCACCAACCTGTGTCCACTCCATCTCATCCTTGCCCTTGCTCATCAGCTCCAGGTCATAGACCTCTGTATATGTCTGCCTGATTCCCTTCTTCATCACAGCATCGATCAGGCTCTTCTCAATCTCACTGGGGAGATCGAACTTCGGATTGCTCTTCAGCCCGTCAGGCACCCTGGACACTCCGCTCTCAATATCAAGCCTGTATGTGCGTTCCTCTCCGAAGTCCAGTTCCGGCGGTGCAATCGTAATATCCATGTTATTGATTACCGCGGTGAGCACCGGAAGCTCCTGCGGGAGTGCATAATTCCCCGCCGTCTCGCCTTCACCCAGGACATATCTGTCATTCTCATCCTTCCAGACAAGCGCAATCTCCTGCTCCTCCCCGGCCGTCTTACTATGGACTCCCGTCACCTTATCCGTCGTAAATCTCGTCTGCACAACCTCTTTCTTCGCATCCTCCGGGATCAGGCCCTCTACAGACAGCACGCCATACACGTATACACAGTCGTCCCGTGTATTTCCCACAACCTCGACGTCACCGGTGTTCCATTCCAGCTGTCTGGGCGCAATGGTCCATTCCTTCGTAAGAGACTGGATCCCGGAGAGCACATAATTCCCCTCACAGCCCTCGTCCAGGAAGAAATCAATCGTAGCCGTGTAGACGCCTGCATTCACCGCACTATTGGTTCCTCCGATGGCCACCTTAAGCCCTTCTGGCATCTCGGCCTTGAAGTCCAGCGTCTTCTCCGTGCCGTCATACACATATGAGGAAACCGTCTTCTCTTCCCAGTTAATCTTAGACAGGTCAATCTCCTTAGGGGAAACAGCGATCCCCACTGTGCAGGTAACTTCCTTACCGTTCTCCTGATAGGACAACGTAACCGTCTCCTGTCCCACATTGAGATTGCCGTCCTTCACTTTGATCTTATTGTTCGCCACAGTCTTCGCCGCACCGGAACTGTATGTGACTGCAGCCGTCATTCCTTCCTTACTGAACCGCTCCCCGTATGTATACTGAGTCTTCCTGGGCGGCGCTGTCAGTGTAAGCGCCGTCAGTTCTCCGGCGTCCAGCACCTCAAAGGTCTTCTCTACCTTGTTCGAGCTGTCCTCCGGGTCTGTGAATGTGACCGTATAGGTTCCCTTCTCCACTACCTTGGAGGGACTGAGGGTCATCTTCCATTCTCCTCCGTCTGCTCTGGCAAATTCAATCCCTCTTACCATGACAGAACCGCTTACCTGAATGCTGTCCTGAATATACTTCTTCACATATTCGGTATGGTCTTCTCCTGTACCATACAGCAGCCGATCCGGCACCTGGAATGTCCCTTCGCTCAAGCCCGTAAGGATGTAGAACTCTCCGCTGCCGCCAACGCTGCCATTACCGGTCAGGCTGCTCTCATCACCGATCCGGAGCGTACCGTTATTCACCAGATTCCCCTCCAGATTCAGAGGATATTTCCTCGGAACCGTAAGGGTGCTCCCTCTGGTGATGGTAAGCGTCTTGCCAAACGGAACAGCCATCCCTTCTTTATTCAACGCATAGTTTCCATACACCTTTCCGTCATATCCGTCGAATATGACCCCGGATTCAAATTCACCCCGGCCCGCCTCCACGCTGCCTGCATCTATCCACGCCGAACCGTCGTCGTCAGAGGCCAGTGTCCCAAATCCTGTGCCGGACGCCGATCCTGAACTCTTCCCGCCGATGGATGTGGCGCTGATCACACCGCTGTTGATCTCAACCGTTCCGCATCCTCCGTTCTTCGTGGCATTGCCTTTATTATCCATGCTTGTGCCGCCGATGCCCGCGCATGCGGCAGGCGCGCCCGTCCATGCTTCCAGCGTACCACCCTGAACTGCCCTGATCTCGATAGACGCTTCCTCCGGTACAGCAACCGCCGTATATCCTTCGGAGAAGAGGATATTCTTTCCCTTAAGCGTAAGCTCTGCCCCTGCCTTAGGCGCTATATAGAGCGGGTTATATCCTGCGGATCCCCTGGTTCTTATATTCACTTCATTGAATGTAATCTCATGCTTCCTGCCGCTTATCACGGTGACTACATTGGCAGTCTCTTCACCGCCCGTCGTAATGATGTAGCCGCCGTCATCCTCAGGGCCGTCCTTCTGCTCGCCGTCCCCCTGCTTATAACCGTTCACACTGATCTCGATACTGCCTTTCGTCAGATCCAGCTTCACATCATCACTGCCGGCCTGCGCTACGGTACTGGCGCCAAGCACGCATACTGCCGCCGCCGCGAATATGGTAATCTTCCTTTTTATAACTTTTAAATGTATCTGCTTTGATTGTAGCCGCTTACTATCCATATACGAATCCTCTCTTCATTCTGCAGCCATCTTAATGTATCATTTCTTCTGCTGATACTTCCTCCATTAACGATGGCCGGCACTCTCGACTTGTTAAGTATAGCATATGCCGACCGCATTTTCCAGAATAAGATTTTTCTTGCCTCCTTGAATTTTCTGTCGAAAATTGTTATGATAGATAGGCAAACTGTTTAGATAAAGATATTCATATGTGTAGCTTGGGAGATACATCTTCAATGAAACACGGGCAAGGTTACATCCCAAGAACACAGTCATACACAAAAGGAGGGAGTATTTGTGGCTAATGAATGGAATATCACCAAGGAAGAACTTTTGGATAGCACGGCAGAAGCATTTGCAGGGGAAGACAGAGGGGTTAATGACGAGAATAAGATTGTTCCTATTGTAAATAAAGGAAGTTCTGCCGAATCTGGTGCTGTGACGGCGCCGGCAGAACCAGCGGCACAAGCCGCCGCTTCGATTATTGCTGCTCAGGCGGACCAGATTGCGGTCCGTCCGGCAGAACCGAATATCCAGCCTGAAGCCCAACCGACGTCTCAGGATGTTCAGGATACCGCACAGTCAGCAGCTCTGAATGAGCCTGTTGCATCACAGCCTGCAGGTCTGAATGAGCCTGTCGCATCACGGCCTGCAGGTCTGAACGAGCCTGTTGCATCACAGCCTGCAGGTCTGAATGAGCCTGTCGCATCACGACCTGCAGGTCCAAGCGAGCCCGCTGCAGCGCCGGTTCCACAGGCTGCCGCGCAGCCGGCAATGCAGAATGTTCAGGCAGTTCAGACAGCCCAAACGACTCAGGCAGCTCGGACGGCTGATAACAGTATCGCTGTCTCAGCTGTGACAGCAGGGGACAACTCCTCCGACCCGGATGCGCAGACTGCACCGGATGCTTCGGATACGGGGACGAAGCCAGACCCCGAACGCAGGCGCCGTAGAAAGACAGCCTCATATACAGAAGAGTTTGATGACGATCTGTATGATGAGGATGAAGAACGCCCAAGAAAGCGCTTCTTCCGCTTCCGCTCCGTCAATGATGAGGAGTCGCGGGATAAGCTGATCCTCTCCCGCATCAAGGACGAAGACCTCATGGAGTATCTGGCGTTAGAACAGCGGAGGCTGGAATTCCTGCAGCAGGCCAAAGAGGCGAAGGAGAAACGGATACTGATTGCGTTCCAGCTGTTAATCTCACTGGCTGCAATCGTAGCAATCACATATCTATTGCAAGATAATCCGACAATTCTCATCAGTATTCTTTATATTGTAGGGATTGTTGCCGCTCTCAATGTGTGGAAGAATCCACATGATAAAGGTAGAAAACGCTAGTATGCTGTCTGCATTATATCTGGCGAACCTCCGCAGGATATAATGCAGAAAGCAATTGCAAACACGCTTAAGAGACTAAACCATCATTCCGGCAAGCACCACACTTGCGGCAAGTCCCGCCAAAGTAGCGAGCACCGCTCCCGTCAGCGTGTATCTTGTCTTTGTCACTTTCGCTGTCATAAAATACACGCTCATCGTATAGAATATGGTCTCTGTACACGACATACTGATCGAGCCGATCAGGCCTATGTAAGAATCCGTCCCGAATTCCTTGAACAGATCCAGCAATAACCCTGTCGCCGCCGAGGATGAAAACATCTTCACAACCGTCAGCGGAACCAGTTCTCCCGGGAACCCGGCCAAGGCCGTCACCCTTCCTATGAGTTCCGATATAAAATCCAGGAACCCGGATGCACGCAATATCCCCACCGCCACCATGAGTCCTACCAGAGTCGGCATAATCTTAATCACAGTGAAGAAACCGCTCTTGGCTCCTTTGATGAACGTATCATATACGTTGACCTCCATCAGAATTCCATAGCTTATGATTCCAAATATTACTAATGGTACGATAAAATCTGTCATAAAAAGTAAGAATTTCACTCGACATCACCATTTTCATATGAAGCTTATTCTTATTGTATGCCGGGTACTTTCATTTTATCTCCAAAATTCTAAATCAAATTAGCTTTTAAAATAGTATTGATATTACCATGATATAGTAATATAATAAAAACAATAAGACAATGTATTAACATTAAATATTGAGGTGATATACATGGCAAGTACAATCCAAATAAGAGTTGAAGATGACCTAAAGCTAAAAGCGGATGCTTTATTTAAAGATTTGGGAACAGATACTACTACAGCAATCCGAATGTTCTTGACACAGGCTGTCATGAGAAATGGAATACCATTTGACATCAAACGAACTACAGAAATTACCACTTCCCCTTACCGTCCTGTCACCGAGAACGAACTTTCAGCTATGCTTGACATCTCAAGACTTCACGCGAATCAAGGAAAATACCGTGATGCCACAGATGTTATTAAAGATATGAGGGAAAAGTATGCATTATAATGTTGTTGTAACAATTGACGCTGAACAGGATTTAGATCATTTTTTATGGTATCTTATATTTAAAAAGGAAAACAAGCAAGCCGCTTTGAATGTTTTAAATGATTTTGAAAAAACAAAAGACAAATTATCTCTTGTTGCTGGGAGTTTACCAGATTGTGAAAGACCACGTTTAAAAAAACAAGGGTATAAACGCATGAACTTTTTACACCATAGATATTTTTTACTATACCGTCTGGAAGAAAATACTGTTTTCATTGACCATATATTCCATGAATTACAAGATCTTGATAATATAATAAGATAAATGACACTAAAAAACAGAGAAAGGACAGACACCTTTCCCTGTTTTTTACATTAAATGCAAAGCTGCGTCGGAATCCTTAGTAAGACTTACCCCAGTAAGCCATATGCTTCGCCGGCTTACCGCACCAGATACACTTATCCGAAATCATCTCTTCATCCTCGATCAGACATCTGGTCGCCGCTCCGCCTGTCACATACTTCACTTCACCTTCGCACTCTGGATCTCCGCACCAGCAAGCCTTCACGAAGCCTCTGTTCGCCTTGAACTTCTCCGTCATCTCATCCATCGTAACCGCAGTGTCGATGTGGCTGTTCAGGAACTCGCTGGCCCTGTCATACATATCCTGCTGCATAGTCTCTAAGATCTCACGAAGCTTCACTGCGATCTCATCCATGGACACCGCAATCTTCTCACGGGTATCGCGACGTACCACGATCACCTGGTTCTTCTCAAGATCCTTTGGTCCAATCTCAATACGTGTCGGAATACCAAGCATCTCCTGCTCTGCAAACTTCCACCCCGGACTCTTCTCAGAATCGTCAATCTTCACTCTGTATCCAGCCTTCTTAAGCTCGTCAAGAAGTGCATGAGCCTTATCAAGAACGCCCTCCTTATGCTGTGCGATCGGAATCACACGGCATTCTACAGGTGCCACATGCGGAGGCAGTACCAGCCCGTCGTCGTCACCGTGAACCATGATCAGCGCACCGATACTTCTGGTGGACCATCCCCATGAAGTCTCATATACACTCTTCAGCTCGTTGTTCTTATCTACATATTTGATATCAAATGCATCCGGGAATCCGCTTCCGAAGAAATGGCTGGTAGCAGACTGCAGCGCCTTGCCGTCATGCATCAAAGCCTCAATCGTATAAGTATCCTGCGCTCCGGCAAACTTCTCATGCTCTGCCTTCCTTCCGGATACGAACGGAATCGCCAGCGTCTCTTTGTAACAGTCCTCATATACATGGAGCATCTGGATCGTACGCTCCTCAGCTTCCTCATAAGTTGCATGGATGGTATGTCCCTCCTGCCACAGGAACTCTCTGGAACGCAAGAATGGTCTGGTAGTCTTCTCCCAGCGAAGTACCGAATTCCACTGATTCCATACCTTCGGGAGGTCTCTGTAAGACTTCACAGTCCTTGCCCACAGGTCGCAGAACAGCGTCTCTGATGTCGGACGGATACACAGTCTCTCCTGCAGCCTCTCCATACCGCCGTGGGTCACCCACGCTACCTCCGGCGCGAAGCCGTCTACATGTTCTGCTTCCTTCTCAAGAAGGGACTCCGGAATCAGAAGCGGAAGAGATACGTTCTCTACCCCCGTCTCCTTGAACCTTCTGTCAAGATCTGACTGGATAAGCTCCCAGATCGCATATCCGTTGGGAAGGTAATTCAGACATCCTTTCACGCTGGAATAATCACACAACTCTGCCTCTCGTACCACATCCGTATACCACTGAGCAAAATTCTCATCACGTGATGTGATATTCTTAACCATCTTTTCCTTTGCCATGTTTCTCTTTCTCCTTTTCTTTTCCTGCGGGACCCTTGCCCCACGATATTGTCTGCACTCCCGGGCATGCCGCTCGCCGGATTGGCGAACCCCTGCGAAGTACATCTGCCTGCCAGAAGTCTCCATGCGCAATATAGTGTTTTCATGTTCTTAGAATATAGGAAAGAAAGCTTCCCAAATATCATAAAAAAACACCGCGCCATCGACTCCCATCACAATAAAAGGGACCGAAAAGCTCGGCGGTACCACCCTAGTTAACT
>CAMSTW010000033.1 GCA_947063855.1 uncultured Dorea sp.
GCTAAAATAATACCTACTGCTCTCATACTCGTCCACCTGCCTTTATCAATGTCTCACCGCTTGCCAGTACACCATTCGGATAGTCCTCCCCGGATGTCACACCGCTGATGGCAGTATTCTTCCCAACCTGTACTCCGTCCGGTATCACAGAATTCTCTCCGACCGTAACCAGACCGAAGGAATAGATCGCCGGCTTCTGCTTATTCGGCACATCGCTGCCGATTCCCAACGTCACATGGTCCCCGATCCTGCAGTTCTCTGCGACGATGGACTTATCCATAACACATCCCCTGCCGATACAGACATCCTTCATAATGATAGAATCCCTGACCACCGTGCCTTCCTCAATCGTCACGCCTGAGCCGATCACACAGTTGTGCACCTCCCCGCAGATCTCCGAGCCGTTGCCGATGATGCTTCTGTCTACCACGGCCTGTCCGGAAATATACTGCGGAGGCAGAATCCCGCTGTTGGTATAGATCTTCCAGTACTCTTCATACAGGTTGAACTCCGGAATAATGTCGATGAGCTCCATGTTCGCTTCCCAGTAAGAGCCCAGAGTCCCTACATCCTTCCAGTAACCATTATACTCGTATGCAAATAATCTCTGCCCATTCTCATGGCAGTACGGAATGATATGCTTTCCAAAATCACACCCCGGCACATCCTTAAGCGTCACCAACGCCTCCTTAAGCACTTCAAAGCTGAAGATGTAGATACCCATGGACGCCAGATTACTCTTAGGCTCCGGCGGCTTCTCCTGGAACTCCGTGATCTTGCCTCCGTTGTCTGTGACAACGATACCGAACCGGCTGGCTTCTTCCTTAGGCACCGGCATGGCGGCAATCGTAACGTCTGCCTGATTCTCTTTATGGTAGTCCAGCATAACCTCATAATCCATCTTATAGATATGGTCGCCTGACAGGATCAGCACATAATCCGGATTAAAGGTCTCCATATAATCCAGATTCTGATAGATTGCATTGGCCGTACCTGTATACCACTCACTGCTGCTGCTTTTCTCATAGGGCGGCAGAATCGTTACTCCACCGAAATTACGATCCAGATCCCATGGAATACCGATTCCAATATGTGTATTCAATCGTAATGGCTGATATTGCGTTAGCACTCCGACAGTATCAATTCCTGAGTTAATGCAGTTGCTGAGCGGGAAATCAATGATCCTGTACTTACCTCCAAAAGCAACGGCTGGCTTGGCCACTTTTGCCGTGAGAACGCCCAGTCTGCTTCCCTGGCCGCCTGCCAGCAGCATTGCTATCATCTCTTTTTTTCTCATGTCATCACCCCTTCTCAGTAATTTATAATCTATTATACCACAGATTTTCCATATAGTGAACAATATTTACAACAAATTCAAATATTATGTTAATATTTTATTAAAATATAACAAAAAAATTCGTCTTGGATTTTTTACCATATATGTATATAATAATATGAAAAGAAAACTATTATTATGACTATATTTGAGGAAGGTGTCTTATGTATAAAATTAATTTCAAACAACCTGTACATGTTCATTTCATCGGTATCGGAGGCATCAGCATGAGCGGTCTCGCCGAGATCCTGTTAAAAGAAGGCTTCCGGATCTCCGGCTCTGATAATAAGGAATCCGCCCTGACCGGACACCTTCAGAAGATGGGCGCGGATATATTCTACGGACAGAAGGCTTCTAATATTATTCCCGGGATCGATGTGGTGGTATACACGGCGGCGATCCATCCGGATAATGACGAGTATCAGGAGGCCGTAAGGCAGGGACTTCCGATGCTGAGCCGCGCGCAGCTTCTTGGTCAGCTGATGACCAATTACGATACATCCGTTGCGGTGGCCGGGACACACGGCAAGACCACGACGACTTCCATGCTCTCTCACATACTTCTTGCAGGCAGAAAGGATCCTACCATATCCGTGGGCGGTATCCTCAAGGCGATCGGAGGCAATATCCGGGTCGGCGGATCAGAGGTGTTCGTCACCGAGGCCTGCGAGTATACCAACAGCTTCCTGCACTTCTTCCCGAAGATCGGCGTCATCCTGAACATTGATGCGGATCATCTGGATTTTTTCAAGGACCTTGACGATATCCGGGATTCCTTCCACAGATTCGCCATGCTTCTGCCAGAGGACGGGACTCTGATCATCAACGGTTCCATTCCGGATCTTTCAGGCATTACAGAGGGACTTGCATGCAGGATTATCACCTATGGAGACGACAGCTCCATGGATTATTATGCCGCTGATATTTCCTATGACGAGCTTGGCGAGGCGTCCTTTGACCTGGTAAAGCACGGTACGGTGATCGACAGGGTATCTCTGTCTGTCAGCGGCGGGCATAATGTATCCAATGCATTGGCGGCCATAGCCGCCGCCGATCTTCTGGGTGTCCCGCTTACCGATACCAAGGCGGGGCTTAAGGATTTCCACGGAACCGACCGGCGTTTCGAATACAAGGGAGAGGTGAACGGTATCACAGTGATTGACGATTATGCCCACCACCCTACGGAGATCCGCGCATCCTTAGCCGCCGCGCGCAATTATCCGCACAGGGATATCTGGTGTATCTTCCAGCCTCACACCTATACCCGGACGAAGGCTTTATTCCCGGAGTTCGTGGATGCTCTGTCATCCACCGGCCACATCATCCTGGCCGACATCTATGCCGCCCGCGAGACGGACACGCTGGGGATCTCTTCGAAGGATATCGCCGATGCATTAACCGGGAAAGGATGCGACGCATATTATTTCTCCTCTTTTGAAGAGATTGAAGATTTCTGTATGGAAAGATGCCAGAAGGGGGACTTGTTGATAACTATGGGCGCCGGAGACGTTGTAAATATTGGAGAGGCGCTTTTGAACCGTTAGTTATCCACATTTTCCACAGGATTTTATCCACAAAAAACCTGATTTTTGACGCAAAAACTTCTTTTTTGCCTGTCCTTCTGGTGCTATAATATCTCTACGAGAACCGTAAGTATAACAATCCTGTGGGGGAGGATGGGTACAAGACCATGACAAAGTTAACTTTAACGAACCGCGCGCAAGACACCACCGTACTTGAGAACGAGTTCATAGACCGTTATATGATCCGGGCCAACGGGGAGTATGTCAAGATATATCTCCTGCTCCTGCGGCACCTGAACCGACCGGAGGGGATTCTGTCCATCCCTGAGATGGCCGATATCCTGGAATGTACCGAGAATGATATCCGGCGTGCATTAAGGTACTGGAAGCGCCAGGGACTTCTGGATTACTGTGAGCATCCGGCAAAAGACGCACACTCTGACGCCCCGGCTGGCGCCAGATCACTGCCTGCGGCCGATTCTGCGGCCTGCCTGCCATACGCGAAGTCGGAAGGCCTGGATGAACCGCAATATGCGGCTGACTCTGCCGCACCCTTTCTACATACGAAGACTGCCGGCACAGACAGACCGCGCCCTCATGCCGACGGCTTAGCATCTGCCCTGTCCGCAGAGGACGCAGATACGGACGGCTTCCGGCATGGTGAGGATGTAAAGAGCAGCGCCGGCGACACCGCCGCGTCCGTCCAGCAATACCGCAGCCGGAAGGAACGCAAGGAGTTCAAGGAGCTTCTGTTTGTCGCAGAGCAATATCTGTGTAAGACGCTGTCTTCTGCAGACATTGACAAGATTACCTATTTCTATGACACCTTGCATATGTCGGCCGAACTTATTGAGTATCTGATCGAGTATTGCGTGGAAAACGGTCATAAGAGTATGCATTACATACAGAAGGTGGCGCTGTCATGGTGCGAGCAGAAGATTACCACCGTAGCCGCCGCCAAGTCCGGCACCGTACTGTATAACAAGAACTGCTACTCCATCCTGAACGCCTTTGGAATCAAGGGCCGCGCTCCGGCTGCCGCCGAGACTGCCTATATCAGGAAATGGAACGAGGAATACAGCTTTACCCTGGACATTATTCTGGAAGCCTGTAACCGCACCATGAATGCGATCCACCAGCCGAATTTCGAATATACGGATTCAATCCTGAAGAACTGGCTTAAGAAGAATGTCCGGAGCATCAAAGATATCGACACGGTAGACGCCGATTTCGCGAAGGAGAAGGAACGCAAGAAGAAGCTGACCGTCAAGACGGCGGACGGCCTTAAGAATAACAAGAGCACCAAAAGCAGCAAATTCAACAATTTTGCCGGCCGTTCCTATGATATGGATTCACTGGAACGCCGGCTCGTACAGCAGTAGGAGCGAATATGTCACTTTCTAATTCACAATACGACCAGATCATGCGTGCTTACGAGCAGCGGCAGCTGGATAATGAATACCGCTTAAGAGAGCGTTACAAGGAAGCTTATTCTCTGATTCCTTCCCTCGAGGAGCTTGACCACTCCATCTCTTCGCTGAGTGTCCGGCAGGCGCGCAGGCTCCTTGACGGGGATGACGAGGCGCTTCGCTCCCTGAAAGACGAACTCCATTCCCTGATTCACGACAAGCGTCTGTTGCTTAAGAAGCACGGACTTGGCGAGGACTATCTGGAACCTCATTATACCTGCCGGGACTGTCAGGATACCGGCTACATCGGGGATGAGAAGTGTCATTGCTTCAAGAAGGCGGTTATAGAACTTCTATATGAGCAGTCGAATCTGCAGGAGGTACTTGAGGAGGAGAATTTCTCTGCCTTTTCCATGGATTACTATTCCCGCAGCCACATCGACCCGCTGACCGGGAGAACTGCCCTGGAATCCATCCAGACTGCGCTCAAGGTCTGCCGCAGATTCGTTGATACCTTTGCAGAAGAATTTCAGAATCTCTTACTATATGGCGATACGGGCGTGGGCAAGACCTTCCTCTCCCACTGTATCGCGAAGGAACTGATAGACACCTCTTTTTCTGTCGTTTATTTTACGGCCGCCCGGCTATTTGACGTATTTGCGGCGAATACCTTTGGCAGAAAGGAAGAGCAGGATTCACATGCTCATGAACATATCTATGACTGCGACCTTCTGATCATCGACGACCTTGGAACAGAGCTTCCGAATTCATTCACCATATCGCAGTTATTCATCTGCCTGAATGAACGAATCCTTCGGCAGAAACCAACGATTATATCAACCAATCTTGCATTGGAGGATATACAATCCATCTATTCTGAGCGGACCTTCTCCCGGATCAGCAGTCATTACACGATCCTGCGCATGACCGGGGACGATATCCGTATCCAGAAAAAATTACTAAACCTGGGAGGTACTAATGATGCTACGCCGTAATGACCGTATCCTTGAAAACATACCGATCGGAGCTCTTGGAATCATTGCTCTTGACGGCTGCAAAGAGATGGGCAGCAAAGTGAACGATTATATCGTAAAGTGGCGCGCAGAAGAGGGACATGCCTTCAAAGATGATGTTGTGTATAACGGATATGAACGCGACACCTATCTGATTGATGCAAAGGTCCCCCGCTTTGGCTCCGGGGAAGCCAAAGGCATTATCAACGAATCCGTACGCGGAAAGGACGTCTATCTCATGGTAGATGTCTGCAACTACAGTCTGACTTACTCATTAACCGGACATACCAACCATATGTCCCCCGACGACCATTATCAGAACCTGAAGCGGGTGATTGCCGCCGTCGGCGGCAAGGCAAGGCGGATCAATGTGATCATGCCATTCTTATACGAGAGCCGGCAGCATAAGCGGAGCAGCCGGGAGTCTCTGGACTGTGCGCTTGCACTTCAGGAGCTGGTGCGCATGGGAGTGGATAATATCATCACCTTTGACGCCCATGACCCGCGGGTCCAGAATGCGATCCCGCTGAACGGATTCGAAACAGTGCGGCCGACCTATCAGTTTATCAAGGGGTTACTGCGCCGTTTTGACGATCTGCAGATTGACAGCGATCATATGATGGCCATCAGTCCGGATGAAGGCGCTACCGGACGCGCCGTCTATCTTGCCAGTGTCATGAACCTTGACATGGGCATGTTCTATAAGCGCCGTGATTATACGAGGATCGTGGACGGCCGCAACCCGATCGTAGCCCATGAGTTCCTGGGGGCTTCCGTAGAGGGCAAGGATATGATCATACTGGATGATATGATCTCCTCCGGCGACAGCATCCTGGATGTGGCGCGCCAGCTCAAGCAGCGCAAGGCAAG
Source organism: uncultured Dorea sp. (assembly GCA_947063855.1). Classification (GTDB taxonomy): domain Bacteria; phylum Bacillota; class Clostridia; order Lachnospirales; family Lachnospiraceae; genus Sporofaciens. The sequence goes on from CAMSTW010000033.1 coordinate 6,152, forward strand.
AAGGATCTTCGCCGCCGCTACCTTCGGACTGTTCACCAACGGTCTGGAGAAGTTTGACAAGGCGTATGAAGAAGGCAGCCTGGACGCCGTTCTCACCACCAATCTGATCTACCAGACGCCGGAGCTTCTTGAGCGGCCGTATTATATCAACTGTGATATGAGTAAGTATATTGCCCTCATGATCGACACGTTGAATCATGACGGCTCTATCAGCAGTATCCTGAACCCGGTTGACCGCATCCATCATGTGATCAATAATTATAATAACCATCTTGAGATTCCATCTTAGGATTTGCGGCTGCCTGCTGCAGAGACTCCGTCACAGGTCGATGTGTTCGAGCACGCCGTCCGGCAAGGCATATTTGCGGCTGCCTGCTGCAGAGACTCCGTCACAGAGGCAGCCTTCAGCAAAAACAGCCTGTGTACCGAACATTCATTTCCAATACACAGGCTGTTTTCATTTACTGCCAATCCTTGCTGTTCATATATGGATATCTCCTACATCCGTTATTCATACATTGCGGCACACAGATTACACATTAATCCCGCGAAACGCGATCCCCATCTTCTCAAGCAGTCTTGCCTCTCTCTTCTGGCAGGTAAAGATGAGCACCTGTTTCCGGTTCTCGGACAGCCATCGGAGCGTATTCCCAAGCCGTACGTCGTCATAATGGACAAATGTATCATCCAGTATCACGGGATATTCCTCTTCATGGAGCACATGGCTTGCCGCCATCCGCAGTGCAAAATAGATCTGTTCGACCGTACCTCTGCTCAGCTGTTCCATCGGAATCCTTCTGCCCTCCTTCATAACGCTCATATGAAGACCTTCTCCGATCAGAAGCCTTGTATATTTCCCATCTGTGATATACGTAAGAATCTCGGACGCCTTGCCGGTAAGCCGGTCCTCCAGCTGATCCTGCAGTTCGCCGGACAGTTCATTCAGCTTATCTGCCGCCAGACGAAGCGCCAACCTTCTCTTATCATACTCTCTGTAATCCTCACTGACCTCATCAAGGTCGTCAAGCTGCTCCCGCAGATTGCCATACTGTGTCTTCTTCTCCCGCAGCTCTTCACCCACATGCGCCTGCTCCCACAGAAGCTTCTCCATGGGTATCTTCTCCTCCTCAGGCGTAATCTCCTCGAGAATAATCTCCGGCGGCGTCTTCTCCTGCTTCTTTCCTACTTTCATGCGGTTCCAGACGTACAGCCCGCAGGTCAGGAACAGTATGATCGAGACCAGATAATTCCACGGCTTTGCGATCAGGATAAATGCGAGAACAACGATTCCGATAAATACAAGGATCTCTACCGGATGTATCCGCCATTTCTCCGGCCGCAGTTCGTCAATCACCCGCCTGCTCTCCGTCTCCTCCTGCCCGGCCGCCTCCTGCCTGTGCCGGATCTCCTCGGCAATACGGTTATGCTCTTCCTCCAGCCGGTGCACATCCCGCCACACATAGGATGCTTCCTGCTCCATCCGCTCCCTTGCGGCCTGCTTCGCAATCAGCGAATCCTTGATCTTACGTTCCAGGGTCTTCTGCTTCTCATCCAGATTACGCAGGGTCTTCTCCAGATTGAACTCGCTGTTCCCCGTCGCATAGTAATTTGTCGCATAATTCTTAAACTCTGCCGCAAGCGACTTCCCGGTCTCTATCTTAAGCTGGCCTACCGAAACGGTATTCTCATAGTTTCCGGCGTTCAGTCCCCCCAGAATCATCTCAAGATCCCCGTCCGCAACCGACAGCAATTCGCCGTCGTCCTCACAGACCAGCTCCGCCTTCTTCGTATATTTATCAAAGTTCCTGTCTATCCGGAAGGTCTTTCCCCCGCTTACGAACTTAAGCGAGCCGGAATAATGCCCCGGATTCTTCCATGGCTCATAAGTGCTGAATGTATCATGAACAGACGCCCGCCCGCGGCCTCTCTCCATCCCAAAGAGCATACCTTTGATAAACGTATGGAGCGTCGACTTACCGGACTCATTCTCGCCGTACAGGATGTTGATCCCGTCCCCTGTACGGAAGCTTTGATCTGCAAATTTCCCAAAATTATTAAGTATTAGTTCCTGAATCTTCATTTCTTGTCTCCATCAACGCCTGCACTCCCTCGCACAGCGCCATGTATTCCACACTGTCCTCCTCATAATCCATCAGACTCTCAATATATCTCCCAAGGATATCCCTGCGGTTCTGCTTCAGCAGCTTCGCAAAATCATAAGCCGGCTTCGTGGCGTCCGACAGATCTGTGATATTCCCATAGGTATCCATACCCGTCAGGTCAAATTGTATATCCGGATCCCGGAATCCCTTCAGCAGGATCTTGTAGATATTCTGTATTCCCCTGTCCTCAATCATAGTCCGAATCCGTTTCTTAAGTTCATGTCCGGTCATGTGCTTCTCTACCGGCACTTCCATATGCACATATTCCCTGACCGCGCAGGGTACGAAACGAATCTGGCACCCTTTTCGCGTCAGTTCCCCCTCTATATAGCCATGCGGCCCGGTATCGTTCTTATCAACCGGCTCCGGCGCGCCTGCATAAGCCATCCGGCTTCTATGCCACGCCTCAAATCCGCCTGCACTTATATCTTTGCCAGCTTCACTTTGCCTCTCCGGCTTTGGCATCACGCCCTCCAGACTGTCATCCAGATCGCAGGGCTTATGGATGTGTCCCAGCGCAACATAATCATATCCAAGCGACAGAAGCTTCTTCCTCTGAATCGGTATATGCTTCCCGTCGCCTCCGTGTGCCAGAAGAATCTCATGCCGGCAGATGCCCTCTGGCGCCGCACTGTCATACACACTCTCACAGATCTCCTTCGCATGATAACTCATCCCGTAGACCGCCAGCGGCAGCCCCGGTATCTCCACCGCTGTAACCTGGCGGCTCAGTATCATATGCACGTTAGGCGCCCATTCAAAAGTCCTGTAATAAGAGTCCCTTTTCAGGTAATCATGGTTGCCTGCGGCCAGAACCACCTGTGTGTGTGTCAGTGTCCCAAAGAGGTAGTTCACTTCCTTAAGCTCCCTCAGAAGCGGCTGACGGTGGAACAGATCGCCTGCAATCAATAAAAGGTCTGCCTTCTTCTCATTGCAGACCTCCATGATCCTTGACAGACTGTTCCAGACTTCCCTTTCCCTCTTTGCGCTGTATGAGCTTCCGGCGTCCGGTTTTGCTCCCAAATGCACGTCTGCGATGTGTATGAACCTCATCTGTTGCTCCTTCTTCCTTCTCTGTCTTAAGCGGCAGGTCCACGATAAACTGTGTCCTGATGTCGTCGCTTCTGGCACGGATCCTTCCGCCGTGCAGCTCTACGATCTCCTTCGCTATGGCAAGGCCAAGCCCCGCGCCTCCGGTCCCGCTGGAACGCGAGCCGTCCACGCGGTAGAACTTCTCGAAGATCGTCTGCAGCATGTTCCCCGGTATCTTGTCTCCCTGATTCATGAATACAATCTCCACATCCCGGTTCTTCATCTGCGCGTCAATCTGGATCTTCGTATTCTCATAGCAATACGCAATCGCATTTCTCAATATATTATCAAATACTCTGGCAAGCTTGTCCGGATCCCCGTACACCACCAGATTCTCTTCTACATGTACCTCGCAGGACAGATGCTTCTCCTGCAGGACGCCGTATAATTCATCTGCCAGCTGTTCCAGCATAAACGACAGATTGATCTCTATCGCTTCCAGCTCGATATCCTGGAAATTATAACGTGTAATATCAAAAAATTCATTGATCAGCTCGCCAAGCCTGATCGACTTCTCCAGAGCGATATGGGTATACTTGACCCGGTCTTCCTCCGGCATGTCCCCGCGGCTGTCCAGCATACTTAAATACGCTACGATCGAGGTCAGCGGGGTCTTAAGGTCATGGGCAAGAAAAAGCACAAGGTCATTCTTCTTCTTCTCCCCTTCCTCCGCCTCGATCTCCTGACGCTTCAGCGTCGCTTTGATCTCATTCAGACGTATCTCGATGGGCTTAAGCTCCGTGATCAGGTGAATCGGCTTCGTGGATTCTGACAGGATATTCTCTATCCCGTCCCCAATCTGATCCACATACTTCATCATCTTAGACAGCGCCACGTAATAAAACATGGCAAAAAGAAGCAGAAATCCAACGATAATGAAGAACATCTTGTTATTCCCGATCAGCTTCCAGTATAACTTGATCGCGCTGCTCTCTTTCATCCCCAGAGACATCACAAACTCCACGAACATCTCTGCGAAGCTGTCATTATAGATACCGTCAATCACATAATTGAGGATAAATCCGCCCACCAGCACCGTCAGGGCCGTAACCAGGACTGTCTGGAGCAATATGCTGAACTTAAGCTTACGATAATTATTCTTCAATCTTATACCCTACTCCCCAGACTGTCTTGATGAAATCCGACTTCCCGGTAGGCGCGCTCATCTTCTCCCGAAGATGCCGGATATGCACCATCACCGTATTATTGCTGTTCTTATAGTACTTCTCGTTCCACACCTTCTCAAACAATTCTTCCGAACTGATGACCTTGCCCCGGTTCTCGCAGAGAAGCCAGAGGATATCGAACTCGATCGGCGTAAGCGTGAGGGGCACCTCATTATAGACACATTCATGAGAGTTCCGGTTCAGCAGAAGTCCCCCAAAATCTATCACATCCCCCTCTTCCTTTCCGCCGTCGTTGTACTGGGTATAACGGCGGATCTGCGCCTTCACCCGGGCAACCAGTTCCAACGGGTTGAAGGGCTTGGGAATATAATCGTCCGCTCCCAGCGTAAGCCCCGTGATCTTGTCCATATATTCTGTCTTGGCCGTCAGCATAATGACCGGAAATGTGTATTTCTCACGAATCATCTTAAGAAGCTGGAACCCGTCAATATCCGGAAGCATGATATCCAGTATCGCCAGATCGATCTTCTTGCTGCGGATACAGTTAAGCGCGTCCTCGCCGGTATAGAACTTGAACACGCTGTACTGGTCGTTCTGGAGATATAATTCAATTACATCCGCGATTTCTCTTTCGTCATCTACTACTAAAATATTCATCTTTAACCTCTTGCATCTTACTTGGAAACTGTCCGGTACTCCGGCCGCGAAGCAGCCCTCCTGACCTGTCAGCGCTTTTTCTATAATTCGCAGTTATTCACAGTACGGGGGAACGGCACTACGTCACGGATATTGCTCATTCCGGTAAGGTACATCACACACCTCTCGAAGCCCAGTCCGAATCCGGCGTGGCGGGTGGAGCCGTATCTGCGCAGGTCAAGGTAGAACTTATAATCCTCTTCCTTCATCCCCATCTCCTTGATCCTTGCAAGCAGCTTGTCATAATCATCTTCTCTCTGGCTGCCGCCGATGATCTCTCCGATCCCCGGAACCAGACAGTCGACCGCCGCCACCGTCCTGCCGTCCTCGTTCTGCTTCATGTAGAACGCCTTGATCTCCTTCGGATAATCGGTCACAAAGACCGGACGCCCGAACACTTCTTCGGTAAGATAGCGCTCATGCTCCGTCTGGAGATCCGCTCCCCAGGATACCTTATATTCAAAATTCTCATTGTTCTTCTCAAGGATCTTAATCGCCTCGGTGTAGGTCACGCGCGCGAAATCCGACGACGCCACGTTATGCAGACGCTCAAGCAGTCCCTTATCCACAAAAGAGTTGAAGAAATTCATCTCTTCCGGCGCTTCCGCCAGCACATAGTTAATGACATACTTAAGCATAGACTCTGCCAGCATCATATCGTCGTCCAGATCCGCGAAGGCAATCTCCGGCTCAATCATCCAGAACTCCGCCGCATGTCTGGTGGTGTTGGAATTCTCCGCCCGGAACGTAGGCCCAAAGGTATATACATTACGGAATGCCTGCGCATAAGTCTCGGCGTTCAGCTGTCCGCTCACGGTCAGGCTTGTCTCCTTGCCAAAGAAGTCCTGTGAATAGTCTATCGCTCCATCCTCCGTCCTTGGGACATTCTCCAGGTCCAGTGTCGTTACACGGAACATCTCTCCTGCCCCCTCACAGTCGCTTCCGGTAATCAGCGGCGTATGCACATAGACGAATCCCCTCTCCTGGAAGAACTTATGCAGCGCATAGGCGGTCAGCGACCGCACACGGAACACAGCCTGGAACGTATTCGTCCTTGGTCTTAAGTGGGAAATGGTTCTCAGATATTCGAAGCTGTGGCGCTTCTTCTGCAGAGGATAATCCGGCGCGGACGCGCCTTCAATCTCCACCGTATCCGCCTGTATCTCAAACGGCTGCTTCGCCTGCGGGGTTGCGACCAGCGTGCCTGTCACGATAACTGCCGCGCCCACATTCAGCCTGGAGATCTCTGCAAAATTCTCCATCTTATCATGATACACGATCTGCAGAGGCTCAAAGAATGTACCGTCATTCAGTACGATGAATCCAAATGCCCTGGAATCCCTGATGCTGCGCACCCATCCGCCGACTGTAACCTCCTGATCCAGATATTTATCCTTGTTCTTGTATAACTCCTTGATTGTGGTCAACTCCATATCTTTGTTCTCCTTTTTGATTTCGTCTTTTTTATCATTCTCAATTCGTTCTTTCGCATTATCATTTGATATCCCGGCCTTCTATTCTGCCGGTTTCCGCACTATGTTCTCTATTATAACACACCCTGTCCGGATTGGAAAGGCAGACCTTGATTTTTCCCATCTTCCATGTTATACTTTCAATCGTCGTAAAGCCCGTTGGGAACCAAGGTCTATAGGGCTTTTTGGCGGTCACCGCCGTTATGAGAAGACAGCAAAGACATCCGCCGGATATCTTTGCTGCCCGCTAAGGCGCGAGTGTTCGAGACCTTCCACTCGTAAAACAAAACTAAAGGAGAAAAAACATGAAAAAATCAAACACAGCTTATCTAAGCCAGGCAGCCATGATCGCTGCCATCTATGTGGTGCTCACCTATGTATTCGCACCATTTTCTTTCGGAGAGATCCAGGTAAGAATCGCAGAAGCGCTTACCATCCTCCCTGTATTTACCCCCGCCGCCGTTCCCGGCCTGTTCATCGGCTGTCTGACCGGCAATATCTTAGGCGGAGCCGTACTCCCGGATATTATCTTCGGAAGTATCGCTACCCTGATCGGGGCGTTCTGTACTTATCAGCTTCGCAATCAACCCCCGATACTGGCGCCGCTTCCGCCGATCCTCGCGAACACAGTCATCGTACCGTTCGTGCTGCGCTTCGCCTACGGAGCCGCGCTCCCTATTCCATTCATGATGCTGACCGTAGGTATCGGCGAAGTCCTGTCCTGCGGTGTTCTGGGCATGGTTCTCTACTGCGCGCTGGGAAGATACAAGAACCTCCTCTTCCTCCCCGCCAGAAGATCCTGAACTACGATGAATTTTCCTTCTTAAAGCATAGGGCAGCGTCATAATCCCGCTGCCCTTTTATCCGCACTTCCCATCTATACAAAATCAATCCCCCCGCAGCAAGCTGCAAGGATCGGCAGTCTGCCTGTTCACCCTATATACGTATTCCCGCTCCCCGCCGTCATCTGGTCCATCTCCCCCAGCGGCACCGACCGTCTCTCGTTACTGCCCACATCAATATAGATTGCCGTGTTCTCCATATATCCGACCAGCACGACTGCATTCTGTGCATCCAGCATCCCGATCACCGGAATATCCTTGTCAAGAAGATACTTAAGCTCATCCACATTTAAGCCCGTCAGGTTCAGGCATCTTCCTCCATTCAAGTCCTTCACGATATCGGCAGGCGCCTCTTTCGCCCGCAAGCGGCTGACCATATTCTCAAGTATCCCGTCCTTGCCTTCAACAATATGCTGCCGGCTTTGGTTACCCTGTTCCCAGATATACGACATCCTGGCGTCTACAACACTTCCGCCGTATTCTTCCGCCTTTCGGACCGCCTCCCCGGCATGTTCAAAGATCCCCTTAAGCTCCCCGTGTCCATACACATAATACTTCTCCCCGCGGTCAAGCTCGTCAAAATTAATCGTCTCCGGATCCTCGAACAGGATCTGCTTTGGCTTGAGAACCCTGGGCCGTTTATCCGATATCCCGTCACGGTAAGCCAGCCTTACCTGCGTCTCCTTAAGCTCCGTCACATATGTCTCTGCAGAAATATTACCCTCCGGCTTCTCTGCATTGTTCGTAATATAATCCGAAGCCACGCCGCTGTAGGTCTCGCCTTCCTTAACCGCCCGGTTTAGGGTAACCATCGTATCGTCAAACGCAACCGACAGTACGTAGACGCCCTCCGCCTGATAGGTCTTTACAATCTTACTCTTCTTATCCTGGATCTCGATCTTATACATCGGCACCACTGTCTCCCCGGATACCGTCCTTCCTGTATCCGCAGTCTTCGCAACTCCGTAGACAAAATCATCCTTAATGAATCCAAGGGGACGGATACATTCGTCCCCGGCACATTCCACCGTCCGCTCTTCCCCGGTCTCAAGGTCCTTCACCACGATCCTTGATGCCGAATCGAGTTCTCCTCCGTCCTGCCATGCCGCCAGACGTCCGTCTCCCGAGACCACATACTGGTCCTTCTTGAGATCTGCCGCAAGTTCACTGCTCTTATTTCTTACCGTATCATATTCATACAGCGCGCCGCCCGGCATCACATACAGCTTGTCCCTGCTGACGCTGTGGTATATCATGCTGCTCAGTTCGTGAACCGCATTCCCATAGGATCTGTTGCTGGAGATAAATACCTTCTCCTCCACGGAGTTCTTCTTCACATCATAATAGTAGACTGCCGCTCCAACCTCTCCTTCATGCGCTCCCCGGCTCATGTAGCCACACACGGCAAAGGTAAGGCCGCCCGCCTGATCCCCTGCCAGCAGCTTTATCTTATGATGCGGCGCCATGTTGCGTACATCACTGTTTTCCACATCTGAGAAACCGAACACCAGCGCCAGTTCATCCGTCTTTTTATTATAATTCCACAGCTCATTTGCCACGACAAACGAGACTGCCGTCCCTTCCTCATTGACCAGATACGGGACATCCTCCGGTACAATCCCAAGCACCACGCCTGAACCGCCCAGAACATGCTTCGCGGCATCGAACACCTGCTCCATCGTTCTGTCATAGTCAAGAAGGTATGTTTTCTGCGCCGCCGGCGCATGGGTTACCCGGAAGAACTCCCGGACCTGGTACTCATCTGTGTCGTTCTCTTCACCTTTGCACCGCACACGATAATCCAGAAGAACGGATACAGAACCGCCGTTGATCTCCTTGACGCTCCACCGCTCCCCTTTCTCGACCATCGGCTCAAGCCCTCCCCAGGACACATGGTCATAATCTGAATGAATCGTCACATGCTGCAGAGTTGTGTTATCCGCTTCGGGACTTGGCTCAATCGTGGTTCCAATCCCCGCGCCCTCTGCCTTGCTCATGGCATTCACGTGGAAATCCCTGATAAAATCCAGGCACTGCGCCATATCCGCATCCGCGGCGTCCGTAACCCGGGTATAGAAATACACGGACCGGCCGCCGGTATCCAGTACAATCTCCAGGATCTGCTCCACTCCCGTAATACTCACGCCGTTAAGATCAACCGTAAAATTCTCACCGGACAGGTCAAGCGTCCCTTCCTTAAGCTTCTCCCTGCCATCCGTTGTATAGACCGTATAGACCGCCTTCTTGATCTCGTTATCATATGCATGGACCGCGCCCTCCACCAGTCCGCCGTTCACCGGCGTGATCACATCCCGCATGGTCGATATATCCATCACCCTGGCATACCCGCCAAGCATATTCAGCGTATACCCGTTATATGAAAATGATATCTGCGGATACGTAGCCGATCCCATATCCGCAGTCATATTGTCGTTCCCTTTATTCGTATAATAACTGAACCCGATAACAGCGATGATAAATATCAGGATTAAAATTGCCGTATCCTTGAATCTCTTCTTCCAGCTCATCTATCGTTCCCTTCCTGCGCAAGCAGCTTTCCAAGCATCGGCGATACATGAAGAAACTCTTCACAGCGCCGTATTGCTTCCTGATTCTCCTTCCTCTTCCCGGTTCTGACTGCCCGGATCAGGATGTTCTTCGGCGTATGCTCCATGTCTATAAATTCCAGAATCTGCGTGTCATACCCTTCACGTTCCAGATACTGCGCCCGCAGGGCGTCCGTGAAAAGCGCCGCCGTCCGCTCCCTGATCAGACCGTATTGCAAGAGCGGCCTTAACACGTCACTGTCAATCTGCCCGTTCAGTTCGTGCTGGCAGCACGGCACAGACAGGATCACCTTAGCTTCCCATCCCACCGCTTTGGCCAGTGCATAATCGGTCGCCGTATCGCAGGCATGGAGTGTAATCACCATATCCACCTGACTGACCCCTCTATAATCGGCAATATTGCCCTCTAAGAAGGTCAGCTTCTCGTAGCCGTATTTTCTGCCCAGTTCATTGCAGTGACGGATGACCTCTTTCTTAAGATCCAGCCCGATTACCCGGATATCATAATTCTTCAGCTCATGGAGATAATAGTACACGGCAAAGGTCAGGTACGACTTCCCGCACCCGAAATCCAGAATCGTAAGCTCTCTGTCCCTGTCAAGCTGCGGCAGGATATCCTCTATGAATTCCAGAAACCGGTTGACCTGACGGAACTTGTCCGTCCTTGCACGTACAATCTTCCCGTCCTCTGTCATAACCCCCAGATCCTGAAGGAACGGGACCGGGATCCCCTCTTCCAGAATATAACGCTTCCTGCGGTCATGCCCCCTGTCAACCTCTCTGCACACGGTTTGCTGTGCCTTTTGCTTCACCGTGACCTTTCCTTTCTTGCTTACCAGCACCGTGTACAGATATCCCGTCGTCGTAAGCTGCATCTGCCGCATATTCTCCATATATCCCGTCAACAGAGCGCACGCCTCCCCCGACGCCACATTCTGATGGAATGCCTGATTGTTTTGCAGCGTCTCAATCTGGAACAGCAGTCGTTCCCCCTTAAGCAGCGGACGCACCCGGACCTTCGTCATCCCGTCCTTCTTCCTGGGGTTACTGAGAACCGCCGATATAAATTCTATGTTTAGATTATCCTGTAATAACTCTCTTAATTCACTCATAATATCATTATTGTAATGTTTTTTCGACATGAGTGCAAGCCATTTCGCATGGTTTTCTTTTCAGATGATCCGGCAGGCGCCGCAGAGCCGGTGCGGCCGCACGGCAGAAGGGACTATCCGGATTGCCGAGGAAATGTGATGGTAACCCGGAACAGATCTCCGTCCAGATACAGTTCGAACCGCCCCCCCTGCATCTCAGTCAGGGTCTTGGCAATGGAAAGCCCAAGTCCGCTTCCTTCCGTCCCTCTGGATATATCCCCCCGGATGAACCGTTCCGTCAGCTCATCAGCCGGGATGTTCAGCGGCTGGTCTGAGATATTCTTCAGGCTGAACACCGCGCAGTGCTCCGCCGTATAGAGGTCCGCGTAGACCCTCGTCCCCTTCATCGCATATTTCGCCGCATTATTGTAGATATTCGCAAGTATACGCCACAACTGCCTGCCGTCTACACGGATGATCAGCTCCTCATCCGGCAGGGTCATCACCTCGTTAAGCTCCTGTGCCTTGAACTTCTCCGCAAACTCTCCGCTGGTCTGCTGTATCATCTCAACAAAATTAATATCCATATACTCAAGAGTAATATTTCCCGAGCTTACCTTGGACGCTTCCACCACGTCCTCCGTCAGTGTCTTGAGGCGCTGTGACTTCTCTTCCAGTACTTCGATATACCGCCTAAGCTTCGGATCTTCAAAATCCTCCTGCTTCAGAAGGCTTACATAATTGATGATAGAGGTCAGCGGCGTCTTGATGTCGTGAGATACATTGGTAATAAGATCCGTCTTAAGACGCTCGCTCTTCACACTCTTGGCCAGAGCAGTGTCAAGCCCCTGTCCGATGGAGTTGATCTTCTCCGCGATACTTCTCTGCTCCTCCCCCAGACCGTTAAGCGGTATCTTATAATCCACCTCGCCTCCGGCAATCTTCTTTACCCCGGTATCAATCCGCTGTCTTCCGACCGCCTGCCGGATCAGATAGATGAATATCACCGTCTCTCCCGCGAACATCATAAGAATCGCCAGCCCGCTTCCGTTTCGCAGTACCGCAATCCAGTGGACGGCCACAAAGAGTCCGAACACCAGGACCGCCTTCCAGACCGCATGCAGATTGCCCGACGCCATCCTTGCAAATGCGATCAGGCTTCTAAGAATACTGTTCTTCCACATCGTCCCGGCTTTCAGCCTTCTCACCAGACTCAGATATCCCATAAGGAACATTCCGCAGGTATATACCGCCATGGCTGCCGCATACAGCAGATTCCCATATATCCAGGTGCCTCCGTAATATCCCGCATCACTCTCTGCCATCATGGCTTCGCCATAATATGACAGTTCCCGGAGCATCACCGGGGAATTGCCGGCCGCGATTCCTATCACAGCCATCGGAACCACCCACAGAACGATTACGGCGGCTGCCGCCGCCTCCGTCTTCCATTCGTCAAACCAGCTCAGGTGCAGCTGCTCATCCAGATTGTTCCGTCCCGCCACTGCCGTCAGCCAGATTAATATAACAAAGAACAGAATCCCCGACAGAATCACCAGTGCAGACATCCAGTACACGGCCGGCATGTATCTGTCATAGGTATCCGCCTCCATATAGAACGTATCCTTAATCGGATACTCTGTATCTACGCCTACGGCAAAGACAAACCTTCTCTTCTCCCCGCTCATGCCTCTGATCTCATTTCGAAAATCCTGGGCGGAAATGTCCTTAATATTGGACTCAAAATCCTCAAGCTCAGGCCTTACAAGCGCATATTTCCCCAGCTTCCTGAACTGGTCCAGGTTCTTCTCAAGTCTCGAATACTCCGCATATTCTCTCCGGTTCGTGTACACCTGTCCTGTCTGCGTATCTGCAAACAGATATGCCAGATTCGTATCGCCCTCTTTATAAGCGTCCGCCTGTTTGTCATAGAAAATCTTCTGGTCGCCCAGTATATAGACCGTATTCATCAGCATATCGTAGATGTCATTCAGGCGTCCGTTCCACACAGGATTGTCATTGGCCACCTGCATCACGCTCTGCGCCCCGGCCGGAGGGTACTTCTCCTCTATCCATCTGCCGTCATAGCTCCAGCAGTCGATATACACAACCTTCCCTTCCCTGTCCTGAAGTCCCTTGAAAGGCGTGTCTGCGACATTCTCAAAGCTTCCGTCGCACAGCTCGTTCAGAATATCCTCTTCGGAGATCCCCGAATCATCTGTCACAATCACAAACCGCAGTTCCCCGCTGTCAATCATTCTCCTGAATTCACTGTAGTAGTAATAGTGGTAAGTATCGTCAGATTTTTTACATACGATGATATTATCCTCTATCTGTCCCTGTTCCGAATAAGGATCGTATCCCTCTTTGATCCAGCTTTCTCCCCATTCGCTGAGATCCCCCAGCCGGTACGCCAGTCCGTTAAAGTCTCCTTCAAAATCCTCCATCCCCTCCACATATCTCTGGATGTCTATGAGCTTATCCGGATCATAGACGCCGTCGGTCTCGAACAATTCACGCCTTCTAAGTCCCTCCAGCAGCTCGATGCTTGTATTAAGCAGTTCTCCCCGAAAACGGCTTGTATCCTCGTACCTGCGGGGCATTTTCCCTGACATCACTTCATCCCACAGTACCGGATATGCCGTAAGCCACAGATAACTTACGACAGCCGCCGCCAGAAGCACGTGCTCCAGAACAATCAGAACCCCTTTCGTAAGCATTGACTTATACCATTGACGCTTCATATATCCCCCTTTCTACAGCTTCTCCACCTTATAACCGACTCCCCACACCACCTTGAGGTAGCGTGGCTCCTTCGGATTGATCTCTATCTTCTCACGGATATGCCTGATATGGACCGCAACCGTGTTGTCCACGCCGATGGCGTCCTCGTTCCAGATATTCTCATAGATCTGGTCGATGGAAAAAACCTTTCCCTGATTCTTCATCAGCAACAACAGGATGTTGTACTCGATCGGCGTAAGCCTGACCGGTTCGCCGTCCACCGTCACCTCTTTCAGATCGTCGTTGATGGCAAGGCCCCCCACCTCATATACCGCCTGGTTCGAATGTTCAGCCGTACTTCCAAGCTGTGTATACCGGCGCAGCTGGGACTTGACTCTGGCTACCAGTTCCAGAGGGTTGAAGGGCTTGGTCACATAGTCGTCCGCCCCCACGTTTAGTCCCAGTATCTTGTCCGCATCCTCTGATTTGGCGGACAGGATAATGATCGGCATATTGTTCTGTTCCCGGATCTTAAGGGTAGCCCTGATTCCATCAAGCTTAGGCATCATCACGTCGATCACCAGAAGATCTACCGTATGTTCCTTAAGCACCTTCAGCGCCTCCTCGCCGTCATACGCTTTCAATACCCGATACCCCTCCTGGGTCAGGTAAATGTCTATAGCTTCCACAATCTCTCTGTCATCATCACATACTAATATCTTAGACATCTTTCATCACCTCCCTTATACTATACAAGAATATCAATTAATTTTTAAGGTCTAATTGCGCAAATTCTTAAGATATTATGAAATTTCCTTTCCAATTCTAAATGTCGGATAATGTCGAAGGATGTCGAAAAATGTCACTTTATGCCGAAAAATTACTGTATTTGTCACATTTTATTCTACACCCGTTATTTTCGTTATAATGGGCTGTGTAGCATGCTTTTGTTTCTCAAAACGTAAGGCAATCGAGGATTTACTATGTTGAACACGGATATAGAATTTTTAATACGTTCACTTGGCATTGGCGCCACTTACCGTGGATACCGTTATCTGAGCTACGGACTACAATTATGTCTGGAAAATGAAGATTACCTCCTCTCCGTCAGCAAGTTGTTATACCCACAGATTGCAGAACATTATTACACAACGAGCAGCAGTGTTGAGAGGGATATCCGTACTGTTATCAAAGTGTGCTGGGACAGAGGAGATCAGAAACTCTTACAAGATATTGCATTGAGACCCTTATGCAACCGGCCTGCATCCGGCGAGTTTTTTGACATCCTTACTGCGCATTTGAAACATAAATCAATATCTACATCTTCGATTTAAAGTTTCTTCGCAAGTTCTTAAGCCCTTCTTAAGGATCTTCCTTTTTCTTTTATGGAATCCTCATACTTTGGACATAATTATCTCTTATACTTGTATTCAGATAGTTGGCCGCGGCCACTATCTCCCCTCAACAAAGTACCGCATCAGCAAGGTTGTCAGGATGATGCGCACTTTACTCTCATTCCTTTAG
Organism: uncultured Dorea sp.; assembly: GCA_947063855.1. GTDB lineage: Bacteria > Bacillota > Clostridia > Lachnospirales > Lachnospiraceae > Sporofaciens. The sequence continues at coordinate 21,449 of CAMSTW010000033.1, forward strand.
ATTAGATAATAACAGCGAACCCCGCCGGCCCTATGGTCCGCGGGGTTTCGTTGTTTCTGTAATTCATAGCACAAGTATATGCAGCTCCCTGTCAATATCCGGATCCGTCGTGCACACCGCAATCTTCACGGCTATATCCTCACCGTCATATTCCTGGTAAATATACTTCTCCGCATATTCTTCCGGCTTCTTTACCAGCACCGGCGTACGGTCCTCCCACCCGATCTCAAAAGAATCGAGTTCCATCGCCATTCCCTTACGCGTCGCTTTCATGAAGCTCTCCTTTAACACCCAGTAACGGCAGAACAACTGCGCCCTGTCCGCCTCCTTCTCTCCCATAATATGTTCATACTCTCTTGGACAGAAGAATCTTCTTGCCACTGCGGCCTTAAATTCCCCATCCTCCTCCAGATCACACCCGACCTTCGCCTGCGGTCTGTCACTGAACGCACAGAGAACATATTTCCCGGAATGCGACAGATTATACACTGCGTCCCCGGGCAGTCCATACATCTCCTTCACCCGGCTCCAGAGACTCCACACTCCCGCGCTCTGCGCCTTCCCCTTTGGCATCCTCATCCGGTCCGCCTTCTCCCGCCGCCAGAGCGGCAGCCGCTCATAATACTTCTGATACGTTTCTTCTATTAATAGCGGCGTAATATCCGCCAGCCATACTCTGACCATTTTCTTTCACCTCTTAAAGCCATCCTTCATCACTTTTCCCCCATTATACACCTTGTCGGCTGATTTGATAACTGCCAATTTGCTCACACCGTCCTCATCCCACAAGTCATGCAAGAAAATGACAGAAATTTCTCCTATAATATTGACAACCACGCTTTGCTGTTGTAGTATAAAATCTAGTTTTTCACACTTTAAACAGGTAAAATTTCACAGTATGAAGATGCATTTTACATATGGAGGATTACGGATTATGATTATTGTATTAAAACCGCGCTCTACCCATGACGATCTGTGCCGGGTAGAACAGATGATAAAAAGAAGAGGACTGGACACACATATCGTAGAAGGCTCTGACATGACCATCATCGGCTGTATCGGAGATACCACGCGGATTGATTCCAAGCTCTTTGAAGTAGACAAGGCCGTAGAGAAGGTCATGCATGTCCAGGAACCCTACAAGCTGGTGAATCGTGCATTCCACCCGGAAGATTCCGTCGTCGATGTCTCCGGCGTCAGGATAGGCGGCGGGAATCTCGCCATGATCGCCGGTCCCTGTTCCGTAGAATCCTTTGAACAGGTACTTGAGATTGCCAGAGCCGTCAAGGCAAGCGGCGCCAATCTGTTAAGAGGCGGTGCGTTCAAGCCGCGTACCAGCCCCTATTCCTTCCAGGGCCTGGGCCTTGAGGGACTGGATATCCTGTGTGCAGTCAGAGAAGAGACCGGGCTTCCCATCGTGACGGAGCTGATGTCCCCGGACTATCTGGACGTCTTCAATGAAAAGGTCGACCTGATACAGATCGGCGCACGCAACATGCAGAATTTTGACCTGCTCAAGCAGTTAGGCCAGCTTAACCGTCCCATCCTCCTGAAGCGCGGACTGAACGCTACCTACGAAGAATGGATCATGTCCGCCGAGTACATCATGGCTTCCGGCAATGAGAACGTCATCCTCTGCGAGCGCGGCGTCCGTACCTTTGAATCCTACACAAGGAATACCCTGGATCTCCAGAGTATCCCCGTCGTGCGTAAGCTCACCCATCTGCCTGTTGTCGTGGATCCAAGCCACGCAGGCGGCAAATGGTGGCTGGTAGAGCCTATGGCGAAGGCTTCGATCGCCGCCGGCGCGGACGGTCTCATGATAGAAGTACATAATAATCCGGAATGTGCGCTGTGCGACGGCGCCCAGTCACTGAAGCCAGACAAATACAACGCCTTGATCCATGAGATTACCCAGATTGCCCGGGTAATCGAGAAGCGCATCTAAGGGAGAGACTTATGAAATTATATGTAGACTTAGGAAAAGACAGTTATCCTATTTATATTGAAAATGGTATATTGGCACGGGCAGGATCGTATATGCGGGAAGTATTTGCCGGAAGGAAGATCATGATCATCTCCGATGACCATGTATTTCCCCATTATGGACAGCCGCTTATGAAACAGCTGTCCGCACAGTTTGAATGTCATCAGCTTGTGCTTCCCCACGGCGAGGAGACTAAGAGCTTCCAGACCCTTCCGTCCATCTATGCGGCCCTGCTTGAGGCAAAGATTACACGAAGCGACCTGATTGTCGCACTGGGCGGCGGCGTGATCGGAGACCTGGCAGGCTTCGCGGCGGCAAGTTACTTAAGAGGCGTGAAACTGGTGCAGATCCCTACCTCCCTACTTGCCCAGGTGGATTCTTCTGTCGGCGGCAAGACTGCGGTGGATCTTCCCCAGGGAAAGAATCTGGTCGGCGCGTTCTTACAGCCGAAGCTGGTGCTGATAGATCCGCTGGTATTAGACACGCTCCATAAGCGTTTTATCAATGACGGTATGGGCGAGGTGATCAAATACGGCTGTATCAGGGACGCCGGATTATTCCAGATGCTGGAGTCCCACAGCTCATTTGACGATCTGAAGGAAGATCTGCCCGCCATCATCGGACGCTGTGTCGATATCAAGCGGATGGTCGTGGAGCATGACCAGTTCGATACCGGAGAACGTATGCTTCTGAACTTCGGCCATACCCTTGGCCATACCATAGAGCAGTACTATCACTACGGAAGAGAAAGCCACGGAGAGGCGGTTGCCATCGGCATGTACCAGATCACGAAGCTTTCTGAGGACGCCGGACTGACTGCCATGGGGACGTCCGCACGTATCCGGAAGCTGCTTCTAACCTACGGACTTCCATGTGAATGTGGACTTCCACTCAGAGATCTGACCGGCGCTGTGGCTATAGATAAGAAGAACCTGAATAATAAGCTGAACGTGATTCTGCTGCATGATATCGGCTCCTCCTATATCCATCCGACAACACTGGGATTTTTTAATCAGCAGGATTCCTATATGGTCTGATAAATGCTTCCAATACAAAATATACATTCTGCACCGAAACCATAGATAATCACCTTGTACTCCCGGAATATTTCCGGGAGTACTCCAATACAAGAAGGAGAATGACCCCCATGAAATTAAAAGGAAAGATTGCAATTATAACCGGAGCCGGAAAGGGTATCGGCAGGGAGGCGGCGCTGGCGATTGCCGGAGAGGGCGCAACCGTTGTAGCCGTTGCAAGAACCCAGGCCAACTTAGACGAGACCGTACAGATGATCCGTGACAACAAAGGCCAGGCCACATCCCTTTCCCATGACCTGACTATTGGTTCTGAAGTACAGGCAATGGTCGACACCGTGATGGAGACCTACGGAAGAATCGATATACTAATCAATAACGCCGGCGGTTACCCGTCAGAGATCTATAAGAATATCGAACATCAGGCCATCAAGCTCTGGGAATGGTCGGAAGATCAGTGGGACCAGATCATCAAGACGAACCTGCGCATCCCCTTTCTCTGTATGAACAAGATCCTCCCGATCATGATACAGCAGAAAAGCGGAAAGGTTGTCAGCGTATCTTCCCGGATGGGGCGCATTGCCTCACAGATGGGCGCGTACGCCGTCGCCAAGGGAGGCATTATCACCATGACCAAGACTGCCGCCATCCAGACCCAGGAATACGGTATCCAGGTGAACGCCGTATCTCCGGGGATTGTAGATACGCCGGGACAGCGGGTATATAACCATTCGGTCGGACAGGACAATGTGTCCATGGGAAGTGCGGCCGACGTGGCGCAGGCCATCCTGTATCTGCTGTGCGACGCCCCGAAGGTCATGAACGGACAGTCGATCGACCTGTTTACAACTGTATAGCCGATTTGTCTTCAAACTTCATTTTCGATTTGTTAACAATTAGTTTGCATTTTAATCACACTTTTATCACAGTTTCTGCTTATACTATAATTGTCCGATAGATAAATCGGACAACAAAATTCTTTTTCATAACTTTTTCCTCAGGACTGCACTCCTCCCAATATGCAGTCCTTTTAAATTGCTCTTTTTCGGGGATGTGTAAAAACGTAGGTGCAGTGGGCTGCATCTAGTACAGCATTGCAGAATTCACTGTTAATTATGCAACGCTGTACTAGGCTTTTACACATGTGCGATTGGGAAAGCAGGCCAGCGAAACGTACGGTTAATTCGTGTGGGTTATACCAGACCTGCGCCGCCCGGATACCCACATGTAGAGGAAAGACCACCCCACACAATGCCCGGCAAGAATCCCTATATCTTTCACCGCTTTTGCCCCGCCGCCTGCCGATAAGTCCAGAATCCCCTCAAACGTCGCCTGAGAAGGGACAAGATAACAGACTGCCGACAGAACCGGCTGGCTGATTCCCAAGATAAAGTCCAAAATCGGCACAGCCATGAACAGCAGCATTACCACCTTAATATAGACCATACCTGTCATCAGTCCCTCCGACGCCCCGCCAATCAACATCCCCACCAGCGCCGAGACAAACACCGAGAGAACAATCAATGCCAGCATTAGGAACATATTTTTCCAGGAAAACCGGAAACAAATACAAGCCGTAAGAACTGCCGACAGACATCCGAAGATAAATCCCACACTGATTTTCTGCACGATATACTGTCTGCGGGTCATAGGCAAAATCTCGTTGACAAAAGCCACGCCGTCCTCCTTTTCGGAAATCATATTCATAGCGTTAAACGTACATCCCATAAACATAGCCACAATCAATATGGCTGCCGCAAACATATCCCCAAGCCCCGCCATCACGCCGGGACGCTCCAAAATCTGAACCTTCGCCTCTGCCGCCTGATTTCTCCTTTCATAAAGCACAGGCAGCGTGTCGGCAGTCCTTAGGTATATCTCAAGCTCATCTCCGGACACCATCGTCCTGATACCATTCCCCGCTGTCTCTACGCCAATCAGGTTCGTTGACGGCTCCTTCACCGCATCCGCCAGTTCCCCCGGCGTCCGATAGACCATAACCGTTCCGTAGCGATTTAGCCATGCGGCAGTATGGGATGAAATCCCCTCCTCCAACACGCCAAAAGAAAGCGTTCCTCCCAGCGATGAAAAATCAATCTGTCCGGCAAGACCAAGCGCAGCCGCTACAATCACAGGCAGCAAAAAGGTCATGAGACAGAATTTATCATGAAGTACACTTTTTAATTGATAACGCAGACCCTTCATACTACCCCTCCCTTCTCATTTCCCTGCCGAACATGTATCGCGCTGCGGCAAACAAGACCGCAATCCCAGCCAGGCACCCCAGATAGTAACCAATATTTGCTTCCTGCATTTCAAAATATGCATTTTTTAATCCCATGTAAATGTGATAGAAGGGATGAAAGCGAATCCAATCCAATTTTACCGCTGTATTTGCCACTAAGAACACAGGCGTTGCTGCAAAAATCGCAATCACCAGATACGCAAGGGTAAACTGCCGGAAGTCTTTCAAAAGCAGGGCGCATACCAACCCGGTCAACGCCATGATAAGGGACAAAAGCGCCGTCTGAAGCAAAACTTGCGGCAATAGAGATACCGCATCCCTAACCCCTACCCCCAGCAATGTAAGCAACAGGGCAAATATCAAATCACACAATAGGAACAGCAAAAGCTTGGACAATAAAAACAAATTTTTCTGTATGGGAAGGACGGCATGAACACGGATGACTCCCATACTCTTTTCCTTGAACAATATCGCGGCAATCCCCAGAAACCCAACGGCTGCAATCTCAAAAAACAGCAATTCACAGGTAATCTCTTTCCTGGCTTTCTGCTCCGGCGTATTGGAACCGATGACCTTGGCACGCTCGCTTCCTGACGGTTCAAGAAGGGAAAGGGCATAATCAGCCCGGTGGCGGTCAATTTCTTCTGTTCGTCCATATAATATAAGTTGTGCTTCCCCGGTACTTGCGTCAATGCCGACAGCATTTGCGTCATGTAGAAGAGCCGCGTCCATTTCTTCCAAAGAATCCACCCGATGCAAAAGCCGGGAAGCATCCCCTTGCGTTCCTTGAGGGTCGTACAGATATACTTGGTATATCGGTTCTTCCATAAATCTGACGTACCCGAAATTGACATATAAAGTGTAGAGAATTAAAAATACCAGCGACATGGGGAAAAATTTCCCAGCCGCCATGAGCCAGACATCTTTTTTCAGCAGAGCGCGAAACCCTTTCATTCAGACAGCCCCCTTCCTGTATATTGGATGAACACATCCTCCAGTGTCGGCTCCCCCGAATGAATACTCAGGATTTCGTCATGGGGGAACCGAACGCCCCCTTCCATCTCCGAAAGCTCCATCGTCCGCTCTTTCCGTTTTCCCCGGTATAGATAACTGACCAAAATACTCTGGCTGCTGTTTTGTTCTTTCAGATGTCCTGGCGTATCCAGCGCAACGATATTTCCGCCCGCTATGAATGCCACCCGGTCGCAAAGAAGGTCGGCATCCTGCATATTATGGGTCGTCAGAAATACGGTCGTCCCTTTCTTTCGCTCTTCCTCAATGATTCTGCGGAACAGGACTGCTCCGGAAGGGTCGAGCCCGCTGGTGGGTTCGTCCAGAAAGAGCAGTTTTGGATTGCTTAAAAGCGCCCTCGCCATGCTTACTCTCTGCCGCATCCCCTTTGAGTAAGAGGATACGGGCTTTTTGAGGAAATCTTTCTTAAATTCCAGTTCATCCAGTAATTCATCCACATTGCGGAGCTGATTTCGGGGATAAAATGAAGAAAAATAATTCAGATTATCCACTGCGCTTAGGTTCGCATACAGATATGGGAATTCAAACAAGACGCCAATTTTTTGGAAAAATTCCTGAGTATGTACTCCGGCAATATCCTGCCCGAACAAAGACACTTCGCCGCCATGCCCTTTCAGTATTCCGGTAAGAATCTTCTGGGTGGTGGATTTCCCGGAGCCGTTCGGACCCAGGAACCCAAAAATCTCTCCGTCGTTTACAGTAAAATTAAGACCGTGCAACGCCTGTTTACCCTTTTTGTAGGAAAATGTCAGGTCCTTTACATTAATCATCTTCATCACCCCATTTCCCACGCCGGTTATTCTGTTTCTCCTGCTGGCGGCGGCTCCACCATTTTACCCATTTTACCTTTAAGGGAATTATGACGACCAATATGATTATGATTAGAAGCCACCAATACCATTCCATGCCTGATAACATCTCAAATTCGCCTCCTATTCATGGAAATATTTGTTTTGATGGCATTAGATTATAGGATTGAAGTGAAATAGAAGTGCGATTCGTGTGAAGTTGATGTGAAATCAAAAAGGAAATCCCTATATTAAGGAACCATCGGAAAACAGAAGAAAAATTCCACTCCCCCTCCCACATTTTGCACCCCATAATCGACATGGTACATAGATAAAATCTGCGCGGTAATGGCAAGCCCCAACCCGGAACCCTTGGATTTATTATCCGGGCTTCGGTAAAATTTGTCCCAAATCCTCGCAAGCTCCTCATCCTTCAATGGCAGGCATTGATTGAAAACAGCAAAATGCACAAACTCCTTCTCACAACACACAGACAGCCGGATATCTCCGCCTGCCTGCACATATTTCTTCGCATTCCCAATCAGATTATTAAGCGCCTGCTCCATCCGCTGCCGGTCGGCGCGCACAAAAACCCTCTCATCCGGAAGCTCATACCTTATTGGACGAAGTCCTCCCGCCCCCACAAAATCATCCGTCTCCGGCGCATCAAGAAGCAGATGACCAGCCACCGTCTCCACCAACTCCACAAAATCAAACCGCTCCTCCGTAAGCTTTACTGCCCCGGCTTCCAGAGCCGATAAATCCAGCAAAGCTGCCAGCATGTCATCCATGCGCCCGGCGGCATCCAAAATCCCCTTCACATACCGCTTCTTTTTCTTATCCTCTGTCTCCTCTGAAATCCCTTCCGCATAAGCCCGGATAAGGCTTAGCGGAGTCTTCATCTCATGGGACAGGCTGTCCGCCAGCTCTTTCCTCTGTGCAAGCAGGATACGCTCCTGCTCCACATCTTTCTCTAGCCGGGTATTTGCCGCTTCTAACTGATTAAGCGCCGAATGCAGGTTAGAAAACATCCGGTTCAAGCTCTGCGACAATTCACCAAATTCATCCCCTGTATCAACATCACAATGTGCCGAAAAATCAAGCTCTGCCATCTGCCTTGCCGTTTCATTAATCCTGCCAAGGGGAGCCGAAATCAGCTTGCCAAGCAACACATCCACAGCCATAATCACCCCAACAAGCAGCACGAACCAAATCCAAAAACCGATGTCCCGGTTAACCGGCATCTCTTCTGTAATGAGATAAAACAGCACGATTGCTCCGCCAGCCATCTTTGACAGCGCCATAGTCTTACTGCGCACCGTCCCCAAATCATAGAACCTTCCTCTCTTCATGCTCACACCTCAAACTTATATCCCGAACGAATCAAAGTCACGATATGATATCCTTCGTCCTTCATTTTCTGCCGCAACGTCTTGATATGCGTATCCACAGTCCGGGTATTTCCCTCGTACTCGTAGCCCCAGATGCGGTTCAATAGCTGCTCCCGGGAAAACACCTGATTTTTATTCTGCATGAACAGATGCAGCAGTTCAAACTCTTTGTGCGTCAGCTCCACTTCATTGCCATCTACCGTTACTCTGTGCGCCAAAGGCGACAAGACAATCCCTCCTGCCCTAAGCCCATCCTGTGAAATATTCCCTGTGCGTCGGAGCAGTGCGTTGACCTTTGCCAGAAGCAGCTTGAGGCTGAAGGGTTTCGTCACATAATCATCCGCTCCGTATTCATAACCTCTCAGCTTATCTTCCTCATCACTTTTCGCAGTCAGGAACAGAATCGGCAGATTTCCCATTTCCCGCGCCAGCTTACAGACCGAAAATCCGTCCAGATGGGGCATCATAATGTCCAGAACAGCCAAATCCACAGCATTATTTTTCAATGCCAGGGCTGCGTCCAAACCGTCGTCAGCGGTAATACAGGTATGCCCATTCCTCTTCATATAATCCACAAGTATCTCCTGCATCTCTTTTTCGTCTTCCGCAATCAATATCGTTGCCATCAGCCCATCACCTCGCTTTAAGCGCCGGATGCAGCGCTTGATGAACATATTATAATGCCCACATGAAAATTCTGCAAATAAAAACTATCCCATTCTCTCGCCTACTCCCTGCTTATCGTCTCCACAACCGTCATCCTTTTTATCTGCCTCGCCGGATTAAGCACCGCCAGACATACCGAAGCAAGCATAACGAAGACAATCACCACCATTTCCCATCCCGGAAGGCTCCAGGCCTCTCCCCACCTATTGGTCACCAGAGTACGGAACATGAACCGGTTGAGCGGAAGACCTGCCAGATATCCGAAGATCACGCCGAAGACCGTATACGTCAGCGTTTCCCCCGTTACCATTCGAATCAGCTGCCCCACGCTCATGCCGATCGCGCGCATCGCCCCATATTCCCGCATCCTTGCCGACACACTCATCCCAATACAGTTAATAATATTGAAAAATGCGATCAATGCTATCACCGCCAGGAACCCATAGAGGAAAACCGACATGGAAAAATATGCCCCTCTTACTTCCTGATTCCTCATCCGTTTATCCGAAAAATCATAATCCTCCCCGCATACCTGTCCCACAGCTTTACGGATTTCCTGCACCTGCGTATCTGTGACATCCTTCTCAAGCTGTATGTCGAGCGACGCGAAGCCCTTCTCCCCGGTCAGTTCCCGGAACATTTTCTCGGAACAGATGAGCGTATCTACCGAAGGATTCAGGACATCCGGCACACTCTCTATGATACCTGACACATGGATCTTACGTTCCTTTCCGCCTGCCGTTACCAGAATATTGCTGCCGCATGCAAGTGTACGCTCCTCCAGAAATACAGAAAATACTCCCTTCCCATCCAGCACCTCAGAAAGCTTGCCTTCAACCATCGTATCTTCTGCCATCCTTAGCTGCCGCTCATCATATGATATCAAAACCACGTCTTTTCCGTCTGCCGGCATGGTAAGGTATGCGTAGCCTTTCCGGAATATCCGCTTCACCCCCGGATACTCTTCCAAATCTTCAGCAAACTCTGCCGGAATCCGGTTCATTTCCTCCGATCCCACATTCACGGCAATATCAGGCGCCGAAGCGCGCAGCGGGGTGACGGCGTGGTGCATGAAGTCAATCAGCGTACCAAAGGACAGGAATAAGACGATACTAAACGCAAAGGAACCCGCGACCAGGAAGAAATTCTTCTTGCTGCCGGACGCATGATGGATGCCCAGCGCCATATCCACCTTGAACAGCCTGGTATGCGCCGCCCTCTTTGCCGCATGCACTGTCCCGGCATTTCCTGAGACTGCCGTAAGGGGCGAAACAGCCCCGGCACGTTTCGCAGGAGAACGCGCGGCCAGAAGAACCGTGACCAGCCCCATGAGAATCCCGGCTGCCGCTCCCAGCCAGCTAATCCCCAATACCGGCAGACCGTCGAACAGCCCCGGGCTTAAGAACCGCAGCATTCCACACAACGCCCATGTGACTGCCACTCCTGCCGCCACTCCCGCCGGGATTGCTTCTTTGCACCAGCTAAGAGCCTCTTTTCGCACAAAACGGACGACTTGTTTCCCGGTCGCCCCGAGACAGCGCATCATCCCAAAAAATTCCGTGCGCCTTGCAATACTGCTGTTCATGCTTGCCGTTATCATAAAGATCCCGGCTATCATCACTAATACCGCCAGTATTCCTGCCAGCAGATAGAACGACAGCAGGTAGGAATCCCTGGTCTGAAGCATCAGCATCAGAACCTTCGTATTCTGCCGCACCTGCGCATCTTCAAGTTCAAACTGAGTACGAATCTCGCCGATTGCCTTCTGGATATTACAGAACTTCCGAAACTCGACATAATAGAGCATCTCCCTCGCCGCTCCTGTTCCTTCCGGGGATAATGCCAGAAATCCGTCGGTATTGAGAAACACACAGAACGCATCCAATTCTGCCGTCAGCGCCGTATTCTTTGCAATCCCGGTAATCTGGTACTGCCGGGCGTCCCCCTGGGGCGTGGTCATAGAAACCTTACCCCCAATCTGCATCCCAAGCCTGTCCATGGCATTTTCATTCAGCGCAATCTCCCCTGCCGTTTCCGGAAATGTTCCTTCTAAGATCTCAGCATCCGGGAGCATTTCCTGAAATTCCTTGTCGAATCCGCAGATTCCCGTCTCGACTCCCTTTATCTGATAACCGCCCTCAAGATTGTAATTCAACGCGCCATAGCGGGCGATCTCCTTTACCTCGGGGCGTTCCCCAAGCAACGCTCCCTGCTCTTCATCCATCACGAACGCCGCATGCCAGCCGCCGTCTGTCTTGACTGCCTGAATATACTGAGAGCGCATCTCCATATCTGCCATCCCGAAGATTACCGTTACCAGAAATACTGCCAGCACGATACAAAGCCGGGTCATACGGTTCTGTTTCCTGTGCTGCTTTGCCGAGATTTTGATTAAGTCCAGATAGTGTTTCACTTACACACACCTCCCAGCTCGCTAAGTTTCCCGTCCGATACCTGGAACACCCGGTCTGCCGATGCCGTCAGGTTCATATTGTGGGTAATCATCAGGACTGTCTGCTGGTAATGCCGGGATGCCTTGCACAGAAGCTCCATCACGTCCTGACTGCTCTGGGAATCTAAATTTCCTGTGGGTTCGTCTGCCAAAACCAACGCAGGATGTGTGATGAGCGCCCGCCCAATCGCCACCCGCTGCTGCTGCCCGCCGGATAACTGCCCGGGCAGATGTTTCCGTCGGTTCTTTAACCCAAGGACCTCCAGAATCTCGTCTACCCTCTCCTGGTCCGGTTTCTTATAATCCAGCAGAAGCGGAAACATAATATTCTGCTCCACGTCAAGCTCCTGGATGAGATGGAAGGACTGGAAGATGAATCCAATATTCTGCCTTCGGAAAACTGTGCGTTCATTTTCCCCCATTGCGAATAAATCCCTTCCGCTTAGGAATACCTTTCCCTGGTCCGCAAAGTCAAGCCCGCCGATGCAGTTAAGGAGCGTGCTCTTTCCGGAGCCGGAAACTCCGACCACTGCGCCGAACTCGCCTCTTTCCATGGTGAATGATACTTGCTTTAACGCCTCCACCCGGGCTTCTCCCGCCCCGTAGACCTTGCTCAGGTTCTCTACTCTTAATATTTCCACTGATTACACCTTGCCTTTCTTCGTTATTGTTGATTATATACCTTTTGCAGGCATAGATGAATCATAGCATTTTTATCTTACATTCCGGTGAATCGCACCTTACAAATCAGTAAGGTACGCTTTACATCTATGTAACCTCTTGATATAATAAAAATATCAAAAAATACAACTACATTTTCAGAAAGCAGGTGAGCATATGCCAAGCGATAAAGAAATGATTAATAATTTAATTGACAGTTATACCAGTTTACAGCGTATCAAAAAATCGGATGATACTGAAAAGGAGATTAATTATCAATTAAAGATATTAAAAGCAAAGCTCGAATCATTTGGAATTGTAACGACTGACTTAGATTTATAAAAGCAACGTACCCTTGTGTATACTATCTCGTAATGCGATAAAGAAACTGCCCCTCTTTGCAGACGGAGGAAAAGTATGGTCGTATATGAAATTGATAGAATTACTGGAACACTACCCGTATCAGGAGTATTATGTCGCCATATTCCGCTGGGTAGAAGGCGGCTGCCTGTTCGACTATTGGAACTTTGAAAAATATGACAAGAACCCGGATATCATCAGTCCAGCCGTAAGGTTCAAGGAACTGCCCGCCCGGCAAAAGCTGTCGGCTGTAGAAGATATTTTTTCCTTTTTAGAGACAGCAGCAGCGAACCATTATGTTGCGGTAGACTTTTTACGACGGAAGCCTGATTTATAATTTTGAGACAGATAAGATGACAATCATCAGAAGGAAGGGGCGTTTTACAACGCCCCCTTCTCTGCATTGTTAAAAAATTTATCGATTCACAAAACTCATCCAGAAGACACTCCCCTCCCCCAAACTGCTCTCCACCGACAGATTTCCTCCCTGACCTTCTACAATCGACTTCGCCAACGACAGCCCAAGCCCCAAGCCCTGCCTGTTACCGGAAGCCTTGCTCCGGTAGAACTGCTTGAAAATATGATGGATATCCTCGCTTTTAATCCCGCGCCCGTCATCCTCTACACAGAGCCGGAAGACTGCCGGAGACTGTTTCCACGATACCCGTATCACCCCTCCCTTATCCGTATGATCCAGCGCATTTTTTACCAGATTCCCCACCGCCTCTTTCGTCCACTGCGGGTCGCACAACAAGCTCTCCTTAGGCTCCCCCTCCATACGGATTTCTTTTCCTTCACACCTTGCCCTCTCCATCAAGTCTTCTACCGCCTGTTCCACCATCTCTGAGACAAGACACTTACGTTTTTCAAATACAATATTTCCGGTATCCATCCGCGCCATCGTAAGCAGCGAACGAATCAACTGCTCCATCCTCTCCAAAGACAGGATGGATTTCCCTGCGAAATTCTCCACAGCCTCTTTATTCTCCGGCTCTTCCAGAATAATCTCCATATACATGCCCAACGCCGCAAGCGGAGTCTTAAGCTGGTGGGAAATATTCGATATCATATCTCTGAGAAATATCTTTGCCTTGTGCTCCATCTCACTCTTTGCCTGAAGAGACTGTGCAAGCTGCTCAATACTGCCGAACAACTGATAGATTGTCCCCGTCTCCCCCGACGGCAGATGCATGGCAAAACGGTTAGCGGCATACTGGTCAATCACCTTTCCCGCGTCTTCATAGACCCGCTCCCTGCCCCTAAAAAAATGCGCCGCTCCCACGAGTATGACCGCGGCAAATAAGATTCCTGCCCCAACCAAAATAAGAAGCAAAGTCATGGACTCTGGCTCCGAAAGCATCAACCAATAACTCTTCGCCTGTTCTGTATGTCCGATTTTGCCAAGCAGTCTGGCTCCTTCCTCCGTCACTTCCCGATTGTTCCATGCCGCAGCCACCACTGCTTTAGGAACCGACTCATGAAGCAGATAAGAAGCCGCGGCAAGTTCCCGCTCTGTTAATATCCTCCTGATACCCTGCGCCTGAAAAATCCCCCATACTCCCAGAAAGCAAACCTGCAAAATACATGCTGCCGCCAGAAACAAATAAAACCGCCGCGTCTGTCTTTCATATAGGAAACCCATCCCCTTCACTCCTTCCACTGATAGCCGAATCCCCGGACGGTTTTCAGATGTTCCGGCTTCGACGGGTTCTTTTCCAGTTTTTCCCTGAGACGCCGGACGTATACCGACAAGGTATTATCGTCAACAAAATTCCCCGCCCCGTCCCACAGCTTATTAAGAATCATACTGCGGGTCAGGACTCTTCCGCTGTTTTTCAGGAACAGGCAAAGGAGCCTATATTCCGCACTGGTAAACTCTATGGGATCCTCTCCGAGAAATACCCTGCCTTCCGTAAGATTCACATACAGGCCGCCCGACCGCAAGATGCTCTCCCCTGCGTCGTTTCGATTACTGCGGCGCAAAAGCGCCCGGATACGGGAACACAGTTCGCCTAATTTAAAGGGTTTTGTGATATAATCATCCCCTCCGCAGTCCAGCCCCCGGATTACGCTGGTCTCCTCGTCAGACGCCGTAAGGAAAATGATGGGAACCAGGTTCCCTGATTCCCGTAACTTTTCGCACAATGTGAATCCATTTCCGTCCGGCAGCGTCACATCAAAGAGAAGCAAGTCAAAATCCTTAATTCTTGTAAGCAGTATCTCTGCCTCACAAAGATTCCTCGCTATCTCTATATCAAATCCATTTTTCTTCAAAGAGTAAGCCAAACCGTCAATCAGGCTTGCATCATCCTCAAGAAGCAACAACTTCTGCATCTCAAACACCTCCGCATTCTTCAAACACGCTCCATCAAGAATTTAACCGCATTCTTATGGATAATCCCATCCTGCGAAAAATCCATCTTATCCATGGAAATAACATACTTGGGATAATTATCCTCAATCTTCCGAAACGCCCCAAACTCTCGCTCAACTACCGACTGGTCATAAAGATAATACGCCACCTGATAGTATTCCTTCTCCTGCCCTTTTACAGCCACAAAATCAATCTCGCCTTTGGGGAGCTTCCCCACAAAAACCTCATAACCTCTCGAAGACAGCTCATTAAACACTACATTCTCCAGCAAAGCCCCCATCTCCGACTTGAACCCGCTGTTATGGATCTTCCCCAGCCCCAAATCTGTAAGATAATACTTATCCAGCGTAGTCAGAAGTTGTTTCCCCCGAATATCATACCGCCGCGCTTTCGTCACAATTAACGACGTTATCATATGGTCAAGATAATTATACAGAGTCTCTGTCCCCACCTTACGGTTCACGCTCTCAAAATACTTCGCAATTCCTTTTGCCGAAAACATCTGCGACGGGGTCTGGGTAAGATATTCAAATATACGGTTCAGCAAATCCACATCCTTCGCTCCCGTCCGCTGAACAATATCCCGCAATACAATCGAATTATACAAATCCCTCAGCATCGTCTCCATCTCCATCTCATTTTGAAGATGGAACCGCTGCGGCATGCCTCCCCAAGTCAGATACTCCACCAGGTCTTCATCAGCCGGTTCCTCTAACTGTCTTATCTGGCAATATTCCCGGAAAGAAAACGGCACAATCTTAAAACTTACATACCGCCCCGAAAGATAAGTCGCTAATTCTCCGGACAGCAGTTTTCCGTTCGACCCCGTAATAAAGATGCTCACATCCCAAGTCGCACGGAAAGAATTGATAACCAGCTCAAACTCATCTACCATCTGTATCTCATCAAAAAAAAGATAATACTTCTCTTCATTCACACGCCGCTCTACGACATAATCATATAATGCCTGAGCGGTCCTGATATCAGAAAACTTGAAATCCTCAAAATTCATGTATAGAATCTGCTCATCCCTGATTCCTTTCTCTTTGATCTCTCCAATAATCTGCCTGAGCAATACGGATTTACCGCACCTCCGGATGCCAATCAGGACCTTTATCAGCTCGCTTTCATAAAAAGGCCTGATTCTTTCGAGATAGCGTTCCCTCTTAACCATACTTTCGCCTCCCTTTTATTTTACCGAAATAACTTTTGAGTTAGATTATTTATTTCGTTGAATCGAAATAAATAATATTTTTAATTAACTTATTTCGATTATATTATATTAATAA
>CAMSTW010000034.1 GCA_947063855.1 uncultured Dorea sp.
AATTTATAAAAGCAACGGCCTGCGGCCGATTAGCTTCGCATTGCGGCCGTTTTGCTCCGCAAAACCGGCCGTTGGGTGTCGCAATATGCACCGTTCCAATACTTCTTAATCGGAAGAATCCCCGTTCTATACGCAAGCTTTACGAATCTCTTCGACTGTAAAGAAATATAACCAAAAAAGAACCTTAACACTTCTGTCAAGGCTCTATTCCATTAACTATATGATATTCGTTACCCTATTGTCTACTTCGTATAATGATAAGTCGGCACAATCTCCGCCACAATCTCCTTAATCCTGGAGGAATCCTGTCTGCTGACCTTATCAAGAAGCCTTAACTTCTCTTCAAACCATTCGTCATCCATCTCAATCGGATGTCCGATATGAATCATCTCATTCGCCGTATCCTGAAGACCTTCTTCGTCCATCAGAAGCTCCTCATACAGCTTCTCACCGGGTCTCAGACCCGTATATATAATCGGTATATCCACATCCGGCGTATACCCTGATAACCGGATCAGGTTCCTTGCCATATCATCAATCCGCACCGGATCCCCCATATCCAGGACGAAGATCTCTCCCCCCTGGGCATAATAAGACGCCTGCAGTACCAGTGATACGGCTTCCGGTATCGTCATAAAGTAACGTATGATATTCTTATCCGTAACTGTGACCGGACCGCCCTGGGCAATCTGCTTCTTAAAGAGCGGAATCACACTTCCGTTACTTCCAAGAACATTACCGAAACGAACCGCCACGAAGTCTGTCTGTGTCTTGCGGTTCATCATCTGCACAACCATCTCACACAGACGCTTGGAAGCGCCCATGATATTCGTAGGATTCACCGCCTTATCTGTAGAGATAAGGACGAACTTCTTCACGCCTGACTTCGCCGCCGCGGACGCCGCTTTATAAGTGCCCATGACATTGTTCTTGATCGCTTCGTTCGGGCTGTCCTCCATCAATGGCACATGCTTATGAGCCGCGGCATGGTATACAATCTCCGGCTTATAGGTATGCATAACCTGATTAATCCGGTTACTGTTGCGTACAGACCCAATAAGCACCACCAGGTCAAGCTGTGGATATGCCCGCTTAAGCTCCTGCTGGATCTCATATGCGTTATTCTCGTAGATATCAAATATAATCAGCTTACCGGGATTCGCCTTGGCAATCTGACGGCAAAGCTCGCTTCCTATGGATCCTCCGCCTCCGGTAACCATGACTGTACGCCCCTGGATGGCCTTGAAGATCTCGTCGTTATTCACCTTGACCTGTGCTCTTCCTAAGAGATCGGAGATATCCACATCCCTGAGCTTGCTGACACTGACCTCTCCATTGACCAGCTGATAGACTCCCGGCACTGTCTGAAGCTTACAGGACGTCTCTTTGCATATATTTAAGATATCCTTCTGGTTCTTTCCTGTCGTCGCCGGAATCGCGTATATGATATGATTCACCCGATATCTTTTCACCATGGCAAGGATATCGTTACGATTCCCCACAATCGGTATGCCCTCCAGGACTCTTCCCAGCTTGTTCGGATTATCATCAATCACACAGCACACCTTCGTGTGCAGCTTCCTGCTGTTGACCAGTTCTCTGATCAGCGTCTGTCCTGCCGCGCCTCCGCCGATTACCATGATACGATCCTGATCCGACTCGCTCACAGCCTCCCGGCTTCCCAGATACGTCCGCAGGAAACGATAGGAGAACCGCATCGCCGTCGTCATACAGAAGCAGATGACATATCCCATGAAATAATAGCCTCTTGGCATCTTCAGACGCATAAACACAGCGCCCGCCGCGTAAACCGGAACCAGCGCCAGATACGCCGCAACACTCATCTGCAGCTCTGAGATACTGGCCAGACTCCAGATGCTGTGATACAGTTTAAATATATAAAACACTACAATCGTAGCTGCAATCCAGAACGGCATCGACCACAGATAACCGCTCCGGTAGGATTCGGGAATACGGGAAAATATAAAATCAAATCGAAGGATCAATGCTAATCCATAGGATATCACCACAAACAGTGCATCCAGAATCGCAACCAGGATTGCTTTGTGTACCCACAGCATTCCCCTGCCTTCTAATATTTTATTCATATCTGCTCCTTAACCTGCTTCCTATCATCTTACTGTTTCTTACAATAAAGATCACAATACCGACTACAATTACCACCCCTGCCGCAATTACGGCTCTCTGCGGATCAATCACATTAAACATCCTTAGTTCTCTCCCTCTATTTTCTTCATCTTTCTCGATATATCTGAAACAATTGCATTGTCCGGCCACATTACATACAGAAGCTGTGACCCTGACGAATAGCATGGCTGTTTGTCTCCGCTTCCTGTTGCCGCCGTCGTCTCAATCTCCCATGCAGCCATCTCCGAGAGCTGCATATTGATAAACTTCGCCATCTCATCCTGTGTCATATTCGTCTCGACACAATCTGCAACATGATTTAATATCTGATTCGCCTGAAGAAGAATATCTGGAAACATAACTCTCTCCAGAATTGCTTTCAGGATCGCCTCCTGATTCTTTCCCCTTTGATTATCTCCATCCGCGAAACTGTGACGCTCTCTTGCAAACGCAAGCGCCTGCTCACCATTCAGATGATTCATTCCTTTTACGAAGCTGTAGCCTCCGGCTTCAAACGCAAACTCGGAATTCACATCCACTCCTCCCAGTGTATCTACAATAGTGATCAGTGAAGTAAAATTCACCCTCGCATAATAGGAGATATTAATATCATATAAACTTTCCAGTGTCGCCATCGACCGGTCCACGCCATAGATTCCCGCATGGGTCAGCTTATCTCTCGCTTCCCCCGAAACTCCCGGAATCGGCACATAATAATCTCTTGGAGTGGTTGTCAGAAGAATCTTCTTCGTCTTAGGGTTGATGGTCATGATGATGTTCACATCACTGCGGCTGTTCGTGGTAATCGAACCCGCCACATCTATACCGCTGATATATATATTGAACGCCTCTTCGACATTCGTCTCTTCCTGTTCAATCTCTGTCTGGATCCCATACTGGTACAGCACTCTTACCTGATCCTGATAGTTCTCAATAGTCTCCTCGATGATGCCGCTGTATGCTTCGTTATATATAGCCGCGTCTATCCTTCCGTCAAGAAGCGCCTGTGCCATGTCCACCACTGTAGCGTTCTCTACCAGCATCAGTTCTCTGCCCACCCTGGACTCAATATCTTCAATCATAAGAGCATTGTTATCCTGATCTGCCGCCGTCTGATATCCAAACCGATAATCCTTCGCAGCCTCTATAGCCTCTGCCGAATCGTCCTTCTTGACCACGACAATCATGTTATCCGTCTTATATGTTGCACCTCCCACATCCCCAAGAACCTTATCTGCCTTCGCAAAATATAGAATCCCTATCCCCAGGATGATGCTGATCAGGATGCTCAGAGCAACACCTGTCACACTAATCTTGTCATTCTTATCGCTCACATGCTGTAGTGCATATATAATCCCGCACACAATCAACAGCAATACCAGAACAATCAACAGGTACTTCGCGGGTATCATACGGCTCTTCCACAACATGGCTGTAAATCCCATGGACACAACCAGCTGCAGCAGAACAAACATCTTCGCGATTATACTGTTTCTCTTTCTTCTGGTGAGATGCTCCATATCTAATCCCCTCTATTCGACCGTCAATGTAAGTATATGCGGATCCGACGCATTCCCATCGCTGTCCGTAACGTAATATCGAAGTTCGTATACGCCAGGGGTATTCAGATTATACTCTCCGTCTACATGGATATTCTGATATAACATCTCCATGCTGTCCTTATCATCTACTGCTCCCTGGACCACGCTCAACGGATCAAATTCTCCTCTGACCGGAACTGTCAGCTGTTCTGCCGTAAGCGCCATGACCGGTCTTGGACCATTCGCTTCCAACGGCGTCGGCTCTCCCCCTGCCGGAACCGCTCCATCTGCCGTTCCTTCTCCCGCCTCTCCTGCGGCATCTGCAGCCGAATCATCTGCCGGCTCATTCGCCGCTTCCTCTGCGGTCTTGTAATTCACTCTTCGTCTCGCCATGCCCACATTATTGCTCTCGTCCATCACGCCGTAATAGACAACAGCCGCATGCTCATCTGTAAGTACAATCTTATTGACGAATACTTCACTGGTCAGATCGCCGTCTGCCTTATCCGACGCAGACACACCCTCTAAGAGACCCTCGTAGCTGTCTCCCTCCGTATAAGTAATATCTCTCTCTTCTATCTTAATCTCCGGCGGCGTGGTATCCTGGCTCACTGTTAAGAATGCCGCTATCACTCCCAGAACCACACATCCTCCTGCCAGCGCTATTGTTAATCCCCGATGCTTCATCGCAATGCCCTCTACTTCTTCTTCTCATCTTCGTGACCATAACTTCCGTAATAATCACCGTAATATTTGCCGTAATATCTTCCGTAATACTTATTCTGCTTCATATTAACCTTATTAAGCACAACTCCCAGAATCGGACAGTCTGACTTCTCCATCTGCTCCTTCATACTCCTGGCAAACTTATAGCTGATGGTGTTGGCCGCAATCACCAGCACGGCCGCATCACAATTCTTGGCTATGATGGCGCTGTCGATAACGCTTCCTACCGGAGGCGCATCAATAATCACATAATCATACGCCTTCTTCGCCCCCTGGATAAACGCCTCAAATCTGCGGTTCCCCAGAAGCTCTGCCGGATTAGGCGGTACAACTCCTGCAAGAACACAGAAGAGACCATTCTCCTGCGTCTTGGCTATTACATCCTTCGCCTCTGCCTGTCCTGACAGGAAATGGCTGAGCCCCTTGATGGACCCCTTGATCTGATGCCGTCCTACCAGTACGGACTTCCTGAGATCCGCATCTACAAAGAGTACATTCTTATCTGCTTCTGCCAGTGATATTGCCAGAGACAACGACACGGTACTCTTCCCCTCATTGGGAGTACAAGACGTGAATACAATCACCTGCTTATCTGAACCCGAGAATTCGATATTCGTCCGGAGAGTCTTGTATGCTTCATTGCTCCGGTAACCCTTCGCTACATTCTTTAATACTACTTCCTGCATCTCTTCTCTCCTTCTTACCTCTTCTTACTTCCCATAAGCTTCTTCGCCGATAATCCTCTTACCTTCTTAGTCTTAGACTTCTCCGCGCCTTCCTGTATCGGAATCGAGGTAAGCACATTAAGTCCCAGATACTGCTCTACATCATCCGGACTCTTAACTGTATCATCCAGCACAAATATCAGCACGATAACTCCAATCGCTATAATAACTCCCAATATCCCGCCGATCAGTGCATTCTTCATCGTGTTCGGAGAAGACGGTGATGTCGCCAGATTACCCTCCTGTACCGTATTCACCGCTTCCGCATCCATAATCTCCGTAATCTGAACTCCTACGGCCAATCTCACCGCATCTGCAAGTTCCTTCGCCACCTTGGGATCCTCATTGCGGACACTGATATTCAGAACACGGGTATCTGTCTCTGTCTCCACACTGATCATATCTGCAAGCTGTTCTGCTTCCATATCAAGATTCAGCTGCGAGATCACCTGCTCCATCACCGGACGGCTCTTAATCAGGACCATATAGTCCTTCGTCAGCTGCGTACCTGTCTGCAAGTCGCTGTAAGTAACGTTCGCATTATTATCCTGCTTGGTCAATACATACATCTGGGTAACAGATGTGTATAACGGCGTAATAAAGAGTCTTGTCCCCACAAACGCCAATAAAGCCATCAGCAGTCCTGACAGCAGTATGATATGAATCTCGGACCACAATACCATGATCAGCTCTGTCAGGTCTATTGTGATCTCATCATTGTCAAATTCCGGATTCGTCATCTTATCGTAACTCATTCTTCTGTAACTTCTTCAGCATGACCTTCGCATTACTGAAGAATATCCTCCTCATATATTCGTCGCCAAACTTCTTCTTAACATAAGCAGCCGCTTTCTTCATTCTGGGCGCGCGGTGCCTGCAGCTGTGGGCGTCCGTCCCGACGCAGAAGACCAGGTCTTCATCCATCAGGCACTTCACAAACTTCTTAATCTCTCTGCCATTCTCCCCGGTAATACTATCTGCGTTCACCTGAAGGCGGATTCCCATCTCACACAACTGCTCTGCCAGGTCTATCTCCCTGACCATACAGTTGTATCTCTCTACATGGGCAAGAATAACCTCATACCCTGTCATCTGCATCTGCTGAAGGCTCTGCCGGATATACGCATACGTATCGGAGGGCGAGAACTCCACAAGCACATAATCCCTGTTATTCATGGATAATATCTCACCGTCTCTAAGCTTATCCGGCACATCCTGTCCAAAGAAAATCTCTGTCCCCAGATAGATGCGGAAATGCTCGTCAATCTCATGGGCAGCCTCCCGCACCAGCTTCGCCTGCCGCCTCAGTATCTTCGGGCTCTCCTTGCCACGTCTCGGATGATGATGTGGAGTAGCAATAATACAACGTATCCCTTCCTCATATGCGATTCTTAACATCTCTTTCGTCTCGTCGATATCTTTCGCGCCGTCATCTACTCCCGGCAATATATGACAATGCATGTCTATATAGCCTTCCATATCTTCACACCCTTCTTATATATAGCCTGTATTTAATAATACCTTGTCCATATAATTTTGTCAACCGCTTTAGCGTCAAAGCCCGCCTCATAAACTCTTCCAATTTTTATGGGCTGATCCAGTAAATACCAGTCAAATCTCACAGATGTCCTTGGATTAATCTTAGTTTCTTCCTATTATAATGGATGTATGATCTTACAGCCCTAATATATCCGCAATCGCACCCATCTCCTCCAGCGCAACGTCGATCAGATCATCCAGACTCAGCCCTGTGAATTCAATCGCTTCCATATAATCACGGTTAGCCCCTGCCGCAAACCGCAGCTCATTAAAACGCTTCATTACCGACTTATGCTTCACACTCGCAATCTTCTTATCCGGGTAGATCTGCGCAACTGCCTTGACGAATCCGCTCATAGGATCTGCCGCCAGTATCGCATACTGAAGCTTGCTCTTCGCCTTCACACCACACTTGGGATTATGTGCGCAGATGGCGTCGAATAATACCTTATCATCAATTCCTTCCTTCTTCAGAATCTCCACAGATGACGGACCATGGACTGCCATATCATGCTGCCAGTCGCACTGCTCCTCATCCAGATCATGAAGAAGCCCTACGATACCCCAGTATTCCACATCATCCGGTGCAAGGCGCCGGGCAAGTCCCTTCATAATCGCCTCCACAGCATATGAATGGGTAATATAATTCTCTCCCTTCATATACTTCATCAATATATCGTGTGCCTGCTCTCTGGTCACTGCTGTTTCCTCCTTTGTCAGTTTCTCTTATCCTCTATGTTTTCTCACTCGCCTTAACTTCAAGTCTTACGTTCAAAATTATAATCTTTTTACCTCTAAAGGTCAAGATATATCTTCCTATAATTATAACCTTTTTGCCATATCGGTACATTCTTTTCACAATCTTAACTTATATAATCTTAACCTTTCACAATCTTAACCTTTGATATCTTCATTCACCGTTTTCTCCCATACAGCTTACCAAGCATCTGCGCCTCCCTGACGTCGATCTTACGGAAGATTGCGCTGTAATCTATCTCGTTCACCTTCTCCATCGCAACTCCTACTTTATGAAGAATCAGCACCAGGTATCCAGTCATAATGTCGTCTATACGCCCGCTCTCTGCAATCGCGCAGATCTCTTCATTTGACTTCTCATATAAATTAACCATAACTCCTACGTATTCATTTTCCATCTTAATATGGTTCATAGCTTCACTCCTGTTCTTAAATAAAATAATACTCAAATTGGAAAACATTGTCTGAATCCGACGATACACTCTGAAATGAATGTAAATAGTTAAATGAACAATAGATAATTACTTCCCCTGCAATCTTACTTCTCTTATTCTATCAAATCTTCTGCATAAATCAATACTTTTCCACAAAATAGCCGAACAAATTTTCGACATTTTTCGACAATAAAATAAGGAGCCAGACAGCTCCTTATAAGAACCGGACTCTTATTCTTCCGGTACTACAATCAGATCTTTTGTAAAATGATTCAGCACTTCACACCCGTCCTCTGTGACGATCACAAGATCCTCAATACGAACGCCGATTCCTTCATCTGCAAGGTAGATTCCCGGCTCAACGGAGAAGCACTGTCCTACCTGGATGATGTCCTCATTGACAGAAGATACATCGCCGAATTCATGATCCTCCAGACCGATGGAATGGCCTGTTCTATGGGTAAAATACTGGCCATAACCCTTCTCTTCGATATAATTCCTTGCGGCAAGATCCACGTCGCACATCCGGTTGCCCGGCTTTGCCGCCTCGATGCCGCGCCTGTTCGCCTCGACAACGATATCATAGATCTCTCTTGCACGGTCGGATACTTCCCCGATAAATACAGTTCTCGTCATATCAGAAGCATAATTGTCCTTGAATGCTCCGATATCAAGAATCACACAGTCACCGCGTTTTCCCTTTGAATCATCTGTCACGTGATGCGGATCCGCCGCGCCTTTTGCATAAGCTGTAATCGGATCGAAAGATACATCCTCACATCCAAGCTCCTTGTAGATCTCGCGGATCTTCGCATTCAGCTCCTTCTCCGTCAGTCCCTTTGCCACCCACGGAATCAGCTTCTCCATAGCGATATCGTTAAGCCTTGAGGACTCTCTCATCAGCTCCTTCTCTTTCTCATCCTTCACCATACGGATATAATCAATGATCGGAGAACCATTCACGAACTTGCTTCCGCCGCCCAGTTCCTGCAGACGAAGAAGGAATCTTGCCGGCCATGTCTTGTCGATTCCCATCGTCTTGTCCTTCTCTACAAATCTGCTTAGGATCTCCACGCCATCCTCAATATCATCGTACCATACCAGCTCTACTCCCAGATCCTTCTCCTGCGGGAACAGCTTGTTGATCACAAGCTTGTGGCCGCCGTTGACATTCAGATATAATGCCAGCAGTCTCTCGCCCGGGATAATCCACTTCCCCGTAAGATAAAAAATCGCAACCGGATCAGAGATAATCATCTGCGGAATCTGATGCTCCTCCATTGATTTTAACACTCTTGCCACTTTGTTCTGGTCCATTGTCTTCCCCAACCTTTCTCAATTATTATTTGGATATTCTATTATATAACAGAGCCCTCAGGCATCTGGTTATATCGGCAGACCAAGGTGCCGGAACCGGGAATCCGACCTTCCGTTCCTGACAGTTTCATTATAGTATTTTGCCTTGTAAAAGTCAATCCGCCTGCGTCTTTTCAATGAAATCCCACCCATATGTCACACGCCTGTTCCGTCAAATTCCGGTATAAAGCTCTCCAGAGCGGCCCCGCCTTCCTGGATAAAGCCGCACTCCACACCAATCTCCAGGGCGTAATCAACTACCTTCGCATACTCTCTCTTCGTGACCTTACGCCCAAGCAAGGGATGACCGGATACCCGGGGCACAGGCGTATACTGGCTCATAATGCTGATCATAATCTCGTCTCCGTAAGTCTCATACAGATAGCGGATCACTTCTCTTGAATCCTTCACATGCCCCGGAAGCACCAGATGCCGGACGATGATACCGCTTCGCAGCATACCGGTCCGTGCGTCAATCTTAAATCCACCCGTCTGCGCATACATCTCTGCTAACGCCTGTTTTGCATAGAACGGATAATCCGGCGCGTTAGAACAGGCTCTGGCAAGCTCTTCATCCATATATTTGAAATCCGGCAGATAGATATCAACATATCCCCTTAACATCCGCAAGGTTTCCGTCTTCTCGTATCCGCCCGTATTATACACAACAGGAAGACTCATTCCCCATTTCCTTGCCAGCTCTATTGCCTCTATAATCTGCAGAACATAATGCGTAGGCGTCACAAGGTTGATATTGCCTGCCCCCTGTTCCTGCAATTCCAGAAAAATCTGCGCCAGACGCTCAGCCGTAATCACTTTTCCGGCTTTTGCACTTGAGATACTGTGATTCTGACAGAAGATACAACCCATATTACATCCGGAGAAGAATACCGTGCCGGAGCCTCTTTTTCCGGAAATGCACGTCTCCTCCCACATATGCAGGGCCGCTCTTGCAGCCACAAGCTCTGCTGTCTCCCTGCAGTATCCCCGCTCTCCTCCCAGACGGTTGACATGGCATTCTCTTGGACATAACGTGCAGTCTGACATCCTTGTATCTGTCATAAGGTATCCGCCAGCCCCAATATTCTGAACTCTTCCGCTTCTTTCCCGATCTGGCACAGGAGACGCTTCACTCCCTCGTCGTTCACATTTCCCTCAAGCGTCATGATCACCTGCTGCCGTCCATCCTTACGCTCTGCATGCATCCGGATGATTCCGACCCGGTTCAGCCGCGCCATATCCACAAATGTACTCAGACTGCCAGCCTCATAGCCGCAGCTAAATCCAATCTCTACGCTGCAATGCTTTGTACCGGCAGACAGACCGGCCGTCTGAAGCGCCTCTTTCACAACCTGTGCCTGCATCTCCTCTAACAGTCCATATTCATATCTTCTGCAGACGCTCATGAGATGCCCGAGAAATGCCATGTATTCTTCCTTAATATCTGCTTCCACGCCGGAAGAACGTCGTTCGATAACCGCCTGCTCCCTCTCCGGCACATATACACTGCCTCCTGTGGCAGACTTGACTTCGGCTACATGCTTTGCACACTCCATTCTTCTGATAAACAAAGGCTTTATCGCATTGTCAATGGAGTCAATCTCTATGCGAATCTCTTCTAAAGTCATCTTTCTCCCCTACATGTTCATTCTCTCAACAATCTCCGCCGCCTTAACGCTTCCGGCTACTCCGCCGAATCCCGTCTCCCGCAGGCTTACGTCCATCTTATCCCCGACTTCCTTCATCGCGTCGATGACCTGATCCACCGGAATCTGGCTCTCAATCCCCGCCAGCGCCATGTCCGCCGCCGCAATCGCGTTAAACGCGCCGCCTACATTTCTCTTCACACAGGGAACCTCTACCAGACCGCCTACCGGATCGCATACCAGCCCCATCAGGTTCTTAAGTGCCATGGCGCAGGCGTGTCCGATCTGGGCCGTACTGCCGCCCTTCACGTGACAGATCGCGGAAGCCGCCATGCCGGAACCGGAACCAATCTCCGCCTGACATCCTCCGGACGCACCGGCAAGATATGCCCGGTTGGCAATGATCTGCCCGATCCCCGCCGCCACATACAAGGCCTCGATCATCTTCTCCTCCGGGACATCATATTCTCTATAGTATGTCACGAGTACCGCCGGCATCACGCCGCAGGCCCCCGCCGTCGGCGCCGCCACAATCCGCTTCATACAGGCGTTGTTACATCCCATCTTCAGGGCATTGCTCATGACCTTCGCCATAAATTCACCGCATAAGGGATCTCCTGTCTCCCGGTAGGCATCCATAAGTCCTCCTTCCTTCCCGACCATCCGGCTCCTGGACATCAGATCCGGGTCATAAGCGTCCAGACTGTCCAGCATCGTCCTCCACATCTGCTTCATCACCTTCCAGGAATCCTCCTCCGTAATCTGGCGTTCGTTCGCATCCTCCAGCTGAACGGCCTTCCAGAACGGGATTCCTTCCTTCTCGCACCTTATCTGTGCCTCTTCCATTGATTGATAAGACATATCTTCTTATTATCCTTTCTTGTTAATTCGCCAGCAGGAACTTCACCCTGATAATCCCATCCTTACTTGCAAGATCATCCATCGCCTCCTGCGGCACAATCTGGTCTGTCTCCACCACCATGATGGCATGTCCGCCGCGCTTGTCGCGGAACACCTGCATCGTAGCAATGTTAATCCCGGCATCACTAAGCGCCACCGCAACTTCCCTGATCCTTCCCGGCTCATCCAAGTTACGGATGATCAGTGTATTACTCTCGCCGCTGAAATTCACATCTATCCCGTCAATCTCGCAGACCCTGATCCTTCCGCCGCCGATTGAATATGCCTGGATCTTCATCGGATCTACGCCCTCGGCTTCCATGATAACCTGCGCCGTGTTCGGATGCGCCTCCCTGATCTCCTTCGGCTCTATGGTAAATGCCATCCCTTCCTCTGCCGCGATCTTAAAGCTGTCCGGAATCCGCATATCATCGGGCTTCATTCCCAGAAGTCCTGCAATCAGCGCCCGGTCTGTCCCATGTCCCTTTCCTGTTGCCGCGAATGAGCCATGAAGATATACCGCCGCCTTCCCGGGCTGCCTGCCGAACAATTGTCTGGCAACCATTCCGATCCGTGCCGCACCCGCCGTATGCGAACTGGAAGGACCTACCATAACAGGCCCTAAGATGTCAAATATACTTCCCATTTTCTGATCCTCTTTCCTTCCTTATTTTGACATATATTTTCCTATATTATACTCGTAAATCTGATTGTTTACAATTACCAATTTCTGACCGCACATCTGACATTTTCCGGCATACAATGCAGTAACTACTATTATTATGATGAAAGGATCTATATTATGTATATCATTTTCCCCTGTATCCTGCTGCTGCTTCTCATCTGCGCTCTGCTGATGTTCTGGCGCAGGAAAGCTATCATAAAGAAGCTCTGCTGCATGCCGGTCAAGGAAAAACTCTGCCGGTTAAACGAGCTGGTCCGTCCCTTTGGCTTCGAATATCTCCTGTCCCAGGATATCTTTACCTCTCTTATGGACGCGTGGCAGAGAGATTTTGGATACTGCTGGCTCTACGACAAGAGCGCGGATCTGTTCAACATGGTCTTTGACTGTGAACCTGTCTGCTTTGATTATAAGGGCTGCACATGGATGATTGAACTGTGGAAAGGGCAGTACGGCATCAATACCGGCGCCGAGATCGGAATCTACAAAGCGGATTCCCTCGTTTCCAGAAATCAGCGGAAATCCACGCTCTTCCACACGGTGCCGGATGAGGACCTGCCTTTCTTTGAATGTACCTTGTACGACCGGGATATTCCCCTCTGCCGGGTGGCGCAGAGACACTGGTGGCTGACGGGATTTCGGATGGGTCATTACGCTGATCCCGGCCAGCTGGCCCTAAGGGTAGAGATCACCTTCCCTTCCTTTGAAATGTTGCATGCATTTGTACGGGGTATGCTTGACTGCGGATACGCTTCTTCGGAGATTGAGGTCTGCCGTCAGCATGTTTCCTTTGAATTTGCTGCGCCGCACACACGACAGCCGCGCTGCTCCCGGCGCATCCGGGCAGCGTTTGCCCAGTGGAAGAACCGGATATTCCTGCGGATCTACTGCCGCGTTACGAAGGAATTCTGCTTTACCATGGATAAGTTATTGTACCTCTATGAATACATGCCGTTTGCTTTCCGGCATATGATGCACATCCGGCATAAGAAGAGCAAGAGAAAGGCGCAAAGAAAGATGCAAAGAAAGATGCGAAGAAGGATGCGGCATGTCCGCTGACAAAAGGCTTGAAGCGGCATTCGCCCATGCGCCGGTGCTGCCGCTTACGCCTTCTTCCCGGTACATTCTTTTCAGTGACTGCCACCGCGGCTGTGGTACGAACAATGATAACTTCCTTAAGAATCAGAACCTGTACTTTGCCGCGTTACAGCATTATTATAATCAAGGATATACCTATATTGAACTGGGCGACGGCGATGAACTGTGGGAAAACCGCTCCTTTGACGCGATTAAGTCCATCCACAACAATACCTTCTGGCTGCTGTCACGTTTCCACAAGGAAGGACGGCTCGTCATGCTTTATGGAAACCATGATATCGTCAAGCGGAATCCCCGGTTTGCCAGGAAGGGCTGTTCTTCCTATCCCTGCAGTACATGCCGGGAAGAAGAACTGTTCCCGGATATGGTCTTTCATTCCGGGGTTATTCTGAAAATACTTTCTGATACGCCGGACTGCCGCTGCCCAAAGCCGGCTGCCGCCAGAACAGACGCTGTAATATCCCGCCGGGAAATATACCTGACACATGGCCATCAGGCGGATTTCTTCAACAGCGTCCTGTGGCGTACTTCCCGGTTTCTGGTCAGGTATCTCTGGAAACCGCTGGAATCCGCCGGTTTCCTGGATCCTACCAGCGCCGCGAAGAATAATACCAGGAAGAAGAAGGTGGAACGCATCCTGACCGACTGGGCCGACAAGAACTCCTGCGTGCTGATCACAGGGCACACGCACCGTCCCATGCTGGATGAGTCTGTCTCATACTGCAACACCGGAAGCTGCGTGCATCCAAGGTGCGTTACCTGTATCGAGATCAGGCGTCTCAGGATCTCTCTGGTCAAATGGACGCTTGCCACGCATCCGGACCGCTCTCTTTATGTGGCCCGGGAAGTCTTGTCCGGCCCCTTCCCGCTGGTGTACTGACCACATTGCATAATTAACGGTGAATAACAACTTATTTCACCGCGCCGGCAACCACGCCTCCGATGATCTGCTTTTGAAGCACCACGTACAGAATCAGGATTGGTACTACGCACAGCAGAAGCCCTGCCATGATGGTTCCGTAATCTGCCGAATAGGTCCCGTAGAAGCTGTAAGTAGACAACGGCAGAGTCAGAAGCTTCTTATCCGTCAGCACCAGAGACGGGAGCAGGAAGTCATTCCAGAACGCCAGTGAGTTCAGGATTACCATGGTGGAGATGATCGGCTTCAAAAGCGGAAGCACAATCTTGAAAAATGTCTGGGAATGTGTGCATCCGTCGATATATGCAGCTTCCTCAAGCGCCATAGGTACATTTCCTTTGATAAATCCGTGGAACATAAACACGGACATCGCCATGGAAAATCCGGTATGCATGAATATCAGCGTAATCCTGTGGTTCAGTATATTCAGCGTACCGCCGTAGATACTGACAAGCGGAATCATGATTGCCTGGAAGGGAATGATCATGGACGCTACCATAAGCGCGAATGTAATCTTAGAGATTCCGTTGTTATGACGCACGATATAATATGCCAGCATGGCCGCAAACAGTGTCACGAGAACCGTCGCAGACACAGTTACAAATAATGAATTCTTAAACGCATTGATAAAATCCATCTGCGTGAAGGCTTTCACGAAATTGTCAAAGGACAGTCCTTTGATGGTAAACAGCCAGGAAAACGGGCTCTTGATGATATCTCTCTTCTGCTTCAGAGAATTAATTACTACCATTAGGAACGGGAACATATATGCAATGAAGATAATAATCAGTCCCGCCATTGCAAGTGCGTTTGTCACTTTTCTCTTCGTACCGCCGACCGTTGTCTGTTTCATTATGCTTCCACCTCCTGCTTCTTCGTAAAGTAAACCTGCAGACCGCTGAGTACTGCAACGATAATAAACAAGATAAATGCTTCTGCCTGACCTACTCCAAACTGTCTGGATGTAAACGCCTTCTCGTATACGTGCATGGCCGCCATCTCCGTTGTCCCGTAAGGCGCGCCTGCCGTCAATGACAGATTCACGTCATATACCATGAATGCACGGGATAAGGTAAGGAACAGACAGATTGTGATGGAGGACATCATAAGCGGCATGATAATATTCTTAAGCTTCACAAATCCTGACGCCCCATCGATGCTTGCCGCCTCCATCACATCCTCGCTCAGCCCCATGAATCCTGCCACATAGATCAGGATCATATAACCGGACAACTGCCATACAGATACGACTACCAGCGCGACAAATGCATTGGTCGGATCCGACAGCCAGGACACCTCAAAAAGCTTCCATCCCGTACTCTCCCCGATATTGACAAATACTCTTGAGAATACAAACTGCCAGATATACCCAAGGACAATACCACCGATCAGGTTCGGCGTAAAGAAACCTGCGCGGAAGAAGTTCTGTCCCTTGATTCCCCGCGTAAGAAGGTAAGCGATGGCAAATGCAAGGATATTTACAATCAATACTACAAAGATTACATATTTAAAAGTCAGAAGCAATGATGTCCAGAACTGTCCGTCCTTCATCACGCCTCCAAAGTTCTTAAGACCGATAAAATTCTTTACCTTCGACACGCCGTTCCAGTCCGTGAGTGTCAGATAAACACCATATATGAATGGTACGATGACAACTGCAAAGAAGCAAAACATACCCGGTAATGCAAACATGCAGAAGTCTTTTCCATTGTTTTTTGATCTCATGATCCGCTCCTCCTAATTTATTATAGCACCGCGTCTCCTGCGTCCGCCGGCAATTTGCCGGACGGCGCTTTCACACGTCCCGCAGCCTTACTCCTGCTCATCCCAGTATTCCTGAATAGACTCTGTAAGCTCTTCTCTGTCGCTTCGGTCTGCCAGATACTTCTGCATCGCCGCGCCTAAGACCGCCCAATGGTCGTTCGGCACGATTGCGGATGCATTGAACGCTTTCCCTTCATGAACCTTGGCATAAATGTCTGCGCTTAAGGGGTCGCCCGGCTCATACGGATTATTCTGAAACGGCGGGATGATATTACAGGTCTTCACAAGCATCTGCTGCCCGATCTCACTGAATACGATCCAGTTCAGGAATTCCTTTGCCGCCTTCTGCTCCTTCTCGGTTGCGATCTGCCCGTCCAGCATGATCTGTTTTGACGGAGACGCCTGGATCTGCTGGTTGACGAAATCATCCCTGTCATTGTTCAGGAAATACGGCAGGAACCCGTAGGCATCCTCTTCATTGGCTCCCGCCTCTGAGATGTTCGGCCACGCCCAGTTACCATTGAACCAGAACGCCGTCTTGCCGTCTGCAAGGTCGATGGCCATCTCATCATAGTCCGCTCCCAGCGGGTCGCCCTTTGCCACGTTATATTTCTTCAGGATATCGAACATATCAAGAAATTCTGACAGCCTGTCATAGGATGCAAGGTCGAGCCTGCCTGCTTTGATCTTCTCGATCACTTCCCGGGCGCCCTCGCTGGTTCCCTCGTATGTCTCATAGATGTACTGTAACTGATGCGCTCCCAGCGACCAGTCTTCCTTCGCCATGGATACCGGTTTCTCGATACCTGCGTCCACCAGTCGGTCAAGAAGCTCTGCGAACTCGTCCTGGGTTGTGACAGAGTCCGCATCGAAGCTCTCTCCAAGAGCTTCCTCAATCACAGCTTTGTTGTAGATAATGCCTCTGCCCTCAATACACAGCGGGAAACTGTAGACCTTGCCGTTCACCTCGGTCACATATCCTTCTGCTTCATCCACCCAGGGTTCCTCTGTCAGATCTGCCGCCTTCTCCTCCGCAAGTGCAAGCACGTCCGTCGTGTCCAGAATAGACGCTGTCGGTGGAGTCCCTGAATTGTAGAGGCTTACAACCTTCGTATAGGGAGAATCACCGTCCGTGACCGGCATAACCTCAACATGGACGCCGGATTTCTTCTCATACTCGGCGCCCATCTTCTCAAGCGCCACCTGGATCTCCGCCTTGGAATTCAGAAGAGTGATATTCGTTCCGCTTAAGGCCGAATCATACTCAAACGTATCCACCGACGTGTCAATCGGCACTTCCTTCTCCTCCTCATTGGGGTCGTCCGGGTCGCTGGCAAACCCGAACCGGCAGCCTGTCAGCATAGTCACTGTCAGCGCCATCACAAGCCCTGATGAGACGACCTTTGTCATGACTTTCCTTCTCATGAATCATTCCTCCTAGTTTTGATATTTTTCCGCCTCCACGTATTGTCGGTACAGGTCGTACGTGGAAATATATTGAATAACCGGTAAAGTAACCGGTTACTTTATGTGTATCATAACACTGCCGATTATATCCGTCAATCGCTAAAATCATTTTTGTGAATTACAGCCAAATCTCATATTGGGAAATTGTATACCTTTTACAAAACCGGTTACTTGACCGATTATTTATTGTCTGATTTCTTCACTTTTGATATACTGAAAGAAACCTGGCGCTCCGTCCGGCATGAAATCGGACCTCCGGTGCGCCGGTACATCATTCAGGAAGGTTATATATGTTATATGAAGCAAAAAAAGAATGTAACATTCAGTGATATCGCCGAGTACACGCATTTTTCCAAGACTACAATCTCACGATACTTCAACAACCCAGATTCACTGACCCTTGAAAATCAGGAAATCATTGCAAAGGCTCTTGCGGACCTTAATTACAAAGAGAACCGGGTCGCCCGGATTCTCGCCAATGGAAAGACTGAATTTATCGGCATTATCATCCCGAATCTGTTCTTTCATTATTATTCCGAGATGCTGGATCAGATTCTTGCCACTTACGAAACTTTTGGCTACAAATTTCTTGTATTCATCGGAAACGGACAGGAAGAGACGGAGCGCAGCTATATAAAGGAGCTGCTTGCCTATAAGATTGAAGGGCTGATTATCTTAAGCCATACCATTCCTTCCAAAGAACTGTCAGAGCTTGGAATCCCAATCGTGACGATTGAACGTGAAGATAAATATGTATGCAGTGTGAATACGGACAACTATATGGGCGGCTACCAGGCGGCCGGCCTTCTGGCAAGGCATCACTGTGATATCATCATCCACATCAACTATATCCGTGCGTCTGTTCATTCCGAAGTGCCTGCTTACGGGCGTATAGAGGGATTTCTTGACTGTTGCAAAGAACATAACATACAACATGAGATGATTCTGAAGGAGATGGAAGATACTTATGAATCCACCTCCCACTATCTGGCAAATATTTTGGAAGCTACTTTCCGGAAATATCCGGGGATGAAAAAGGGATTATTTGTTTCCAATGACACCCATGCAAATGTCCTAGTTAATCTGCTTGTAAGAAGATATGGGAAACTCCCGGATGATTTCTTTCTTGTCGGATTTGACAATTCGCCGATTTCCCGTGAAGCAGTCATTCCGATCAGTACGGTGGGACAACAGATTGATAAGATTGCCTTTGAGGCGGTAAGTCTTCTGGTTGAACAGATGAATGAAAGAAAGAAACGGCGCCCCACCCCTCTGGAGACGCCGATTCATAAAGTAATTCCGCCTGTACTTTTCAGGCGGGAGACTACGGAGAAACAGCCAGAGCCTTAAGCAGCATAATATGATATTCTTCATCCCTGATGATCCTGCGCAATACCGCGTTTACGTCCTCATCCCCGATCATCCTTATATGCATCTTATATTGGTCAATCGCTGCCCGCTCCGCCTCTATATCCGCCCGTATCATTGCGCCGGCATTCTCCGGGATCGTCAGATACTCCGGCGTCCACATCCTCCTGGCGCCGTTCTGGTGCTTTGCGGTAAAGTCAACATTTCCGCCCAGCAGAACGATCAGTTCCGCTAATTTCTGCAGATGCATCATCTCTGCAACACCTATGCCCAGGAGGGTCTTTGCCATAGGGCAGTTCACACAGGACAGGCGGCTCTCATTATTGATATACTGTGTGACCGCAGATAACTCCGACACAGAGCCGCAATAATCAATACTCAGAAGGTTCGCATAGGATTGATTCTTTTCTCTGACCTTAAGCGGCGGATACGACAGATCCGCCATAATCGGCTTGAGGCCGGCAAAGCTGCAGGAGCTTGTGAGTGGTCTGTTGGTATGCTCCATTATACATATCTCCTCACGATTCTTTCTATATAATATATTGCGCCCGCGCCGGATCTGTTCCTGTGTATCTGCACTTGTGCTAGTACAGCTTTGCTTTTTTCCTTCTCTTTTGCACTACGCTCCATGTGCCGGCTGATACTGCAATGAGCAGTACATAAAGACCAACCGGCGCATCATCGCCCGTCTGAGGGCTCTTGTTCTTCCCGGAAGCAGCATCCTTCTTGTCCGTATCTCCTGACGCCCCGGCATCTGGTTTCTTCCCGCTGTCCGGATCTTGGCCGTCATCGGCCTTATTCATAACAACCTTATCCAGTTCAACTACCTTATCAAAGACTGCCGCTTTATATATGACGGAATATTCTCTTGTCCCATCCACATACTCTGAGATGTCATATCGGAAGGTCTCTGAGGTATCGCCGTCATTGATCGAATGGCTCCCCTCTACACTGGAGAATACCACCTTGCCATCCTGTACCACTTCCATGATCAACGGAATGGAAAGTTCCGGGTTACTGTTCAAGGTATAGGAAGAAGCCGGAATGATATTGTAATATGACCCGATGCCCTCCAATGCTTCAAACTCAGCCTTTACTTTGACGCCCTTCTGCGTATCAACCGTCAGCGTTCCGGACAGCAATGCATCTATGGCGTCATCCGCCTGATACATATGGCTTCTTGCGTAGGCAAACGCATCGTCAAAATACGGCACATAGAATGCACTGTTATGCTCGCCGTTTTCAATAAAGAATTCGTGTTCGATACCTCTTTCCGTCAATATCCTGTCCAGATCAATTGCCGGCGCGCCAAATCCATAGGAATCCTGATTGCCGCAGATGAAATACAGAGTGTAATAGTTCAGATAATCCACTGACTCATTCTGCGCAATCTTCAATGCATCTTCTGCATCTGAAGGCGGCATGGATAATGCGCCGAAGAAGCTTACTGCTCCCGAGAACTGATCCGGATTGGTCAGTCCCACTCCAAATGCACCTTGTCCGCCCATGGAACAGCCTGCGGTCATACGGAACCTCGCATCCTTAATAGTACGGTATTTCGAATCTATCAGCGGTATCAGCTCTTCTGTCACCATCTGCTCCCACTTACCTGTCCACCAGCTGTTTTCACTGCTGTTAGGCACGATCACAATCATCTCGTCAAATAATCCTGCCTTCACAGACTCATCAATAATCCTGTCAATCTCATCCGTCTTATAGGATGTATGGTCGCTGTTAAACTGATGCAGCAGATATACGGTCGGATAGTACCGCTCGGTCTCATAATAGCTCTCCGGAAGATAAACCAGATACTTCTCGTTTCCTCCTATAGAAGCGGACTCAAATTCCTCCTCGAAGAAACGGGACTGACCATCCTCCTCTTCCTCGAAAGCCGTCTGGCTGTACAATGCAACCGGCCCGTTATACCAGCCGCCGCCGCCAAATGGAAGATCGTTCCATGCACGGACCACAACCGTGTTACTCTCACCGCGCTTTAACAGAGACGGCTCAATCGCGAAGCTGCTGTATACCGCCCAGGTCGTCTCTCCGGTCGGATTCCCGCTCTCGTCCATCCCTGTAGCACCTACCCGCTCACCGTTCAGGAAGACCTCGCAGCGGTCGTCCACATACCCTATGGATAACCTTATATCTTCACTGTCAAACTCTTCTGGCACTTCGAATTCTCTGACATAATATCCGTTACCTGTGACCCTATAATTAAAATACGGAGAATCCGGAGATACTCCTACCGTATCCGCATTAATATTTCCATAACCGTTGACCCAGTTGCCCAATCCCGGCTGTACAACAGACCAGTTCTCATCTTTGCAGCCCTGCGCGGTCAAAGCTTTCGCATCAAGGCTTCTGCGTGATCCGGTGTAATTGAAATACCAGTCTCCCATCAGATCAATCTTCTGATAATCTCCGTCGATTACAGTCTCCTGGATACGGATCAGTGAAGCTGTTGCCAGAACCAGCTTTGTCCCGAATATTTCTACAGATAACTGTACCTCTGAGGATGTCCCGTTAACCAGATTATCCAGTGTTACTTTCCCCGTATACTGTCCCGGCTTTTCAACTTTATGATTCTCGGATGTCTGCGCCAACGCTTCGCCTGTATCCGGATCAATCACAGCTATCTCTGCTTTCATATCTGCCGCACCGGAAGCAAACGTTCCGAACGAGTCTGCTATGTTGACCGTGTAAGTGATATCTACGTTCTCTTCATCAGCCGTCAGTGCCGATTTATCAAGCACAACCGATCCTTTTGCGAGGCCGGACAGCACCTTCTGGGTCATACGGTTCAGAATCCTTCCGGCAGACTCCTCTGAGAATCCCTCCGTATAAGCGCCTGCCCTTACCGTAAATTCATGTGCATCCTTGCCTGTTCCCCAGCCGATGAACAACTTGCCCATATCATTGGTCGAACCCGTCTGGTTGGTATAGGTATCCTTAACCGGCGCGTCCATATATGTATACCAATTAGTGATGTTCTTCGAACCAATCTCACTCAGATATGCAGATACATCTCCATATGATGCATACCACGGATTGTCGCCGCCTGTGAAATTACCTCTGACACTTGCTACCGTAGCAAACAGCTTCGGCGCCGACAGCACGGCACAAGGCGTCTGGCCTTCCTGGTCCGCTGGCTCCGCCTCTTTTACTTCCGTTTTTTCTTCTGAGCCGGTTCCTTTGGCAGTTCCTGGCTCGGTTGTCTTGGCTCCTTCTGCTGATTTTCCTTCATCTGCCGCTGATCCTTCTGCAGCTTTTCCTTCATCTGCCGCCGATCCTTCTGCGGTTCTCTTTTCATCTGTCTCTGAGTCTTCCGTAGTCTTCCCTGCAGATTCTATCACATTGGCGTCTGCCGAACGGATTTCTTCCCCGGCTTTTACACCTGCTTTTACCTCTCCTGACGCTTCTGCTTTTGCGTCTTCTGCCGCCTGCTCTTTCTCTGTTCCCTCTGTCTCTTCAGACCCATATGCAGCGTCGCCGGCAGACTGTGTATTGCCATCCGCAATTTCTCCGGCCTTATCTTCTTCCTCTGTCTCTGCCTCCGGCGTCTGCCCTGTTCCTTTTGCACCCGGATCTGCCGTATCTGCGCCGGCCTGTCCCTCTGCATCCAGTCCTTCTGTCTCTTGTGCTTCTTCTGCATCAGTCAGTCCGGCAATATAAGCAAGATAGCCTCCCACGCCTGCACCCACAGCCGCCCGGTATCTGCTGTCCGGAATCGTGCGGTACTTACTGTCAACCTCCGCAACCATCTGTTCCATAACAGAATGAAGGTCCATATCCGCTTTAAGACTGGGCCTGACAATAATCATATCCATGCCGGCATCTGTCTTCATCACATCCTGCAATTTCTCCGAAAGACTGCCTGTTGTATAGCCGTCCTCCGGCAATACATATATAACCGGATATCTCACACTGCCTGTCTCATACCCGGCCGGCAGAATCACCTCATAACTGCACGCTCCGTTCTCTTGTACCCTCTTTTGCTGCCCTGCTTCTGTCGCCTGTACGCCTGTTGGCTGCAAGATGACCGACAAGATCATCACCAGACTCAGCGCAGCCGCTGAAATTCTTCTTCTCATGCTGCTCCTCCTTTGACAAATTGAATGCCGGAGATACAATTTCCCCGGCATTTTGCATCTACATAATAACGATACAAGCTTTTTCCTCTCTTATGTCCACATTTACACTTCTAAAATAATCATTTTCATTTATGTTAGACGATTTCACCATATATTTCTTCTTCACTATATTTTTTTGTTGAAAACCCTCTTAATTTCATAAGATTTCCGGTCTCTCTTTTGGACAATTTGCCTGTTCTCTCTCCACTGGGAAGGCAGCATTCCTGTTCTCTGCTTAAAATTCCTTTCGAATGTTGTAATCGACGGAAAGCCGCATTTTTCCCCGATCAGCCTTACGGAGTCTTCTGTATCTGTAAGAAACTGACAGGCAGCGCGCACACGTATCCAGTTCAGGTAGGCCATAGGGCCGACTCCCTTCATCTCAAGGAATACCTTCCGAAAATAACTCTCGCTGAAATGGCAGAGTTCTGCAAGCTGCCTGATTTTTATCGGTTCCATATAATGGTCAAAAATATATTGGATTGCGGGCTTTATCGGCAGATTTACACCGCCGTCCACGATATTCTCCCGCCGTCCGTCCGAGATCACATCATATATCTTCAAAAGCATCGCGTACAGCAGGCTGATGATCTGCATTCTGTAATGCGGCTTCCCTTCCCTCCCAAGACGGATAATCTCCTGGATCAGCCAGAGAATATCCGGGTGGGACAATCCATCCAGGCAGAAAAAATCCTGCGAAGCTTCCTGCTCCATCTTAAGCTTCGTCTTCATCTCTCCTTCCGGAAACAGCCTGACAAGATCTGAAAGGTCTACATATATATTGCCAAAACGAGTATAGATGTCTGTATCCGAACGAGTCGTATGCAGAACATTGGGCGCTGTAACAGTAATATTGTATGCTCCAACTTCGACCGTCTGCCTGTTACTGCTGAAATACCCTCTTCCTTCAAAACAATATCCAATCTCCAGATAGTAGTGGAAATGAAGAGGCTTCGCTTCCTCGTCCCATATTATCGAATCATTGATCAATATCGGGAAATCTGGATATATAGAAAATATCTGTTCTTCTATACTATATTGCTTCTTCCTTTTCCCCATCCATGCTTCCTCTCCTCAAGCAAAAAGTTTTCTCCCCCATTATAAGAGATACCAGATTATCACTGCTTTATGTATTCAGTTTCGATTCTGAATTCAGCAGTTTTGATTTTACACAATCTGATTTGACTTTGGAAAAGCCGCCGCAGATGCAAATCCTTTAGACTTGTCAACCCATCACAAATGTGCTAAGATTGGAGAAGCTGCCAGCGGAATATTCTTTAGAAAAGGAAGTGCAGACAATTATGAATAAGAAAGAGATACTTGAGATCCGCAAGCAGTTCACTCCGGAGAACTGCGCCATCACGCGTATCTGCGGCTGCTATGTGGATCACGAGAAGGAGAAGAAGGCGGAACTTAAGAAAGCCTTCCTGTCCCTGCCGGAGGAGGAAGCATTCAAATACTTCGATATCTTCCGTCATACCCTCTCCGGCACGCTGGGGAAGAACATGCTCAATATGAGTTTCCCTCTTGATGCAGAGCTTGATGGGGGCGCTCAGGAATTTCTCCTGAAGCTCCGCGACAGTAAGCTTACAGACGACCTTCTGGTCGAAGAATTCTATGACCGGGTTATTGACAATTACATTTACGCAGAGAATTACTACATCATCCTGATCCATGCAGTATATGACGTCCCCGGCAGATCTTCTGACGGTATGGAGATGTTCGACGCTTCAGATACAGTGTACGAGCATATCCTGTGCAGCATCTGCCCCGTGAACCTGACGAAGGCCGGCCTTACATATAACGCAGAGACCAACAATATCGAGGACCGGATCCGCGACTGGATTGTGGAGGCTCCTGCGAAGGGTTTCCTCTTCCCTGCATTCCAGGACCGTTCCAGCGATGTCCACAATATCCTGTATTACACCAAGAAGCCGGAAGACCTTCAGCCGGAACTGATTGCGAATGTACTTGGGAGCACCATTCCGCTGACAGCGGGGGATCAGAAGACCACATTCCAGTCGATCATCAGCGATACGCTTGGGGAAGACTGTGAGTACGAGGTGATCCGTAATATCCATGACAATCTGAATGAGATGCTGGAGGAATCGAAGGAAGAACCGGAGCCGCTGGAGTTATCCAAACCAGAGGTTAAGAAGCTGCTTGCCAAAAGCGGCGTATCTGAGGACAGGCTTGAATCCTTCGACGAAGAATTTGAACAGGCCGTCGGCGGGAAGCAGACCCTGCTCGCTTCCAACATCGCCAGTGTGAAGAACTTCCAGATAGAGACGCCCGATGTAGTTGTGAAGGTGAACCCGGAGCGTTCCGACCTGGTGGAGACGCGGGAGATTGACGGGCGGCGTTGTCTGGTGATTGCGATTGACGATCATCTGGAAGTGAACGGAATCGAAGTCCACTAAAGCTTTTTAGAATCTTTCTGCCTGTGCCCTGAAAATCCATTTTCAAACGTACAGGCAGTTTTTTATATATTTTTTGAATTTTTTAAAAAAAGTATTTGCAAAATCCGTTAACCTGTGATAGAATAAACTCTGTTAGCGGAGATGGCGGAATGGCAGACGCGCTAGATTCAGGTTCTAGTGGGAGCAATCCTGTGAGGGTTCAAGTCCCTTTCTCCGCAGTTTACGGTGCGAAGTTGAACCCCGGAGGTTTAGATTTTCGCACCGTTTTATGCATTGAATCATAATCCCGAAGCCTTGAAAACAAAGAGCTTCGGGATTTTTTTGTTTTAAAAACCAAATTTCTAAAGAAAACCTTATATCTTCGTGAACATTCTGTGATACCTCTTGAGTCCCCGAATAAAACGTACTACAATAAG
Source organism: uncultured Dorea sp. (assembly GCA_947063855.1). GTDB lineage: Bacteria > Bacillota > Clostridia > Lachnospirales > Lachnospiraceae > Sporofaciens. The sequence continues at coordinate 26,039 of CAMSTW010000034.1, forward strand.
AAAATGTTTTAAGGAGGAATTCACATGAGTATAAATAACACAAAATCTATGCGAAAGACAAAAGATATCTTTGACGATAATTTTGAAGTCATCTATCAGGAAGACTACTCCGACATTCTCCGGGATGACTATGAAGAAGACAAGAACGACGACGATTATGAAGACGTCCTGTCTTCGCTGTCCGAACTGGATGCGGAATATGAGAATGGGACCCGCAGAAACCGGAAGCGCCGCAAAGTCCCCAACCTCGCCCCGCCCGCCGCAAAAACAGTCAAGACTGGAGGCAAAGTCATCTTCCGGCTGGTCAATATCCTGCTGCGAACGGCGTCCTTACTTCTGACTGCCGCAATTACATACATACTGGCTGTGCATTTCTGGAAAAATCACGCCGCCTACGGTGATGTATTCCGCACGTTCATTGAGGGAAATTATATCCTGGTATCCTATGCGGCCGTTGCACTCTTTCTGGTATTGTTTGAATTTTTCACCTTTCTGCTGATACTGACCAGAAGCAAAAAAAGCGATCATAAAGAACGTTATCTTGATACCGGAAGAGGGATGTTTTCATTTGTCTTCATCTGCGCCGGCGCCTGGCTGGCCTATATGCTGAACGGGTTGATCCCCGCTTCCCCCGCGCCGCTTCAGGGCGTACAGGGCGCTCTGCTGGTTTACGGAACCCTGCGCAATACATTGACGCCTCTATGTATCGGCGGCGTAATCAGCTGTCTGATACGAAGATTTTTCATCCGGTAGACAGAAAGGACAGGCAGAAATAAAAAGGCACTTCGTTCCCAGCCATAACTCCCTGTAACGAAGCGCCGCACCCTAATTCAGAAAATTATCAATAATAACTCCTTCCGCCTCTTCCTCTGTCATGCCCAGCGTCCGAAGCTTCACCAGCTGCTCGTCATTAATCCTTCCAATCGCCGCCTCATGGATGATCGCGGCATCCAGATGCTTCGCATTGATCTCCGGAATCGAACTGACCTCGGCATGATCCATAATGATTGAATCACACTGCACATGGGCATGGCATCTGGCATTGCCCACCGCCTTGGGATGGAACACCTGCCGGGAACGCCCCTTTGCAACCGATCTGGAGACAATCTGGGCGGAGCTTCCCTCTCCGTTCATCTGGACCTCCATATTCGATTCCGCAGTCTGCAGGTCATGCGTCATCAGCTTCTCCACCACATACAGTCTGGAATTGCTCCCCATCGCCACATCCGTCTCCCGGATTGTAGAATCCACGCCCTTGATCTGTGCCGTATCCAGAGTAAATACCGCATCCTCCTCCAGATATATCTTCGTCACAGGGTTCAGCACCTTTCCACCGGTTCCCTCCCCTTCTCCGTAATGCTTCTCCTCATAGCGCACATTCGCCCCCTTCCCTACATGGAAGGAATGTATCCCGTCGTGGCGGCTCTCGTTACACCCGCTGTTATGGATTCCGCAACCGGCAACAATCGTCACATCCGCCCCTTCGGCAATATAGAAATCGTTGTAGACCACATCATGCATCCCCGAAGAATCCACCACCACCGGAATATGCACCTGCTCGCCCCTGGTCTGCCCGTCTATGAAAATGTCGATCCCCTGCTTGTCTTCCTTCTTCCTGATCTTAATATGCTCGCTGTCTCCATGACAGAGCGCGATACCGTTATGCCGCAGGTTAAATGCCCCTTTCTGCTCGAATCCTTCCCCGTCTATCTTCTGTAATATCTTCTCAGTAATCTTATCCAGTAATTCTCCCATTCATCCATCGCTCACTTTCTATACGTGCGTGCAGCAAACAATCTTTTTTTGCCCGTCACTTTTTGCTCTTACAACCATCATTTATACTTACAAGCATCCGTCTTCACATGCCCGGCAGATTACGGAAATGCGTTTTAGACGGCCTGCCTGTTCATACAGGAGCATTCTCCTTCCTCTTTAAGCAGCGTCGGTAGTATCTCATCCCTTGGACCAACTGCCCCGATCGTTCCATTCTCAATCACCATGATCCTGTCCGCCATCTGTATAATCCGCTCCTGATGCGAGATCAGTATCAGGCTCTCTGCTTTCTTTTTATGAATCTTCTCAAATTCCTGGATCAACATGGAGAAGCTCCACAAGTCGATCCCCGCCTCCGGTTCATCGAAGATACAGAGCTTATGGGGCTTCGCAAGCACCGTCGCGATCTCAAGACGCTTCATCTCTCCGCCGGAAAGTGTCGCGTCTACCTCCCTTCTTACATATTCCTGCGCACAGAGTCCCACCCTGCTCAGCAGTCCGCAGCATTCTGACTCCTTAAGCTTACGTCCTGCCGCCAGGGATAATAAACGGTTCACCGTCATTCCCTTGAATCTGGGCGGCTGCTGGAAGGCAAACCCAATCCCGGCATTCGCCCGGTGGTTGATATCGAAATCCGTGATATCCTCCCCATCCAGTATAATCCGGCCTTCATCCGCCTCTTCAATCCCCATCAGTACCTTGGCAAGCGTCGACTTGCCGCCGCCGTTCGGCCCTGTAATTACAAGCATCTCACCGTCATCCACATGGAAACTTATATTCTTGACGATGCTCCTCTCTATTCCATTCTCATTCACCTTGAACGTCAGATTCTTTACCTCAAGCATTCCGCCACTCTCCTTTTTGTAAATGTATTACACATCCTATATTATAATCACCTTTTGTGTATGAGGCAATCATTCTTTGAACAAATCTTCCACCGTCAACAGTACTGCCCCTTCCTCCTTCGCCCGTCTTCTCACCGAATCCGCAAATCCACCCTTACTGATAAACATCAGATACTTTTTCATCGTTTCTGGAAATCCTTTCGCCGCAATCAGCAAATCCTCGTATTCCGCCATCGGCATCGGCTTATTTGTAAATTTGCATTCACAAAAGATGCCCTCTGTTTTCTTCTTATTCAATGCAAGTATATCTACATCATCCTGCGCCTTTATAATCGGATTATTCCCCCACCATTTCCCAATCATGGCCGGAACAAACGGCAGCTTCTTAAGCCTGGCCCGGCGAACCAGATATTGTCTGCAGATTTCTTCGAATGCACTCCCCATAAAATCTGAGATGTCATCTATAATTTCCTTTGCCGCATCCTTTTCCCCCAGCATTTCATAATAACTCTTATTGGCAAAAATATAATGATACCAGAATCTGTAAAAATTATCTGTCAATGTATAAATTGTTTTTTTACTGCCGGGGGCTTCTCCGCACGGCACTCTTTTTTCAATCAGCCTTATCGTAAGCAATGTGAGGATATATTTACTGCACTTGCTCTTGTCTTCGTGAATACAATCTGCAATTTCTGTCACCTTGTTATATCCTCTGGCTATTGCCTCCAGAATACTGTTATATATATTCGGCTCCCGAAGTTCCATTCTCAAAAGCATCATCGGTTCATCATTCAGAAAGGCACCGTTCGTGAGGATTTCCTTCTCTATATTATCCCTGATAGACTTCTTCGATGAAAATGCATTCAAATAACGCGGCACTCCTCCTAATATACCATAGGCAGTCAATTGATCCACATATGAATAATCCGGGAAGAACTTCGCGCCGTCAAAATAGTCAAATGGCCGGACCTCCATGGAGGAAGTTACTCTGCCATACAGCGGACTTTCATAACCCATAATATCATTCACCATAAAGCTTACGCTTGAACCGCACAGCAGAAGAAAAATATTCTGCTCCTTCCATTTATGGTCTATTTCATGCTGAAACATACTTTTAATAGAAGGATTCGGCCCGGCCATAAATGGAAATTCATCTATGACAATCATCGTCCTCTCATCACCTGACCGCTCTGTTATATATGAAAGCGCATCCTCCCATGTCTGAAAAGGTGCAATAAACCGGCCGTCAAAATACTGTTGGAGCGTCCGTGAAAAGTCCTGCAGATTCAGACTGTCATTTTTTTCCTGCGCAGGATAAAAAACAATCTTGTGCCTGTTCGCAAATTCCCGTAGAATGGTCGTTTTTCCAACACGCCGCCGGCCATACATAACCATGAATTCAAAGCGGCCGCTATTATATAACTCCTCAATCTGCCCAAGTTCCTTTTCCCTGCCTATCATAACGCATGCCCTCCATAAGATTATATACTTATAAGTAGTATACTTATGATTCCACAAATTATCAACTCTTTCTTTTGAAGCATGCATAATTAATTATTTAACAATTTTTTAACAAACTAAACTTCTATTTTATACACATCTCCCAAAATACCACCTTTTTACAAATTTTCTATTTACAAATCCTTCTTCCTGTGTATAATGAATGTCATATAAAAAATTTGTCTTTGACAGGTTTTATATATACACTGATATCGAAAACGAAGGCGTTTTTCCGCAGGGAAAAGCGCCTGTTTTTGTATATCCAGTCTGTCTTATGTACATCTCTGTGAAAAAGGAGGAGGATTCTATGAAGAAACTGGAAATTATCATCCAGCCTGAGAAACTGGAGGACTTAAAGTCCATACTGGATGAAAGCGATGTGAATGGATTAATGATCAGCAATGTAATGGGTTATGGAAATCAGAAAGGACACAAAAAAGTATACCGCGGAGCCGAGTATAATGTCAATCTTCTGCCAAAGGTGAAGGTTGAGACGGTCATTGAACCCGAGATAGCGGAACAACTCATTGAAAAGATCGTATCCGAGATCCGTACCGGGAAATACGGCGACGGCAAGATCTTCGTATACGAAGTGGAGGACGCCGTGCGCATCCGTACCGGTGAACGCGGATCAGACGCACTCTGATATCTGCTTAGCTTTCAAGGAATTAAAGCATCAGGACATCAAGGAAGACAAATCAGGAGGATAAAATTATGGATTTAACAACTTTAATCGCAGGCGGCATGGATACTGCCGAAGCCGCCGGTCTGCTGATGAACATCATGTGGACTATGATCGGCGCATTTCTCGTATATTTCATGCAGGCGGGCTTCGCCATGTGCGAGGCAGGCTTCACCAGAGCCAAGAACACTGGCAATATCCTGATGAAGAATATGATGGATTTCGTTCTCGGCAGCCTGTTCTTTTTCGTATTTGGTTTCGCGGTCATGCACGGAACCGACTGGAACGGAATCATAGGTATCAGGGGATTCTTCAACCCTTCATCGCTGGCAGATGCAGACGGAATGATGAATGGACTTCCCCTTGGCGTCTTCATGGTCTTCCACACCGTATTCTGTGCGACAGCCGCAACCATCGTGTCGGGCTCCATGGCCGAGCGGACGAAATTCATCGCTTATCTGGCCTACAGCGCAGCCATCAGCATCTTCATCTACCCGGTATCCGGACACTGGATCTGGGGCGGCGGGTTCCTGTCACAGATGGGCTTCCATGATTTTGCCGGCTCCACCGCCGTACACATGGTGGGTGGTATCTGTGCGCTGGCAGGTGCGAAGATCCTTGGTCCCCGCATCGGCAAATACGGCAAGGACGGCAAAGCAAGAGCGATTCCGGGACACAATCTTCCGATTGCGGCCCTGGGCGTGTTCATCCTGTGGTTCTGCTGGTTTGGATTCAACTGCGGCTCTACTACCGCCGCTTCCACAAGCCTTGGACATATCGCCATGACGACGAACCTGGCTGCCGCCGCAGCTACGCTTGCGGCCATGATTGTTACCTGGGCGCGTTACGGCAAACCGGACGTATCCATGACCTTCAACGGTTCCCTCGCCGGGCTTGTGGCAATCACTGCCGGCTGTGATGTGGTAAATGAATGGGCCGCAATCCTTATCGGCCTGATTGCAGGCGTACTGGTCGTATTCTCCGTAGAGTTCTTCGATCAGAAGGTGAAGATCGACGATCCGGTCGGCGCTATCAGCGTACATGGAGTCTGCGGCGCCGCCGGTACGATTCTTACCGGCATCTTCGGAGAAGGATGTAATATCGCAACCCAGCTTATCGGCGTCGGTGCAACGGCCGCATATGTACTGGTTATGGCTGTTCTGGTATTCACAGTTATCGACAAGACCATCGGTCTGCGGGTTACAAGAGAAGAAGAAGTGGACGGACTGGATGTCCACGAACATGGCTCCTCTGCTTATGCGGACTTCAACTTCCGGATCTGATAAATGAATCTGCACTTCCCAAACGGCAGCTGTTTGGTAAAAACTATAACGAAGTGCAGAATACCGGCTTGCAGACGCACATCTGACACAGCTACACAGCCGGCGCAAAACACGTGAAACATCTGTTTTGCGCCGGCCTGTATGATTCGTAATGACTTTAGTCCGTCCTCTTCGACGGGCATGTTCCGCTGCAGCCGCTGCAGCCACATCCGCAGCCGCCTCCGGACTTCTTCTTTTTCCATATACTCCTTGCAGCCATCGCCAGGATCACACACACGACTGCACCCACAATCGTCGTCGAGACGATACTGCTTGCCGCTAATACCATATCTAATCCCTTCTTTCCACCTCTATATTAATCCATCTTCCGAATCGGCGCAACACCCGATCAAGTATCACAGCTATATCTTCCATCTTCCTGACCAGCGCAATGCCCAATTGGAAATCGCAGCTATATTTTCCATCTTCCTGACCGGCGCAATGCCTAACCGGGTATCGCAGCTATGCCTGCGCCCTGCTCCCGGATGAAACAGACAACTTCATGCTGAATACCTCTGACTCCTTATACGGCCTGAACAGCAGATACAGGAATCCAATCAGCACCAGAAGCGCTGCCACAGTTCCTGTCCCGAATCCTCCCCCCGCAAATAACATTCCAAACTGATAGATGCACAGCGACACTGCGTAAGCGAATATACACTGATATCCAATCGCAAACCAGGTCCACTTCGCACTGTTCATCTCCCTCTTGATCGCACCGATTGCCGCAAAGCATGGCGCACACAGCAGGTTGAACACCAGGAAAGAGTACGCTGAGAGAGCCGTCATCTCTGCCGCCAGTGTCCCCCAGATCTCAGTCCCATCCTCTGCCACTTCTGCGAACCCAAAGAGAATACCGAAGGTTCCTACCACATTTTCCTTCGCAACAAGCCCTGTGATCGCTGCAACCGCAGACCGCCAGTCACCAAATCCCAGCGGAGTGAAGATCCACGCAAAGGCCCGTCCGATACCTGCCAGGAATCCGTCGCTTAAGTCTTCCACCATTCCAAACTGTCCGTCTACAATCCCGAATCCGGAGGTAAACCATATGATGACCGTTGACAGCAGAATCACCGTTCCCGCCTTCTTGATAAAAGACCATCCTCTCTCCCACATGCTTCTTAAGACATTTCCCACCGTCGGCATATGATAAGCCGGAAGTTCCATCACAAAGGGCGCCGGATCTCCCGCGAACATCCTTGTCTTCTTCAGAATGATACCGGAGCAGATAATTGCCGCAATACCTGCAAAATAAGCGCTTGGCGCTACCCAGGAAGCACCGTCAAACAGCGCGCCCGCGATCAATGCAATGATTGGCAGTTTCGCACCGCATGGGATAAATGTAGTCGTCATGATCGTCATCTTGCGGTCGCGGTCATTCTCGATGGTACGGGACGCCATGATTCCCGGTACGCCGCACCCGGTTCCGATCAGCATCGGGATAAATGATTTGCCCGACAGGCCGAATTTGCGGAAGATTCTGTCCATGATAAATGCAATCCTTGCCATATAACCGCATGCCTCCAGGAACGCAAGAAAGATAAACAATACCAGCATCTGCGGTACGAATCCCAGAACCGCGCCCACGCCGGCTATGATACCATTAAGAATCAGTCCCATGAGCCAGTCTGCACAATGTATGCTTACAAGAAACTTCTCTGCCGCGGGCGGAATGATTTCTCCAAACAACACATCATTGGTCCAGTCCGTCACGATGGCTCCCACCGTTGAAACCGATACATAATAGACCACCCACATCACGGCTGCAAAAATCGGCAGCGCCAGCCAACGGTTCGTGACAATCCGGTCAATCTTATCCGAAGCCGTCAGCTTCTCTTTCCCGGCCTTTTGAAGGCATCCCCCTGTCACGGACGCTATGTAATGATACCGTTCATTCGTGATAATACTCTCCGTATCATCATCCAGCTTCTCCTCTGCCTCTGAAATGATATGCGATACATCCGGCGCATCGGCCATCTGCTCCCTGACCTTTTCGTCTCTTTCAAATAATTTCACCGCATAGAACCGCTTCTGCTTCTCCGGCACATCCGCCAGCATATTCTCAATCTTCTCAAGATATCCTTCCACCTCTGCCGAAAATGTATGGACACGCGAATGGGCGCCGGCGTCCGCGTTCTTATTGTGCGCCAGTCTTACCGCCCTTTCCGCCGCTTCACTGACGCCGTCGCCCTTCAGCGCAGAAACAGGTACGACCTCACATCCCAGTTTTCCCGACAGCGCCTGCATGTCAATCCGGTCGCCGGATTTTCTCACCGCGTCCATCATATTGACCGCCATCACAACCGGGATCCCCAGTTCCATCAGCTGCGTACTCAGATAGAGATTCCGCTCCAGATTCGTCCCGTCCACGATATTCAGGATTACGTCCGGATGCTCTGCCGTCAGATAATTCCTGGCGACCACTTCCTCCAATGTATATGGCGACAGCGAATAGATGCCCGGCAGATCTGTAATCGTGACCTCTTTATTTCCCTTTAATTTCCCTTCCTTCTTCTCAACGGTAACTCCCGGCCAGTTCCCTACGAACTGGTTTGAACCCGTGAGCGCGTTGAACAATGTTGTCTTCCCGCTGTTGGGGTTGCCTGCAAGTGCGATTTTCACTCCCATTTTCCTGCCTCCTGTTCTGTTATGATGTACTCTCAAAGCCTCTCCTGCGCCCGGTCTTGCCGTGCACAATCATATCCTGCTGCACTTCAATCATCTGCGCGTCCGCTTTCCTCAGCGACAGCTCATATCCTCTGACCCTAACCTCCACCGGATCTCCAAGCGGCGCAACCTTCCTTACATATACCGGCGTTCCCTTTGTGATCCCCATATCCATGATCCTCCGTTTTGTCGCGCCTTCGCCGTGAAGCTTCACAACCACCACATTCTGATCACATTTTACATCTCTTAACGTAAGCATGAACCATTTCCTCCTATATCATAATCTTATTTGCAATTCCCCTACTTACCGCAACTCTGGAATCCTTCACCTGAACGATGATATTTCCATTATTGCTTGAAACGACCCGGATCCTCTCCCCTGCCGTAAATCCCAGGTTCTCAAGAAACCTTTTTGATTCGTCTCTTCCACCGATCCTCTTAATCGCAGCGTCCTCACCCGCCCCAAGCATCGTCAATGGCATCATAATCACCTCTCTCTCCGGCCGCCATAGCTTATAGCCGTACGACCATCTCCTTATGAATAATCTCCATATCCATAAGCAGCTGTACCATACGATACACCGTCGCAATTCCTACCCTGTGGTCTTTTTCTTTTGCGGCAAAATATATCTCTTTGCAGGAAGAATATTCATTCTCCAGGATCATCTGTATCAACATCTTCCTCTGTGCGGTAATCCTGTATCCACGATCCTTCAGCTCCCTGATCACAGTTTCTGCTTTTTCTTCCTTTTTCAGACACATACTTCACCTCTATTTATGATATTGATTATCATTTACATTGGTATTGTATTCCAAATGAAATTGATTGTCAATAACGTTATTGATGTTTTTTTCTCAATAAGCCCGGAAGCCGCTGCTCTGTTCTTGATTTTTGGATCAAAAAAAGCCCGAAGCCCTTTATTCAAAGACTTCGGGAATCTGGTTCCATACGCAAAACGGCGCGAAACATGAACCATCGCGGTTCCATTTCGCGCCGCAGGATGCGGATGACAGGACTTGAACCTGCACGGGAAGCCCACTAGATCCTAAGTCTAGCGCGTCTGCCAATTCCGCCACATCCGCATATAATCGCCTGTATATTACAAGTATTAAAAAATCCCCGCACTCCTTATATCTGCAAGTGTTACGGAGATTCTTATTACTGAGCGTGCCGGGATTCGAACCCGGGACAACTTGATTAAAAGTCAAGTGCTCTACCACCTGAGCTACACGCCCATAACAACTGGGCTAGTTGGATTCGAACCAACGAATGCAGGAGTCAAAGTCCTGTGCCTT
>CAMSTW010000035.1 GCA_947063855.1 uncultured Dorea sp.
CTGCATGGCTGTAAAACAGGGGAGGCAAAGATTACCGGAGCTTACCGTTTGCCATGCAGATATGTGATCCATACGGTAGGCCCCGTCTGGCGCGGCGGGCAGGACGGGGAAGAACAGCTCCTTGAAAATGCGTACTGGAATTCCCTGCAGACAGCAGTTGCTCATGGGATTCGGACAATCGCATTCCCCTCCATCTCAACAGGGGTATATCGTTATCCGGTAGACAAGGCCGCGCTTGCAGCTGTCCGAACAGTCCGGAAATTTTGCGAAGAACATATGGATCAAATGGACATTGTGAGATTCGTTCTGTTTGACCGGGAAACCCTTGCTGCATATGACCATGCGGTCTGGGAAACAGAAATGGACAAATAAATGGAGATTTTTATATTTATCGGGATAGGATGCTTTGCTTTTCTTGTTATTATAGCGGTACTGTTTTATGAAACCTATGAAGCGCCGGGAGTCAGGGCAGGAAAGCGGGGCGAAAAGGAAGCAGCAGAGATAATAAAGCAGGTTTTACAGAAAGAAGATATACTGCTTACGAATGTCTGTGTGAAATACAAGGAAAAAGCAACAGAATTAGATAATGTTATTATCAACCGCAGAGGTGTATTTATTATTGAAGTAAAGAATTATAGCGGCACGCTTACGGGCAAAGAAGATGATTATGAATGGACAAAATATAAAGTCAGCAGGGGCGGGAATACCTATGAAAAGCAGGTACGTAATCCAATAAAACAGGTCAGGCGCCAGGTATACATTTTAGCCCGGTTTCTGAAAGATTCTGGGATTCGTGTCTGGGTTGACGGGTATGTGCTGTTATTAAACAATAATAGTCCGGTACATAATGATATGGTTTTGGAATCCTTTGAAGGGATTGACCGGGCGCTGCATGGTCGGGCACATAATTTTTTAAACAGCGGTGCTGTTGCTACGATCAAAAAGTTACTACAGTAATTGGCCCAAATCGTAACAAAGAGCCGTATGAATCAGTGGTTATATTAATTTAAAACACAATATATAGATATATTTATCTTGACTATAACTATATATTGTGTTAAAGTATAAATGGATTAGATTTTTGTGCATGAGTGTTCTTAAAATGCAGCAGTAAATGTATTTGTTCCAGAAGATGACTGGAAGATAAATTTAAGGCTTAGCCTGACAAGAGACAAAAAAGACATCAAAAATTCAGAATGGGTTTTTGGTGTCTTTTTTTGCGTTTTAGGATTGCCCTGCAAATAAACAGGAAGGAGGAGCATGCTAATCCGAATGAATGGCACCGGTAAATACAGAACGAAAAGGCGGATAACAGAAAAGTTTGCAGTCTGTACAGAAGAAGGGGGAGAGTTTCCTTCTTTTTTTGTTGCCAGGCATGCGATAAAACAGTCCAGGGGAATGTTTTGGGCGAACTGGTATCCGCCGGGATATCAGTATCTGCATGTCCGTGAAAGGAAAGGAGTACATATGGTTGATCTATTTGCTGATGTTCCGGAGGAAATGATTGAGAATACCTTACAGACAATTAGAAGGAACCTTGACCGGGTAGGATTATATGGCGGCCATACGCTGAGGAAGCATACGGATATCCAGCTTCTGGCATTAAAAACCAGGCTGACGAAAGAGGATATCCGCTATGCAACATCCTATTGGGACGTGGAAGTAGCAAATGCGGTCGTAAGCGGGATCATGCATCAGTTTTTCGATTCCAGCATTACCGCATGGCTGAAATACAGCGGCAGCGATTGGATTTCGCTGATCGGACAGTTTCCACGGACGATAGGCTATGGGTTTCGGAAAGGTGAGGAGAAACTGGAAGAGAATCTAAGGAAAGCCTGCCTGGTGCTTGTAAAGGATGCGGATACAGACTGGGGCTTCCGGATTCTGACCAGTTATCCTATGTTTGAGAGACAGGAGAGACAGCGTGGTTAAGAAAATGAAGCTGTTGGTACTGATGGCCGGCAGGTACGACATTGTAAAGGGTGCAAAGATCCGGTTTTATCTGGATGCGGACAAGAATCTGTACATTGCTTCCTGTGAACGGAAGGATTTTGGGATTGTGAAATTCGTAAAGGAGGGAAGCAAAAAAGACTTACAGATGCTCGGCACAGAGTTTGACGGCGTTGTACTGCATACAGACTCAAACCAGTATCTGATGGAAGTGTTAGTAAAGGCAGAGGAAAGAGCGGCGTAATAAAAAATGGAAATTACCTGTATTCATGCCTTACAGGAGGGAGAAAGATGATTGGAAACAGGAGAGGAAGAAGGAGCAGAAAGCTTTTGAAATGGATCAGCAGATACAGCGGATACTGGCATCTGATCTGTACGCCGGGTGATGAACACATGAATATGGTGACGGCAAGAAATATCATCAAATGCCTGGCAAAACATGGGCTGTATGAAATTATTTTTGTGTTTTTAAGCGTCCACAGGGAGGAGGCATTTGTAAAGAACATGCTGTCGTATGTAAGCCTGGATCTTATGCTTAAGGAGATTCAGCATAACGGCATGGATGGGATTCTTAGGATGCTTGACGAACATTTGCGGTAGTAAACGCTAAGGGCAGCGCCAGGAAGAAAGCTTTTCTGCCCGTAACCAGAGGATATGCCGGCACGGTCATCCGTAAAGGAGGTGTGCGATGTCAATTTGGAATGAGGACAGCGGCTATTACTGTTTACTGATTGCGATTTTCTGCGATGTGGACGTGTCGGAGGCGAAACTGATCTATAAATATGGGCCGGAGCATCCGGTCAGCAGGAAGATTTTTAGAAAAAAATTAAAGGTTGAAGATGTGGAGGTTATGGAAAAAGAGACAATGGGGAATCTAATGTACCGGATGCGGAAAGAAGGGTATACGCTGGAAGAGATTTCCAATGCGTTTGGTTGCTATCCTTCCACGGTAAAAAGAAGGATTGAAAAGGCAAAGAGCAGGAAGGGGGAATAGGAAAATGATGGCGCAGGCAAAGTCGCCCGGAGCATGGGAGCAGGAGTTTGTCCGGCTGTCTTATGAATGGGAAAAGGTATATGTCTATGGTGATGCTGCCGGCATGTGCACGGATGGGGTGATTTTGGACCGGATCCGGAAGGAGCTTTTGGAGATTAAGGAAAAGTTGGGTGTTAAGGGAACAGATGAAAGATTGACAATCCCGCCGGAAGTGCCAAAAAGCTTCATGGCATGTGCGGACGAGATCCGGGCACAGGCACAATGCGCGGTGCAGGAGTACCTGGCAATGGAAGAATACCGGTATATGCAGGCCGTTCTTCCAAAGCTGACGCCGAAACAAAAAAAGGGTACCCGTGTACTGGAAGTTTCCGGGAAGGTGATGGGGCTTGCAGATGCACTTGCAGAAGACAACCTGGTAGTTCTGAGGGAATATGGAAGTCCGGGTATGCTGACGGGTTTGATTGTGGAAACGGCAAAAAAGCTGCAGGGTATTCCGTTAAAGCCGGCAGCGGTTCCTGAGAAAAGGCAGGAGGATCAGCAGGAAGACTGGCAGGTGGAAGGGCAGATGAGTATTTATGACCTGGCAGTTACATAAGGGAAAGGAGAAAACGAATGGTAGACCAGAGTAAAATAGCGGAAATATTTAATGATTTTATGTCCCTGTATCTGGGGAGAGAACAGATGGGGATTGAAGAGCTTTGCAAAAGGCACGATTATCACCGGATGCTGATGGGGCTTCTTTCCAATCTGGATGAAGCGGCAAAAATACCGGTCCCGGTCGTCATAAAGGAATGCTATGAGGTATATAAAAAGTACCGGAACAGGGAAATGACGGAGCCGGACTATGAAGCCCTCATAGAAGAGACCAGAAAGCTTTCGGATAAATGGAAGTCAAACAAATGGTGTACCCGCATCCTTGTAGAACTGGTAGGGCTTTTGGAAGAGGATGATAAGGAACGCAGGAGGATTGCAGAGGAAGTGGAACGGGAAATGGAAGAGATGGAGGAGAAAATGCTCAGGCAGGAGAATGCAGCATAACAGGTGGAGAGTCAGCGGGCTCTCCATTTTTGCACCCGGAAGCGTAAAAACCAAATAGGTAAGAGAAGCTTTAAAGATAAATCAAGAAGGAGGAAACAGCCGTGTATGAGAAACTGATCAACAATACAGAAGAATTGAATGCAATGGCAGTGCATCTCAGGAACTCGCAGAATTTTTCAGAGCTTAAGGTGTTAGCGGCCCAGTGGCTGGTGCCGGAGCAGGATGTGGAGGATTTTATCAAAGGGAAGAGGTTCCAGCTTGCGGAGATCCCGCTGTCTGAAAAAGATTATGCTTCTGCAACGGAAAAGCTGCAGGAAGAGATGTGGCATATGAAAGACCAGCTTTTTACGGATATTGTAGGCAGATATCTGATGAAAAAGGCAGAAGAAGACCCTATGTTTGGAATCCAGGTATTAAAGAAGCAGAAAACGCTCCAGAAATGCATGAACTATATCATGGAGCAGGCGTATCAGATGGCGGAAAAAGAGCATGATACCAGGTTTGGCGGGAAAAAGAATCCGAACCGCCGGGCAGACAACGCACATCAGTCTATCGGTATGGGAATATCGGAGACGCAGGTATATCAGTGGGCGGATGCTTATTATGCCCTGGATGATGAAGCTGCGGAGGCGAAAGCACGAAAGGCAGAAACGAAAAAGCGGCTGAATTCCCTGAAAAAGAAGGAGGAACGCAAGAAAAAGAGCGCTTCATCCGGGAGTTCTTCAGCAAAAGGCGTATCGGAAGAGAAAACAGAAAAGACCGCAGAAAAAGAAGACGAGACGCCGGAAAGGGAATCGGAGGCAAAAGGGCAGGCGAAAGGGACAAAGAAATCTGTAGTGACACCGGTTCAGATGTCCTTGTTTGACATGATGGCAGAAAAAAACGAAGAAACAAATGGAGAGGAAAAGAGTGAGAGCATTTAAAGGATTCCGTAAGGATCTGACCTGTCTTGGTTTCCAGTTCCGAGAGGATAAGGTAAACCGTACGGAGAAAGCAAATTGTGCAGAAAATGGCTTCCACTGTGCAGAAAATCCGTTGGACTGCTTTTGCTATTATCCCGACTGGCGGGGTTCTGTTTATTATGAGGTAGATGCAGGCGGGGATCTGGATGAGGATGCGGTAGACAGTAAGATATCCTGTACGGAAATGCGCCTGGTCCGACGTCTTTCGCTGGAGCAGATGCTTTTTGAGGCGGCAGTCTACATGGTAGAACATCCGAAACGTCGGTGGAACAGTGGGATATGCAGAGAAACAGGTACGGCCTGCAATGGATACGGGGTAGTCCGCGGGAAAAATCCAAGAGCAGCAGGAGAAAAAGGAGATTTCTTATTAATCCTGAAGGAAGAGCAGAACAGCCCTGAGATTGAAGAGATCGCACTGATAAACATTGACGGGAAACGCTGGCATCCACACAAATTTTATGATGCTTATGGAAAATAAGAAGGGAAGTGGAAGGCATGAAGAAAAAAGAATTAATGACGCTGACACCGGCTGGGGTGACGTCATATGTGAGAGCAATGGCTAAAAAGGAAGCTCCTGACAATGGATCTTTGTATAAGAAAACAGGGAAGAGCTATTACTATCAGCTCTGTTTACGTGCAAAGATTGAAAAAGGCTATCTGATCATTTCTGTTTATTTACCAGAGTTTGTCCGTGCAGGAGCCAAAATTCCGGCATATGTGGTGTATTTTGATAAAAAGGAAGATGATTTTATCACCTTTGAGACGGATAGTGGAAAATGGAGAAAATCCATGCTGCATAACCTGGAATGTTCAGGATATTACCTGTATGATCCGAAAACTTATATCAGCAGGAGAGATGGGAAATTAATTTCCGAATATTTAGGAACAGAGACTAGAACCTACAGAGATTTATGGGAATATCAGGAGAGAATACGGGAGCGGCAGCTGATTGCACGTCATAAAAAGAAAACGGATGTATGGGATAAAGCCATGGAGCCAGTGCCCGGACTGCCAAAAGACTGGGAACGGTGGATTCTTAGAAATGCTGTTTCTGAACACTATATCTTTTACAAATACAAAAAAGGTGGTGCAACGGAAGGATACTGCACGCATTGCGGGAGGACTGTGGAGATTAAAGCTCCAAAATATAATCAGCCGGGAGTATGCAGCAGATGCAGGCAGAAAATTATCTTTAAGTCTGTAGATAAAGCGCCTTCCTTCTGGACGGACGAAGAGGCGGCATATCTGATCCAGCGTTGTAAACCTGGAATTATTTTAAGGAAGTTCCACGTGCGCATGATTCTTCGTAAAGGAAATTTTCAGAATCCTGAAGTGTACTATTCGGAAACCAAGCGTTTTCTTTACGATGAAAAGTTTCGTGAGGAACCTTATTATTATGATAATTTCAAGAATCGGGGAGACCGCTGGATTGGCGGTGAAGGCTGCAATTACCGGGGATATTATTATTACTACTATTATGTTCCCTCACCGATAGAAGGAAAAGTATATCAAAGGACACTGCCTGATTTAGGACGGAAAGAATTAAAAGAAACCGGATTGATACAGTATATGCAAAATCATCCTGTTTCAAATCCCCGTAAATATCTGAAAGCATGGGAAAAAATTCCGGTATTAGAGCAGATTCTAAAAGCAGCTCTTAAAGGTCTGTCAGAGGAATTGATAGAAAACCCGGAAAAACTTATCTGGAGGGATACAAAAGGCGGGCTTGCAAAACGGCTGGAAATTGATAATGCCAAACTGAAACGGCTGCGGGAGATGGATGGAGGATTCCATGCCTTATGCTGGCTTCAGCAGGAGAAGAAAGAGAATATCTGCCTGCCGGATGATTTGCTCTGCTGGTTTATCAAAAATGATATTTTACCAAAAGATCTTGTATTTATTCATGACCGGATGAGTTATGTACAGGTAAAAAATTATCTTGTCCGCCAGAATGTAGGAACGGATGATAGTATCCGTCAGGTGCTGATTACCTGGAAAGATTATCTTTCTATGGCAAAGCGTGTCAAAATGAACGTATATGATGAGATTGTATACAGAGCTTCCAAACTGTATCAGAGACATAAGGAACTGGCGGAATATATACAGAAGAATGAACTGTCGGTAACGGCGGGGGAACTGGAAGAAGAGTATCCTTATATCAATGATATTCTCCCAAGGTTACAGGAGAAATATGAATACTCGAATAAGACGTATACAATTCTTGCACCGAGAACGATCAAGGATATTTTGGAAGAAGGACAGGCATTACACCATTGTATTGACAAGAAGAAGGAGTATTTCGACCGGATCAATAGTCAGGAGAGTTATATCCTGTTCTTAAGGAAGACAAAACAGCCAGACCAGCCTTACTATACGCTGGAGGTGGAGCCGGGAGGTGTGATACGGCAGAAACGTACCGAGTATGACCGGCAGAAGAAGGATATTGAAGAGGCATCGGAATTCTTACGGAAGTGGCAGGCGATTGTCCAGAAAAGGCTTACCAGGGATGATGTTACGCTGGCGGAAAAGAGCCGGGAGATCCGGATAGAGTCTTATGCCGAAATGCGGAAGAAGAAAGTGAAGATCAACGGCGGCCTTTTTAGAGGACAGTATCTCGCAGACATTCTGGAAGCGGATCTGATGGAGATTCCGGATACGGGAAAAGAAGCTGCATAACAGGATTTTAGCTGGAGTATGATGGCACAAATTGAAAAAGAAAGGACGGAGGAACGAATGATATGGTTGAGACGGCAGGAAAAGAGTATCTGCTGAAATTAAGAAAAGAGCAGACACGAATGAGAGAAGAAATCTTAAGGCTGTTTACGGGGAAGGGAACGCTTTCTTTTCAAGAGATTTATCTTAAGATGGAGGAGCAGTATCACAGATACTGTCCGTTTCCCTATGAACGAGACCGGATTCTGGAAGGTGTGGTAAAAAATGAGCTTGTGGTTCTGGTAAACCGCAGGGAACTGGCAGAGATTCAGAAAGAGACAGGCATGGAGTATTGCCTTGCTTTAGGCGACAGCAGGCAGAAAACCGGCCATGCCGCATAGAGAAAGAGGGATTTTTATATGGATAAAAAAGAAAATATGTTGTTTGAGCTGAAGGAGACCTGTAATTTCCTTGAGGTATTCGAGCATTGCTCAGAAGCGCCGGATTCTTTAAGTTCAGGGAAGTATCCGGATGCCCAGATCGGGCATATCCGCGCATATTATGGCAGCGATGGCTGGCAGGGAAGCTATTTCCCGTGCAGAGGGGAACTTTGGTCGAAGGAGTTTCACCGGGAATCACAGGATATTTACCGCTGTCTGGTAACGCAGCTTCATAATCTGGAATCCTTAAGAAAATTTTGTAAGGCTCATCCATCTTCAGCTGTGAGTGATTATGAGTATAATTTTTTCATGAACGGGCATGTTGCAGACTACTGGATCAGGTTCATAACGCGAGAGAAAGACTACAATTTGTATCTGAAGGGATTTGCAAAAAATTTAAAATGATTCCGGAAGGAATTCCATACGGAGTAGAGAGAAAGGCGGACAATAGTTTCCGTCTTTCTTTTTACCGCTTCCAAAGGAATGTATCCTGAGATGAGGATAGGAGAGAGATACTATGGATGAATTTAACAGGATTATAGAATTTGCAATAAGAAAAGATGTGGAATTGTATACATCCATGCCTTCGGGGTGGAGAAGGATGATCGGTGCATTGACCGCACCCCGCGGGAGCATGTGGATCTGCAATGGGAAATCACATTTTTCCGGGGAAAGAAAGACGGCGCTTCTGGTGAAGGAGGATTGCCTGGGATAGATTTTGGAAATGAGGTGGATACATTGAAGAAAGAGGAAACATATTTCCAGCAGTCTAACGGGCAGCTTTCCTTATTTCAGCCGGATTTTATCCGGGATGCCGATTGTACGAAAGATACGCCGGTCATCTATGGAAAACCGGATGTCCCAATATATGGAACCGGAAAAAGAGTCCGGCCGAGGGTGCCGGGGCGCAGGGATTCAAAGTACATGGAGAAAATTCTGCTGGAGGAGTTGCTGCCGCTGGAAAGTTATGATTTGATCATTCTCCTGATTTCAGGAGGGAAGGACAGTATCGCCTGTTACTATAAGCTGTTAGAGCTTGGCGTACCCAAACAGAAGATAGAGTTCTGGCATCATGACATTGACGGCGGGCATCCGGCAAGGAGGATGGACTGGCGCTGTACCTCCAGTTATATCCATGCTTTTTCAGAGGCAGAGCAGGTGCCGCTCAGGGTATCCTGGAGAAAGAACGGCTTCTTTGGAGAATTATACCGTATCGGCGCGTCAGAGCCGATTGAATGGCAGGAACCGGATACACAGGAGATCTGGCAGTGCCCTTTGTCAAAAAAATATAAGGAGTGCCTGAAACTGAAGGAAAAGTCTGCAGAAGATATGGAAAAACAGCTGGAGCAGTTTGGGTACCGCATGAAATTTCCCATGAAGACTGGGGATTTAAGCAAGCGGTGGTGTTCTGCCTATTTAAAGATTATGGTAGCAGATACGGTTCTCCGAAATCTGGACAGCCTGGAGCATTTGGAAAAGATAGGGGGCAGACGGTTAAAATTTCCGGCAAAGGGAGGAACCCATCAGGGGCGCTGGTGCAGCGGGAGTCTCAAAGCTTCCGTACAGGACAGCGTGACGGCAAGCCTAGAGAAGACAAAGAAGGATACCTGCCTGCTGATTGTGTCCGGAGAGCGCAGAGGGGAGTCGGCCGGGCGGAGCAAATACAATGAGATGGAAATCCACAGGACAAACGCAGAGGCAAAGGCGCACCGGATCGTACACCAGTGGCGTCCGGTCATTGATTATTCGGAAAAAGATGTCTGGGAGGTTTTAAAAAGGCATAAGGTGAATCCCCATCCCTGTTACCGCGCCGGATGGAACCGCTGCAGCTGTGCAATGTGTATCTTTTCCACTCCGGCACTGTTTGCGGGAATTCGGGAGTTATATCCGGAAGATTATAAAATGCTGAAGCAAGATGAAGAGATCCTTGGGTTTACGCTGGATAATCACTGTGATCTGGATACCTTTGTGGGGAACGCAAAGTCCTGTGTTTATCACGGTGACCAGGAGGCATTATACAGCCTGATGACAGGGGAGTTCTCCAAGGATTCCATCTATGTAAAGGATCAATGGATGTATCCGGCAGGGGCTTTCCATGGTGCGGAAGGCGGACCTTGCTAATAGAAAACGAAATGGTGAAAGGTAGGAAAATATTATGAAATTTGCAGAGAAAATATTTGAAAGGGCAACAGTAAAAGGAATTGCAGATTATCTGTTATACAGCATGGTTCCAGACCGTGATGGCCGCAGTTATGAGGCGCGTTTGGATGATGCAGAGGTGGCTTTCGAGAATGTTGCTAAACAATATGGTGAAGAGGGAGCTTCCATACTGTTATCCGCAACGAACGAGATGGCAAATGAAAATGCCAGCGTATATATGGAAATGGGACTGCAGGCAGGGTTCTTGATCATTGCTGATCTATTCCAGAACATCTGCCGGGAAAGAAATCAGGCTATAAACAGCATGGCTTCTAATGACCATAGGGCAGAGGAAGAACAGAATCTGGATACGAAGTCTGATGAAGATCCGGATATAAAGTCTGATGCAGATTCAGATACGGAGCCGGAGAGCAGACACACGGTTCTACAGCAATTTATCAGGAACAGGTTGGATACAGCTTTGGAAGATACACTGCGGAAAGACCGTAAATATCAGAAATCAAAGCAGAAGGCCGAAGCAAAGACTGAAAAGCTGAATAAGGATATGTTCACACATGAGCAATGGAGGCTGATTGAGGATGCCCTGGAAGAGAGCAATGCAAGCGCTTCAGAATATGGGCGGGCTGCTTATCAGCAGGGGCTGTTTGATGCCTTAGACTTTTTCAAAGACATACGGGCAATGAAGGGAGAATCTATATGAATACATCAGAAAGCATGAAAGATACTTTAGAACTACAGCCGATAGGTACAGACTTTTGGTCGCGTCCAGTCTATAAAGACCAGCATGGACATTTATGGAAGGATATTACATTAGGAAGCAATCAGCCAGATCTTTGCTCTGTAGCGGATAATGCATTTGATGGTGAGCCGGATATGCCAATCCGAAGACCATTTATTATTTTATCAAAGGAAGGACAAGTTGATGAAAATAAACGGTTCCATTATCAAATGCTGGACAGATACAGATGTGATTGTGACTATTATCTTGGTTATGGTAACAGAAATTCTGACGTTCTTCCATTAAAAGATGAAAGGAAGCTCATAGAAGAGATGAAAAGAATCTGGCTTAGCTTTTCGGAGGAGGAAAAACCCAAATGGTTAACATGGGATCAGATTCTTGAATATGAAAAAGCAATGTGTTTTCCCAATTAGCACCGAGGCGGTTACTTTATCTACACGTCAATTTTCTATAAACAAGGAGAGAAGCAGATGGAGAGAAGAATCAGGGCAGTGAAGCAGGAGACGATAGATGCATTTTATCCCAATCTGAACCTGGCTGCATTTTACAGGAAGGTGGCAGAGGAATTTCAGATGCCGGTAGAGGAAGGATATGGGTTTGACTGCAGGAAAATACGGATTGCATCCAATATACGGAAGCAGTGGTGCGAGAAGTTTGAAAAGGAACATGGGGAGGCGCAGCGTTGGGAGATCAACATGAGGCTGTGTATGTCCGGCCCGTGCGTGGAAAAGTATCTGCGGGAGAATGAAGTGGAGATTGAGGAGGATTGGATTTGTAAGATAGGGCAGAATAGCAGCAAACAAATGTGAACAGTATGAAAAAATGAGAAAAAAATATACAGAAATTAAGGTTATGCAGGCTTCTTTTAATGTAGAGAAGGTTATATGCAATTGGATGTACTTTGATAAATGTATAAAGAATGCTGATTAAACACAATATATAGAATTAATTATTGACAAACAGCTATATATTGTGTTAAAGTGTAACTGTAATTTTTTGCAGAAATGCATAACTGTGTAAAATTCTTGTTCTGGAGTAGGTTCAGAAGTAAAATTTTATGTCGGTCTTTGACCGAATGATTAAAAAAGAAAGACACTAAAAAATCGGCTGGTTTTTTGGTGTCTTTTTTTACGCAGTAATGCAGGTTCGGCAAGGAAGTTCATTAACCAGAAACTATAAAAGGAGGAGGACATATGGCAAAAGAAAATCTGTTATCAAAGGTGTACAATGCTGAGGAGATTCAGCAATTACTGGGGATTGGAAGAAGTAAAACTTATGATTTCTTGGATGAGGTTAATAAAAAACAGGCTCCATTCAGAGTAATTAAGATAGGACGTATCTACCGGGTTCCGAAAGATTCTTTTGACAGGTGGATAGATGGAGAGGAAATTTAAGAGGAGAGAGAATGGATAAAAAATCTAAAAAGTGCCCGCATGCTTTTTATGAAAGAGGTTCATGGTATTACAGGACAAAAGTTTTGCAGGAGGATTATAGCGTAAAGTATGGGAAAATAGGCGGTTTTAGCAGTGATATAGAAGCAGAGAAAGCATATAAAAAGCATATTGCAGAGTTTGAACAAGCTATGGAAGCACGGTTTTTAGTGCAGGGAAAAGATATATCATTGAAGGAGTATTTGATATATTGGTTTCAAAGCATATTTTCAGACAGAGTAGAAAGTACTACGCAGTATGTGTCCGCATATGTTTTATATACATTTATTTTTCCGTCAATTGAAGAAGATATTAAACTTAGAATGGTCAGTTCAGAATACTTGAATGAATTATTAAAAAGTGCCTCTAAGTATTGTGAATCTGCTGGAAATAAAAGCAGGGAATTACTTTATATCGCTTTTAAAGATGCTGTAGTTTCCAGAATGATTTCAAATAATCCGGTTCCTAATACTAAGAAATATCCGAGAAGAAAGCCGAAAATCCAGATTTTGAATAAAGAACAGATTATTCTTTTATTGCATGCTGCCAAAGGAAGAAACTGGTTTCTGGAGATTATACTTGCTTTATATCTTGGATTACGTAAAGGGGAAATATTAGGGTTGAAGTTTGGTGACTTTGATTTGAGTGAGAAGACAGTACATATCCAACGACAATTAGCTGCCAATATAAAACTGGAAGAAAATGGGGCCGGTATAGAAGAATACAGTATAGTAGAGCGTGATCCCAAAACAGAAAAAAGTAACCGCATACTTCGGGTTCCCAATATTGTTTTAGTAGAATTAGAAAAAAGACGCCGGCAGATTGCGGCAAATAAAAATCTGTTAGAGGATGCGTATCAGGATATGGATTATGTAAGTTGTCAAAAAAATGGTTTGCCACATGGATTAGGCTCTATGAATAAAGAATTGTATGTGCTGTGTGAAAGAAATTTGTTACCACACATTACAGTTCATGGACTGCGGCATATGTTTGCAACAATCCTTTTGGAAAGGGGTGTAAGTATAGCAAAGATATCGGGGATGCTTGGCCATAGCTCTGTTCATACAACATTTGAGTTCTATCTTGACATTATGGATGCAGATGAAAAAATAATGGAATTTATGAATAAAGAATTTGTTCCAGATGAAGAATAACCAGGAGGAGAGATGGATTTAAAAAAGGTTAATTTGCACCCTTATATAGATTACAAAATATCTAATATTATGTCTGTGAAAGGGAAGTTTGGCTTTCGTGTTAAGCTGTATTATGCTGATGGAGAAGAAAAGATATGTCAACACGCAGGGTATGAGAAAAAGACAGAGGCTAACAAGGCGCGTAATGGCATCATAGCACAACTTCATATGGGAACTTATGTTGTGTATCCTAACATTAAAGTTCGGGAATTGTTAGTATACTGGCTGGAAGAAGTTATGAAACCGGAGCCGTCTTTTACAGCGAATAGCTACCATACATATAAAAATTGTATTGATAAGCATATCATACCGCAGATAGGCAATCTAAAGCTAATGACACTTAATCAAGGGCATTTGAGCAAGCTTTACAAGTTGCTGACGGATAAATATACGTCTATACCTAAATTGGCGAAGACAATTTTAAATACATCCATGAGGTATGCATTAGATAAGCATTTGATTATGAATAATCCATGTGTAGATGTAGATTTACCTAAACAGATAAAGAAGGACAAATATCATACCATTGTTGTTGAGGAGGCTAAAACCTATAATCTGGAACAGGTTAAACTTTTATTGGAAGTGTCTAAGGATTCACGTATTCATATGCAGATAGTGTTTGCGTTGTTGATGGGGCTGCGAAAAAGTGAAATAAATGGACTGAAATATTCGGATGTGGATTTCACACATCATAAATTGAGAATTCAACGTCAGCTTGGAGAGGATCTTCATGCGGAAGAAAGTGAAAAATGTGTGAAATCAAAAACAAAGCAGGAGATCAGACCAAAGACTCGTTCCAGTTGCCGGGAGTTGGATATACCGGATTATGTGTATCATGAAATTCTGGAAGAACGAAAGCGGTATGAAAGAAATCGTAGCAGAAGGCAAAATGGGAAATGGGTTTTTCAGGATATGGGATATATATGCTGTTCAAGTTATGGACGTCCACGAAGTAAAGATTACCATTTTAAGCATTATAAAGAACTTTTAGAAAAAACGGGGCTTCCGCATATACGCTTTCATGATCTACGTAAGACCTATGCTACACTTTTGATGAAAAATAATATTAACCAAAAAGCAGTGGCAACAGCATTAGGACATGCGAAATCTATTATTACTGTAGATACCTATACGGATATGCAGGCGATTATAGAGGATTGTATAGACGAACTGCAGGAGTTTATTTCAGAAGTTCACCCTTATGATTATACAGACAGAACTTTGTTATGGGAGATGTTCCAGGAAGTAATTGAGATTCAGGAAGAGGGAACAGAAGAAGTTGAGGAGATGGAGGAAAGAAAGGAGAAGAGAGCACAGACATCGATTGTGTACGATTACTCGGATGTAACAGAATTGGCAGATATAAATGAATGGTTTGCAGGAGAGGGGTAGCGGAAGGCTGCCCTTCTTTTTTTGGATTAAAGGAGGGGCAGAGAAATTTCTTGATATATAAGAGATTCTGTTGCATTTAATTAATGTTTCTGTTACAATGAATCAGAACAAATGTTCATGACGAAATTAAGCTTAGGTCTTTTCCATTATAAAGAATTATGCTATTCTGTGGTACGTAGTATCCATAGATATTGTTATGTATTGCATAGTTAGAAAAATTAAGTTTAGTGACTTTATTCGTGTAATTGGCCTTTTCGCCCGGCGGAAAGTTTCCATTACACGAATTTTCAGGAGAAATTACACGAATTTATGGGCCAATAGGCATGATAGTAAGGAGGTATGTCTGTGGGAACAGAGCAAAAAAAGTTTAAATTAGTCTCGGAATATAAACCTACCGGAGACCAGCCGGAGGCAATTGAGACACTGGTAAAGGGATTCAGGGAAGGCAATCAATTCCAGACTTTACTAGGGGTTACGGGGTCTGGGAAGACTTTTACGATGGCGAATGTGATACAGGAACTGAATAAACCCACCCTTATCATAGCGCATAATAAAACGCTGGCCGCACAGCTGTATGGAGAATTCCGCGAATATTTCCCGGAGAATGCGGTGGAGTATTTTGTCTCCTACTACGATTACTACCAGCCCGAGGCCTACGTCCCGTCCTCCGATACCTACATCGCCAAGGACTCATCTATCAACGACGAGATAGATAAGCTGCGCCATTCCGCGACAGCGGCGTTATCCGAGCGGCGAGACGTAATCATCGTAGCCAGTGTATCCTGTATCTACGGTCTTGGTTCCCCTATAGACTACCAGAATATGGTAATCTCTCTGCGTCCAGGGATGATCAAGGACAGGGACGAGGTGATCAAGAAGTTAATAGAGATCCAATACGACCGCAATGAGATGGATTTTAAGCGCGGAACCTTCCGGGTGCGGGGGGATGTCCTGGAGATCATCCCCGCACTCTATGAGAGCCTTGGATACCGGATTGAATTTTTCGGCGATGAAGTAGATCGCATTACAGAGATTGATATCCTGACCGGGGAGATTAAGAATGAACTGAACCATGTAGCCATCTTCCCCGCGTCCCACTATGTGGTATCCAAGGAGAGCCTTAACCGGGCGATTCAGGAGATTGAAGCCGAGTTAGAGGAACAGGTCAGGTATTTTAAGAGTGAAGGGAAGCTTTTGGAGGCGCAGAGGATTGCCGAGCGGACGAATTTTGATATAGAGATGATGAGGGAGACAGGATTCTGTTCCGGAATTGAGAACTATTCGCGGCATCTGACGGGGCTTGCGGCAGGTCAGCCGCCGCATACCCTGATAGATTACTTTCCGGATGATTTTATCATGATGATCGACGAATCCCATAAGACAGTGCCGCAGGTTGGAGGGATGTTCCACGGCGACCAGTCAAGGAAATCAACGCTGGTAGAATATGGATTCCGGCTTCCGTCGGCAAAGGATAACAGACCCTTGAATTTCGAGGAATTTGAAAGTAAGATAGATCAGGTGATGTTTGTCTCGGCAACTCCCGGACCATATGAAGAGCAGCATGAATTACTGCGGGCGGAGCAGGTCATCCGGCCAACCGGGCTTCTGGATCCGGAAGTCGAGGTGCGCCCTGTGGAAGGGCAGATTGACGACCTGGTGGGTGAAGTGAATAAGGAGATCGCTAAGAAGAATAAGGTGCTGATTACGACGCTGACGAAGCGGATGGCAGAGGATTTTACCGATTATATGCGGGAAGTAGGCATCCGTGTCCGTTATCTTCATTCTGATATTGATACGCTGGAACGGACGGAGATTGTCCGGGATATGCGTCTGGATGTTTTTGATGTGCTGGTGGGGATTAACTTGTTGAGAGAGGGTCTCGATATACCGGAGATTACACTGGTGGCGATTCTGGATGCGGATAAGGAGGGCTTCCTGCGTTCGGAGACATCCCTGATTCAGACGATCGGACGTGCGGCGCGTAATGCAGAAGGGCATGTGATCATGTATGCCGATACGGTTACAGATTCCATGCGTCTTGCGATTGAAGAGACCGAACGCCGCCGGAAGGTTCAGATGAAGTATAATGAGGAGCATGGCATTACCCCGCAGACAATCAAGAAGAGCGTACGTGACCTGATTGCTGTGTCGAAGAAGGTGGCGGCGGAAGAGCTCCGTATGGAGAAGGATCCGGAATCCATGAGCAGGAAAGAACTGGAGAAGCTGATTCAGGAGCTGACAAAACAGATGAAGAAGGCCGCGGCGGAACTTAATTTTGAGGCTGCGGCGGAACTGCGGGATAAGTTGGTAGAGTTGAAGAAGGTCTTGAATGATCTTCAATAATCAGGATAGAGTAAGTATTGGCACATATTTGGAGACAGCGGGAACAGAGTGCGGATTGAAGATAATATATTTATTAAGATAATATCAGGAAGGATAAAATATGGCAAAGAAAAGAGATAGCAAACAATTTATCAGAATCAGAGGCGCCAACGAGCACAATCTGAAGAATATCGACCTGGATATTCCAAGGGATGAGCTGGTCGTGCTGACCGGACTCAGCGGTTCGGGCAAATCATCCCTGGCTTTTGATACCATTTACGCGGAAGGACAGAGACGATATATGGAGTCGCTGTCCTCCTATGCCAGACAGTTTTTAGGGCAGATGGAGAAGCCGGATGTGGAGAGTATCGAGGGCTTGTCTCCGGCGATTTCCATTGATCAGAAATCGACAAACCGGAATCCGAGATCTACGGTAGGGACAGTGACGGAGATCTACGATTATTTTCGTCTTCTCTATGCCAGAATCGGGATTCCCCATTGTCCGAAATGCGGGAAAGAGATTAAGAAGCAGACGGTAGATCAGATGGTAGACCAGATCATGGAATTGCCGGAGAGAACGAAGATCCAGCTGCTGGCTCCGGTTGTCCGCGGGAGGAAGGGCACGCATGCCAAGCTTCTGGAGCGTGCCAAGAAGAACGGATATGTGCGTGTGCGTGTGGACGGCAATCTCTATGAGTTGTCGGAGGAGATCACGTTAGATAAGAATATCAAGCATAATATAGAGATTATTGTGGATCGTCTGATGGTCAGGGAAGGAATCGAACAGAGACTGACAGATTCGATTGAGACGGTTCTGGGGCTGGCGGAAGGGCTGCTGATTGTCGATGTGATAGACGGCGAGCCGATTAATTTCAGCCAGAGCTTCTCATGTCCGGACTGCGGCATCAGTATCGAAGAGATTGAGCCAAGGAGCTTCTCCTTCAACAACCCTTTTGGAGCATGTCCGGAATGCTTTGGTCTGGGATATAAGATGGAGTTTGATGAGGATCTGATCATTCCGGATAAGAGCCTTAGCATCATGGAAGGTGCGATCACGGTCATGGGCTGGCAGTCCTGTAATGATAAGAAGAGTTTTTCCAATGCCATACTGGAAGCGCTGTGCCGGGAATATCATTTTTCTCTGGATACGCCTTTTAAGGACTATCCCAAGAAGATTCATGATGTGCTGATTCACGGAACGGGCGGCAGGGAAGTCAGGGTTCATTACCGCGGACAGCGCGGCGAAGGGGTATATGACGTCGCCTTCGAGGGTCTTCTGCGCAATGTGGAACGGCGTTACAGAGAGACTTCTTCTGAGTATTCGAAAGCGGAATATGAAGAGTTCATGCGGATCACCCCCTGCCATGAATGTAAAGGGCAGAGACTGAAGCCGGGGGCTCTTGCGGTTACGGTGGGTGACAGGAATATCGCCGAGCTGACGGCGTTGTCTATTGAGCGTCTCCAGGAATTCCTTGAGCAGCTGGAACTGAATAAGCAGCAGCTTCTGATTGGAGGGCAGATCTTGAAGGAGATTAAGGCAAGAATCCAGTTCCTGATGGACGTCGGACTTGATTACCTGACCCTTGCCCGGGCGACGGGAAGTCTGTCGGGAGGTGAAGCGCAGCGGATTCGTCTGGCGACGCAGATCGGCTCCGGGTTGGTGGGGGTTGCCTACATCCTGGATGAGCCGAGCATTGGGCTGCATCAGAGGGATAACGATAAGCTTCTGGGAACCTTGAAGCATCTGAGGGATCTGGGGAATTCGGTCATTGTCGTGGAGCATGACGAGGACACGATGCTGGAAGCAGATTATATTGTGGACATCGGGCCGGGCGCCGGCGAGCACGGCGGAGAGGTCGTGGCGCAGGGGAATGCGAAGGAGATCATGAAGAACAAGGCTTCTGTCACCGGGGCATACTTAAGCGGCAAGATACGCATACCGGTTCCAGAAAAGCGCATGGAGCCGTCGGGCTGGCTTAAGGTCACCGGCGCCAGGGAGAATAACCTCAAGAATATAGACGTGGAATTCCCGCTGGGAATCATGACGTGTGTGACGGGAGTATCCGGATCGGGGAAGAGTTCTCTGGTGAATGAGATTCTCTACAAGAGACTTGCCAGAGAGCTTAACCGGGCACGGACGATTCCGGGCAGGCATACTGCGATTGAAGGGATGGATAAGCTTGATAAGGTAATCAATATCGACCAGTCGCCGATCGGCCGGACGCCAAGGTCGAATCCGGCTACCTATACGGGAGTCTTTGACCTGATCAGGGATCTATTCGCCTCTACGGCGGATGCGAAAGCGAAGGGATATAAGAAGGGACGCTTCAGTTTCAATGTGAAGGGCGGCAGATGTGAGGCGTGCAGCGGCGACGGTATCCTCAAGATAGAGATGCATTTCCTGCCGGATGTGTACGTACCTTGTGAGGTTTGCGGCGGTAAGAGGTATAATCGTGAGACGTTGGAGGTAAAATATAAGGGGAAAAGCATCTATGATGTTCTGGATATGACAGTAGAGGAAGCGCTGCATTTCTTCGAAAATGTACCCAGTATCCGCAGGAAGATGGAGACATTGTATGATGTGGGATTGTCATATATCCGCCTGGGACAGCCGTCTACGACGCTGTCAGGAGGCGAAGCGCAGAGAATTAAGCTGGCGACGGAGCTGAGTAAGCGCAGCACAGGCAAGACCATCTATATTCTGGACGAGCCGACGACGGGGCTGCACTTTGCGGATGTACACAAGCTGACGGAGATTCTGCGCCGTCTGTCTTCGGACGGGAATACGGTGATTGTGATCGAGCATAATCTGGACGTGATCAAGACGGCGGACTACATCATAGACATCGGGCCGGAAGGCGGCGACAGGGGCGGTACTGTAATCGCAAAGGGGACGCCGGAGGAAGTGGCGCAGAATCCGGTTTCTTATACCGGGAAATATATTCAGACCGTGCTGCACAGATCATAGAGTGCGACTCATTTTTGATGCCTGCCCTGTTGAAGGAGAAGCAGGCGGCACACTGGGAAAGCGGGCAGAGCTTTCAGGTTTGTCGAATTATGGAAGGAAATGATGCGGCAATCCCAAGTGCTTCACAAATATTTAAGTAAAAAAGGGTTTCCATTTCCTGTAAAGTTGATTATAATGAAACGAGCACCGGGCGGTGCTGGAATATAACATGTGAAAGAAGTCTGCGAAAGAGATACTACAGCATGCACTTTTTACTTTGAGATCAATGCAATGCTGTACCAGGAGGAAGAGTAACAATCATGATTATAGAGATACACAAAAGTCAAGTCAACAAATGATAATCATATATAGCATGGGAAAGGGGAAATAAGATGTCAGTAGATATCGGAATTGACTTGGGAACTGCCAGTGTCCTGGTCTATGTAAAGGGAAAAGGCGTCATATTGAAGGAACCATCTGTGGTTGCCTATGACAGGGATACGAACGCGATAAAGGCTATTGGAGAAGAAGCACGTCTGATGCTGGGAAGGACGCCGGGGAATATCGTGGCGGTCCGTCCGCTGCGGCAGGGAGTCATTTCAGATTATACAGTGACAGAGAAGATGATAAAGTACTTCGTGCAGAAGGCGCTGGGGAAGCGGACCTTCAAGAAGCCGCGGATCAGCATCTGTGTGCCCAGCGGCGTCACGGAAGTGGAGCGTAAGGCGGTAGAGGAGGCAACCTATGCGGCGGGAGCCAGGGAGGTGAACCTGATCGAAGAGCCGGTGGCGGCGGCGATCGGGGCCGGGATAGATATCTCGAAGCCATGCGGCAATATGATTGTAGATATCGGAGGAGGAACGGCTGATATCGCGGTGATTTCCCTGGGAGGAACGGTGGTGAATTCTTCGATTAAGATTGCGGGTGATGATTTTGACGAGGCTATCGTCCGTTATATGCGCAAGAAGCACAATCTTCTGATCGGGGAACGGACGGCGGAGGATATCAAGATTAAGATCGGCACGACCTATCCGCTGATTGAAGATGAAGCAATCGAGGTGAGGGGGCGTAATCTTGTGACGGGGCTTCCTAAGACTGTGACAGTAACCTCTCTCGAGACAGAGGAAGCGCTGAGAGAACCCACCGGACAGATTGTGGAGGAAGTGATCAATGTATTGGAGCGTACGCCGCCGGAATTATCTGCGGATATTCTGGACCGTGGTATTATGCTTACAGGCGGAGGCTCCATGCTTCGGGGCTTAGAGGAACTGATAGAGGAAAAGACAGGGATAAATACAATGACTGCCGAGGATCCGATGAAGGTAGTTGCGATCGGAACGGGGCAGTTCGTAGAATTAGTGAGCGGGCGAAAAGAATTCTGATGGACAGTATAAAAGGATATGTAGAACATATTGTATTCCGTAATGATGAGAACGGATATACAGTGTTTCATTTGAATAATGAAGATGGAGAAGTGACCTGCGTAGGTAATTTCCATTATATTGAAGAAGGGGAGCTGCTGGAGCTTACAGGTGAGTATATCACACATAAGCTCTATGGCCTTCAGTTCAAGGCAGAGAGTTCAAGGATCTGCGAGCCGGAAGATCTTATGTCTATAGAGAGATACCTTGGATCCGGATCGATCAAAGGGATTGGAGCTTCTCTGGCTGGGAGAATCGTGAAGAGATTCAAAGAAGATACCTTCCGGATCATAGAGGAAGAACCTGAGAGGCTCGCCGAGATCAAGGGGATCAGCGAGCGGAAGGCACGAGAGATATCTTCACAGGTATCAGAGAAGAAGGACATGCGTCAGGCGATGATATATCTGCAGAAATACGGGATATCAGCTACACTTGCGGCGAAGATTTACCAGCATTACGGGCATAATGTGTATCGTGTAATAGAGGAGAACCCTTATCAGATTG
Source organism: uncultured Dorea sp. (assembly GCA_947063855.1). Classification (GTDB taxonomy): domain Bacteria; phylum Bacillota; class Clostridia; order Lachnospirales; family Lachnospiraceae; genus Sporofaciens. Next base: position 22,145 of record CAMSTW010000035.1, read on the forward strand.
CGGATCATGTGCATGGCGTGGGATTTAAGACTGCGGATGAGATTGCGGCAAGGGTCGGAATTCATACGGACTCGGATTTCCGGATTCAAAGCGGGATATTTTATACTCTTTTACAGAGTGTGAACGACGGGCATGTGTATCTGAGGCAGGAGGCGCTGATGCACCGGTCGGGTGAACTGCTGGGGGTAGAGATCAGGGACATCGGGAAATATCTGATGGATCTTGCGATGGAGAAGAAGATTGTCATAAAGGATGAGGATGACGGACGCCGTATTTATTCATCCCGATATTACTACATGGAGATGAATATGGCGAGGATGCTGCATGATCTGGATGTAGATTATGAGCAGGAAGAGGAGAGCCTGAGGAGACGTCTTAAGGCAATGGAAGACCAGTCCGGGCTTAGTCTGGACGAGAAACAGCGTGTGGCAGTTCTGGAGGCGGCAAGGCATGGAATCATGGTGCTGACCGGAGGTCCGGGAACCGGAAAGACGACTACGATCAATGCCATGATACAGTTTTTCGAGAGCGAAGGACTGGATATCTGTCTGGCGGCGCCGACAGGACGGGCGGCCAAGCGTATGACAGAGGCAACCGGCTATGAGTCACAGACGGTCCACCGGCTTTTAGAGGTCAGCGGGAATCCGGAGGAAGAGGGTATCAGTGGTTTTCAGAGAAACGAGGAGAATCCTCTGGAGACGGATGTGATCATAATTGATGAGATGTCCATGGTGGATCTGCCGTTGATGTCTGCTTTGTTAAGGGCGGTGATACCGGGGACAAGGCTGATTCTTGTGGGGGACTGCAATCAGCTTCCCAGCGTAGGGCCGGGCAGTGTGCTGAAGGATATTATCGCATCAGAGTGCTTCTCTGTTGTGATGCTTGAGAAGATTTTCCGGCAGGCAGGCGAGAGTGATATTGTGGTCAACGCCCACAAGATCAACCGGGGTGAGGAAGTTGTGTTAGACAACAAGAGCCGGGATTTCTTCTTCCTGAAGCGTCAGGACGCGAATGTGATCATCAGTGTGGTCATTACATTGATTCGGAATAAGCTGCCTGGGTATGTGGATGCGAAGCCATATGATATCCAGGTACTGACGCCTATGCGCAAGGGACTGCTGGGGGTTGAGAGGCTGAATGGGATTCTGCAGGAATATCTGAACCCCGGGGAACCGGGAAAAGTGGAGAAGGAGCACGGAGACCGTATCTTCCGGGAAGGGGATAAGGTGATGCAGATTAAGAATAATTATCAGCTGGAATGGCAGATCCTGACCCGGTATGGCATGGCCGTAGATAAAGGCATGGGCGTCTTCAACGGCGATATGGGCATCATCAAGAAGATCAATACATATGAAGAGACAGTGACTGTAGAATATGACGAGCACAGGATCGTCAGGTATCCGTATCCGCTGCTGGATGAACTGGAGCTTGCCTATGCGGTCACAATACATAAGTCACAGGGGAGTGAATATCCGGCAGTCGTAATTCCGCTGCTTAACGGTCCAAGGCAGCTGTTTCACAGGAATCTTTTATACACGGCTGTCACAAGGGCAAGACGCTGCGTGACTCTGGTCGGAAGCGATCAGGTGTTTCAGGAGATGATTCAGAACGTCAATGAACAGAGACGCAATACCAGTCTTGACCAGCGAATCCGCGAATTATGCTGAAAAATATTAACAAACAGATCTTGCATATCGGAGAAAGAGCCAGTACCTGGCTGTGGCCGGAAGTATGCCCGTTTTGCGGCAGAGTGAGCAGTCAGGGAATCTGCGCCCGGTGCAGAAGGCGGCTTGAGAATATAAGGATTCAGGAACCAAGGTGTATGAAGTGCGGCAAGCCGCTGCGTCATGAGGAGCAGGAATACTGCTATGACTGTATGCACATGAAGCACCAATACACCAGAGGGTATGGTTTGTGGCTGCACAGGGATCCTGTCAGTATATCTATCTATCAATTCAAGTATCATAATCAGAGAAGATATGGCATCTGTTATGCAGAGGAGCTGGTCTTCTGTTTTGGTCGTACAATAAGGCGCTGGAAGCCAGACCTTATTATCCCGATTCCCCTCCACAGGAAGCGAAGAAAGAAAAGAGGATACAACCAGGCTGAGATTATCAGCCGCAGGATGGGAGAAATGCTGGGGATACCGGTAGACAGCCAATGCCTTATACGCAGAATCTGTACAGCTCCCCAGAAAATGCTGGGGCATCAGGAAAGAAGGAAGAACCTGAGGCGCGCATTTGCCGTGAGAAAGTCCTTTTTCCCTGTGAAGACAGTACTGCTGATTGATGATATATATACTACGGGAAGCACGATGGATGCGGCAGCGCAGGTTTTGAAGGAGAAAGGAGTCGAAAAAGTCTATTTTTTAACCATAAGTATTGGACAAGGGTACTGATATTTGTTATACTAAAAATGATGTTTAGAAACATATAATAACATTTTGAGGTGGTTTATGTTAGATCAAAGAAAAGTAGAGCTTATGACTCGTCTTGCTTTTTATGAACAGACAGACGGAAAAGAAGACTTTAAGGTCAGTGAATATTACCGGAAGGATTATACCAGTATGCATGTCATATGTTCTATTCTGTGGACAACGATCGGATATGGCTGTATTGTCGGGATAGCGGTATTGCTGGGGATAGAGAAGATACTGGACAATATGTCCAATGCATTGATTATGATGCTTGGCGGTATAGTCATACTTGGATATATTTCTTTAACTATTGCATATGCGATCATAACCGGTTATGTATATAATGAGAAGCATAAGGACGCCAGACAGAGAGTGAAGAAATATAACCATGATCTGACACGGCTTTTACGGCTGTATGAAAAGGAGAAGAGGTAATATGGATAGTATATATGTACTTCGTGGACGATTAGAGGAATTGTATTCCCGTAATTCAAAGGTGTATGATAAGGTGCTTCAGTTTATACTGGCGGTCACTGTATTCATGGTTATCAATCATAACGTAGGATTTATGAAGGCGGCTGCGACTCCCGTAGCTGCAGTGGCGCTGGCTATTGTCTGTACGTTCCTTCCATTATCGGTGACGGTTGTGGCCGCGACGGCTCTGATCGCGGCGCATATGTACGCAGTGTCTCTGATTGTACTTGCGGTAACGGCTGTTATATTCCTGATCATGTATATCTTCTACCTCAGACTTGCGCCGAAGATGGCTCTTATTGTGCTGTTGACACCCCTTGCATTCTTCCTGAAGATTCCGTACGTGATTCCTGTGGCATGCGGCCTGGTAGCGCCTCCGGGAAGTATGGTGGCCGTGATCTGCGGGTCCATTGTGTACTATATGATGGAATACGTGAAGAAGGCCGCTCCCAATATGGAGGGTGCAGATGCGAAGGGGATGATGTCACAGGCCACGGATTATATTATGAAGGTATTTCAGAATAAAGAGATGTGGGTTGTAGTGACGGCCTTTGTTATCTGCTTCTTTATCGTATTCGCGTTCCGCAGGGCCTCCATGGATCATGCCTGGAAGATTGCAGTTGTCGCCGGGACGATTGTGAATATAATCGTGATCGTTGTCGGAGATATAGCGCTGGGGATACATACTTCCTATGGAACCATGATCGGAGGAAGTATTGCGTCTCTTGCAGTGGGGCTGGTGCTGGAGATATTCTTCTTCTCCGTAGATTATTCCAGAAGCGAGAATCTGCAGTTTGAAGATGATGAATACTATTATTATGTCAAGGCAGTTCCCAAGCTGTCGGTTGCAAAGCCGGAGAAGACGGTAAAGAGGATTAATGAACGGCAGGAGACGGAGATTATGGATACAGAGGTTGTCCGCAGGAAATCATCCGGGGCGGCTTCAAAAGGAGCGGCAAAGAACGGCAGAAGACCCGTGCCCAAGAAGGGACAGTCTGTCAAGAAGCATGATATGCGTGAGATTGATAAGATGCTTCTTACGCAGAGCCTCAGAAGGGATCTTAATCTGAAGGACTAGCATCCACAGTAAGGTATTTCGAGAGGGTTATACCAGGCTGCTGTATGGTTCGCAGGTCTTCTCCCGGCTGCGTATGTGTAAAGGTTGTATGATTAAAAAGGAGGTGAATGAATGGAGCAGCGTATAAGCAGATTTATGGAGAGATTTATTGCCGGGTGGTATTTCCCGGAGATCCGGATTACAGATGTGGTGGAGGTATTGATACTGACAGTCCTGATCTATGAGATCATGGTATGGATCAAGAATACGAAAGCATGGATGCTGTTGAAAGGAATCATCGTACTTGCTGTATTCATTCTGATAGCCACCATATTCAAGATGCATACGATTCTGTATATTGTTAAGAATTGTGTGACTGCCATAGCTACTATGGCGATCGTAGTCTTCCAGCCGGAGCTTCGAAGAGCCCTGGAGAAGCTGGGCGAGAAGCAGTTCCTTACGTCTATGGTGCCTTTCGAGACAGGGCGTGAGACGGCAAGGTTCAGTGAAGAGACAAGAGAGAGCATGATTGATGCCGCATATGCCATGGGGAAGGTGAAGACAGGAGCGCTGATCGTGGTAGAACAGGCGATTCGTCTTACGGAGTATGAGAGTACAGGGATCCGGATGGACTGTCTCGTGTCCAGCCAGGTACTGATCAATATATTCGAACACAATACACCGCTGCATGACGGCGCGATCATTGTCAGGGGAGACAGGATCGTGTCAGCGACATGTTATCTGCCGCTTTCTGATAACATGAGGATCAGCAAGGCGCTTGGAACCAGGCACCGCGCGGCGCTTGGGATGAGCGAGGTGAGTGACGCCCTGATCATCGTGGTATCGGAGGAGACAGGCGCGGTATCCGTAGCGCAGGGCGGCATGCTCTACAGGAATATCAACGAGAAGGAACTGCGGGAGAAGCTTGAGCGTATCCAGGAACGGCGGGTAGAGAGCGGCAGACTGACAGCATTATGGAAAGGAAGGCGTAAGAATGAGAAGAAGACTGACAGATAATCTGGGTCTTAAGATATTAGCCTTCTTTATTGCAGTCTTTATGTGGCTCATTGTGGTTAATATTGACGATCCGGTAACAGAGGATGTATATAACGGGATTCCGGTGAGTGTGATAAATGAGGAGATAGTGACTTCAACGAACCGGACCTATCAGGTTGTGGACAATACCAGAGAAGTGAGTGTGACGGTCAGTGCAAAGCGTTCCGTACTGAACAAGATCAAGTCAGGAGATATCGTTGCGATTGCAGATATGAAGGAATTAAGCCTGGGAAGCCAGATCCCGATCGAGGTGACGATTCCCGGATTCAGATATGAGAGGGCATACACGCGTCCGTCCAATCTACAGGTGAAGATTGAGGATGAGGCGAAGAATAATTTTCCGATCACCCCCACTACGCTTGGGACTGTCAGAGAGGGATTCATGCTTGGTGAGCTGAAGGCGAACCCGGAGAAGGTCACCTTGCGCGGTCCGGAATCTGTGATCAACAGTATCAGCAGGGTTGTGGCAGAGGCAGATGTGTCAGGTTTGTCTGAGAATGCGGATATAGAGGCAAGACTGATATTATATGATGCGAACAATAATGTGATCGACCAGACGCTTCTGGCGAATAACCTTGGAAAAGAGGGCGTGAGTGTAGAGGTTACGCTGTATGAGATCAAGAATGTCCCGGTGAAGCCGGACACCTCTATGATCACTGCGGCGAAGGGTTACAAGATTAGTGCGGTCAATGTTGAGCCGCGGGAGATCAGTGTGACGGGAGACGAGGAGGATCTTGATAATCTGGATGAGATCAGGATTCCTGCGGAGGATCTCAGGATTGAAGATCTGACGGAGAGAACGGAGAGGGTGGTCGAGGTATCATCCTATCTTCCGGACGGAGTGTCGCTGGTTGATGAGAACGCCGACAGTGTGGTGGTGTCAGTATCCATTGAACAGCCGGGAGTACAGAATTATGAGGTCTCGACGAGTTCTATCACGGTGAACAACCTTTCAGAGAATCTGGAGATCAGTTACGGCGCAGTGGTGGATCTGGAGATTCAGGTGAGAGGACCGGAGGAAGTGCTGAAGGTATTTTCAACCGCCAGAAAGGTAAGCATTGATCTGAAGAACTATTCGGCGCCCGGGACCTATGTCGTTCCGGTTGCGGTTGAACTTCCGGAGGGCTGTACACTGGTCAATCATGTGGAAGTAGAGGTTATATTAGAGAAAAGGACAGAGGATGAGGAAGAAGAAATAGACGGAGGAAATTATGGTTAAACAAAAAGTTACGATTACGAATCCAACCGGATTACATCTCAGACCAGCAGGTATCTTCTGTAATACGGCCAGCAGTTTCAAATGCAAGGTGACGTTCGAGTATGACAATACGACTGCCAATGCAAAAAGTGTCCTGAGTGTCCTTGGGGCCTGCATCAAAAAGGGAGATGAGATTGAGTTAGTCTGTGAGGGTGAGGATGAAGAGGAAGCCTTAAGAGAGATGATTGCTGCGGTTGAAGGCGGATTAGGAGAATAGACAGAGAATAGACAGAGAAAAGAAAGAGGCCTGCCGGTGAATATCGGTTCAGCCTCTTTTCTTTTTAAGACATCTATTGTCCGACGAGTACAATCACACTTCTCTGACGTACCAGTACGGTATTGTCATTCAGCGGCGTGGTCTCCTGCTGTTCCTGCCATGTATCCGCCTCAATCTGCCAGAACATGGAGCTTGGAAGCTTAGGCAGGGTAACCGTTACATCTTCCCAGTAAGCATTGGAAGCGATATAGATCACCTCCGGCCCCAGGCCCTGTTCCTGGCCTGCGAACATCACTCCTACATACCGGTCATAGCTTGAGAAATGACTGCACCAGGGGTTCACGCCGTGAAAACTCACGTCGGGAAAGCCAAAGCCCCCGTTGCTGATATTGGTACGCACTAACCGGTGTTCTTTGCGGAACCGGATCATATGCTGGAAGAACCGGAACATCCCGCGGTTCTTTTCAAGCAGGGTCCAGTCAAGCCATGAGGTAATATTGTCCTGGCAGTAGGCATTATTGTTGCCGAACTGCGTGTTGCAGAATTCATCGCCGGCAAGAAACATCGGAATTCCGCGGCTGCACATGAGGATGGCAAATGCATTGCGGATCATCCGGTATCTTAAGGACAGGACTGCAGGGTCGTCGGTATCTCCTTCCACACCGCAGTTCCAGCTGGAATTATCATTGGATCCGTCCGTGTTGTCCCACCCGTTCTTCTCGTTGTGCTTAACATTGTATGAAAAGAGGTCGTACATCGTAAAGCCGTCATGGCAGGTTATGAAATTGACAGAAGCATTCTCACGCTTGTTTACCTCATAGATATCCCTGGAGCCGACCATACGCAGAGCGGCCGTCTGGGCCATCCCCTCGTCGCCCTTAAGATAACGGCGCATATCGTCCCGGTATCTGCCGTTCCATTCCGCCCAGCGGTTCCAGGATGGGAAAGTGCCCACCTGGTAGAGACCGTCGGCATCCCAGGCCTCTGCGATAAGCTTCACGTCGCCCAGGATCGGGTCAAAAGCAAGAGCCTGCAGAAGCGGCGGCTTGTTCATAGGAGAGCCATCCTCGTTACGGCCAAGGATGGAAGCAAGATCGAAACGGAAGCCGTTCACACGATATGTATTCACCCAGTACCGGAGACAGTCAAGGATCATCTGGCGGACAATCGGATGGTTGCAGTTCAGGGAATTGCCGCATCCGCTGAAATTATAATAATACCCTTCCGGGGTCAGGAGATAATAGATGTTGTTGTCAAATCCCTTGAAAGAGAAGAACGGGCCGTTCTCATTCCCCTCCGCCGTGTGGTTAAATACTACGTCCAGATAGACTTCAATGCCGTGCTGGTTGAACACCTGTATCAGATTCTTCAGTTCATTGCCCTCCCGGTTATATTCCTTGCTTGCAGAATAGCTGGTATTGGGCGCGAAGAAACTTACGGTGTTATAGCCCCAGTAATTATAGAGCTCCTGGCCGTCTACCATCCTGTAATCCTGCATCTCATCGAATTCGAAGATCGGCATCAGTTCCACGACGTTGACGCCCAGTTCCAGAAGATGAGGAAGCTTCTCAAGCAGACCGGCGAAGGTTCCCGGATGCTCCACCCCGGAGGAATCATGCTTTGTAAATCCGCGGACATGCAGTTCGTATATGATCAGATCCTCGGTGGGAAGCAGCGGCGGAGCCATATTCCCCCAGTCAAAATCGTCCTTCACAACACGGGCCTTGTAGTGCTGTCCGCGGGGGGAGGAATCGCCCCACTTGCTCTGGCCTGTGACAGCCCTGGCGTATGGGTCGAGAAGGTACTTGTTCTTATTGAAGATCAGGCCCTTCTTGGGTTCATGGGGGCCGTCCACCCGATAGGCGTATTCAAATTCCTCGATGTTCAGCTTGAACACGATCATGGAATATACATTGCCGATCCGGTAGTGATCCGGAAACGGGAGCACAGCAAAAGGCTTCTCTTCCGTCCGGTGGAACAGAAGCAGTTCGATAGAGGTCGCTCCATGTGAATGCACGGTAAAATTCACACCGCCGGGAATGGCGGTGGCCCCGTTGATCTCATAGAAACCGGGGCGTACCTCAAAGCCGCTGATGTAATCGAGCGGTACCAGATGGATGGTACGGGGAAGACTGATCTTGTTAATCTTTCCGTCCTCTTCCCCGGACTGTGGGGGATATGGTGTTTTGGTAGTTTCATCTTTAACAATTCCGTTGTCGTTCATATTATGCCTCCTGGAAAGAAATGGGTGGATTTTTGGATAAAATATACAAAAACCTACTGCTAATATATCGGCAATTTGTCTGAAAATCATAAGAGATGAAAATGCATTTTACTTAGAGAGAAAAATATAGTATAATGCTAAGTGGTTTAGAAGAATTGTGAGTTATTTCATAACGCAGGAGGAATTAATATGGTAAGAGCAGTAGTTGGTGCCAATTGGGGAGATGAAGGAAAGGGGAAGATTACAGATATGCTGGCCAAGCGGGCAGACATCATTGTAAGATTTCAAGGAGGAGCAAATGCAGGACATACCATTATCAATGACTATGGCAAATTCGCGCTGCACACCTTGCCTTCCGGCGTATTTTACAATCATACAACCAGCATTATCGGGAATGGCGTAGCGCTGGATGTTCCGGTGCTGTTTAAGGAGATCCAGTCGATCGTCGACAGAGGCGTCCCCATGCCGAAGATACTGGTATCAGACCGGGCACAGATGGTAATGTCCTATCATAAGAATTTTGACGCATATGAGGAAGAACGGCTGGGCGGCAAGTCATTTGGTTCTACGAAGTCCGGGATCGCCCCGTTCTATTCTGACAAGTATGCGAAGATCGGGTTCCAGGTAAGCGAGCTTTTCGATGATGAGCTGCTTGGGGAGAAGGTTGTCAGAGTGTGCGAGCAGAAGAATGTGCTGCTTGAGCATCTGTATCATAAGCCTGCCATAAAGCCCGAGGAGCTTTTGGAAGAACTTAGGGAATATAAGAGGATGATAGAGCCATATGTATGCAATACGGCGCTTTTCCTCCACAATGCATTGAAGGAAGGGAAGGATGTTCTGCTGGAAGGACAGCTTGGTTCCCTGAAGGATCCGGATCACGGGATCTATCCGATGGTAACGTCCTCCTCCACGCTGGCGGCTTACGGTGCGATCGGGGCAGGTATCCCGCCTTATTCCATCGAGAAGGTGATCACCGTATGCAAGGCTTATTCCAGCGCGGTAGGTGCGGGAGCTTTTGTAAGCGAGATCTTCGGCGGGGAGGCGGATGAGCTGAGGAACCGCGGAGGAGACGGCGGAGAGTTTGGCGCGACGACAGGGCGTCCGAGAAGAGTAGGCTGGTTTGACTGTGTCGCGTCCAAGTATGGATGCAGGATGCAGGGGACGACGGATGTTGCGTTCACGGTGCTTGATGTCCTGGGGTATCTGGATGAGATACCGGTATGCACAGGCTACGAGATTGACGGCGAGGTTACGACAGATTTCCCTGTCACACATTTCCTTGAGAAAGCGAAGCCGGTGCTTAAGAAGCTTCCGGGATGGAAGTGTGATATCCGCGGGATCAGGACATATGAGGAGCTTCCTGAGAACTGCCGCAAGTATATCGAGTTTGTGGAGGAACAGATCGGATATCCGATCACGATGGTTTCCAACGGACCGGGAAGAGATGACATTATCTACCGGAAGTCAATATAATAAATTTCATTTATCAATCAGAACAGGGACAAGGAGGTCTTTGTCTGGTTTCCAGCTGTCCGTTGACGGCGGTCCTCTTTTAGGGCGACAAAGGAGCGGCCGCTGTCAGCTGTAGCTGCAGGTCTGAATATCATATCTGAATACGGAGGTCCTGTGGATAGCAGTGTCGATGTCCTGGCGGATGAGCGGCGCGTTGAGCTGACAGAGGACAGGCTGTAATATATTTTATCGATAATTTTCACATACTTACAGATATTAGAGGAATACTTTTGAGAAAATAAGCAGATAAGGCAGATGCTGCATAGCCTTTGAAAAAATGAGCAGATGGGGCATGCGTATATGCAGCGGATCTATCAATGTAATAATTAGATTCCAGGAATAAGGAATACGTTAAAAAGAGGAGTGATAAATATATGTGTGGAATTTGCGGAATAATTGGTGAGACGAAGGAGAAGGAAGAAGTTCTGAAACGGATGATGAAGAAGATGGAGCATCGCGGCCCTGACGGCGGGGATACCTATGTTGGCGACGGTGCGATGCTTGGTTTCCGCCGGTTAAGTATCATTGATCTGGATGCGGGGATGCAGCCGATGTACAATGAGGACAAGAGTATGGTGCTGGTCTTTAACGGCGAGATCTATAATTATCAGGCTCTCAGGAAGATGTTAAAGGAGCAGGGACACAAGTTTCGGAATGATTCGGATTCGGAGGTGCTTATCCACGGATATGAAGAATTCGGGAAGGATCTCCTGGATAAGCTCCGTGGGATGTTTGGATTCGCCATCTGGGATGAGAAGAAGCAGGCGCTGTTTGCCGCGCGGGATTATTTTGGGATCAAGCCTTTCTACTATGCACAGATAGGGGATACGCTGGTATTTGCGTCAGAGATCAAGTGTATCCTGGAGTATCCGGATTATCAGAGAAAGGTGAATGAAAAGGCGTTGGAGCAGTATCTTTCATTCCAGTATTCTGTCCTGCCGGAGACATTCTTTGAGGGAATCTACCAGTTAATGCCGGGACATTATCTGACCTATGAGCATGGGGAAGTGAAGGTGAGCAGATATTTTGATCCTGCGCTTGAGCCGGATGCGCACAGGAAGGAGGACGAACTGACAGAGGAGGTCAGGACGGTGATGGAACAGTCGGTACAGAAGCATCTGGTAAGCGACGTGGAGGTCGGAAGCTTTCTCTCAAGCGGCGTAGATTCCAGTATGATTGCGGCGATGTCAGGGTGCAAGAAGACCTTCACAGTCGGCGTAGAGAATGAAGGAAGCCTGTATAATGAGATCACATATGCAAGGAAGCTTGCCGACGAGTTCAAGGTTGAGAACCACAGCAAATTCATCGAGAGGGAGGAGTTTAAGGAGGCTGTGCCGGATGTGATGTACCATCTGGACGAGCCTCTGGGGGATGCGTCTGCGGTAGCGCTCTATTTCCTTGCGCAGGAGGCGTCTCGGCAGGTTAAGGTGGTTCTGTCGGGTGAGGGAGCCGATGAGATGTTCGGAGGCTACAACATCTACCGGGAGCCGCTGGCTCTTCGCCCTGTCAGCTGGATTCCCAAGGGGATCAGAAGAAGGATTGCGGTTCTGGCCCGCCGTCTCCCGGAGCATATGAAGGGAAGAAATTATCTGATACGGGCGGCGTATTCCGTTGACGAGCGGTTTATCGGAAATGCCAATATCTTCAGCATGGCGGAGAGAAAGAAGCTTCTTAGGAGGGAGGCGGCGGGGATGTCGCCAAGAAAGCTTTTGAAGGATACCTATAAGAAGGTTGCGCATCTTCCGGATTCCGACCAGATGCAGTCCATTGATATCCGCTACTGGCTCAGAGGAGACATTCTTCAGAAGGCAGATAAGATGAGTATGGCACATTCGCTGGAAGTCAGGGTGCCGTTTTTGGATCGGGATGTGTTTGAGACGGCCAGACAGATTCCGTGGAGACTGAAGCTTAAGAAGCATACCACGAAGTATCTTCTGAGGAAGGTGGCGGCTGATTATCTTCCGGACGCTGTATCGCATAAGAAGAAATTAGGTTTTCCGATTCCCATCCGGAACTGGATTAAGGAGGAGGACTGGTTTGAAGAGATTAAGGCCATCTTCACGGGAGAAGCGGCGGCAAAGTATTTTCATACAGATTATCTGGTGAAGCTTCTTAACGAGCATAAGGCCGGGAAGAAGGATAACAGCAGAAAGATCTGGACCGTATACGCATTCCTTGTATGGCACAGGGTATATTTTGAAGTTTCATAATTTTTTCCGGTTCCTTAAGAAATACCTAATCTTTCTTTTAGAATTCAGCCATAACGCTGACACATTTGTCTGATATTCTGATATAGAAGACGCGAAGATCCTTACGGAATGAAATTTTCATATCAGAATATCGGTCCGGCAGTCATATATGACAGCGCCCGTGCATAGAATAATAAGAGCATTCTGCTTATTATGAGCACAGTGTAACATGTACTTTTGGAGTCTCTTTGCACTTCTAAGAGTACATCGTATCAAGATTGCGGGGAAGAAAGGAGATAAAGTGTCACTCCCATGGTATGAACAGGAGAAGGAGGTATTATCATGCAGCAGAGAAAAGAAACGAACCACACAGAAGTATTGTCAATAGAAGAATAC
>CAMSTW010000036.1 GCA_947063855.1 uncultured Dorea sp.
CTCACGGGCATTCAGTGTAAAGTAGAAATTGCTGTGGAAAGAGTACGGCAGCAGAAATCTTGCGTCCTCCTTGGGAATATCATGTTCCAGCAACATATTATACGCCGCAAATAAGGCGTCCATATACCGGCAGTACAGATCCCTTTCTTCTCCCGCCAGATCCGCCGGTATATAGTACCCGCTGCTGCCAAAATCTACATACCGCCTGGACTTCACCATGAAGGACGCCAGCCTGCATTCTATAAAAAACTGCTCCGCAAAGGCGGATACATCTTTCATCGCAATCGTAAAAACAGCATGCTCTATGACGGACTTGTGCCCGGACTGCAAAACCTTCTGTACCAGCTGCCGGTTCTTCTCATTGCCCTTTGATTTCTCAAAAATCGCGACGGCGTCGCCTTTCGTCGTCGAAATCCTCGCCGCACTGGCACATACTTCCACATTATCAATATTGTAGCTCACCACTACAGCCTGAGACACATTCCCCATTACATCCTTCTCCATTCTTTTTCTTCTTTTATTTTAACTTTATTTATTCATTTATTTTAACTTCTTTTATCTGACGATTCGCAACTGTCCCAAAACCGGCCAGTCCTTTCAGGGCAATTCCTTAATAGAATCTTCCAATCGCCGGCATCAGCAGCAATATGTTCAATCCCCACATCACGATCGCGGCGATGATACCGATAATGCAGAGCACCTTCCCTGCCTTCGCCTGTCCCGCCTTACGGGAGCCTGCTCCCATCCTGGCTCTTGAGAAGCCCAGGCACGCCAGAATAATGCCCACAATCGGAATGATGAATGCAAATACCAGACTGAGGATTCCAAATACCAGGCCCATCGTAGCCGCGCCGGAGTTATCCACCGTATGTACCGGAACAACATTCTGATATGGCTGTGCCGGATTCCCTGGCGCTCCCTGTCCCGGCATGCCTCCCGGATATCCAGGCATCCCTTGACCCGGCATATTCTGGGGCGCAGGAAGCGGCTGCTGCAGGGCGGCAAACAACTGCTCAAGGCTCTCCCTGTACGGCTTCTTCTGCAGGACTGCCACAAATCCGTTCAGATTCCATTCGCCGCCGAAGGTTCCCTTAAGCCACGCCTCCAGATGGAACACTCCGTTCCTGTAATACCATCTCAGATACTTATATCCCTCCATCATCGCGTCGCCTGTACGGTATGCCGGTTCTCCCTTCCATTCGGACATGATAAAGCTGTTCTTCTGCAGATAATCATTCATCATGAACTGTACAAAATCATCCGGCTTATTCAGCACCAGATCCCTCACATATCTTGCCATATTTCTCTTCTCCTTCCCTTGGAACTGACTTCCGTAATTATATTAACCCAAAACGAAGGAAAATACAAGTTACACTTTCCGCCGGCTCCCTGACAACAAATAACAGGAATACTTTCATTTGAAGAATTCAAATAAGTATTCCTGTCATAAAAATCTAATATATACTACCGCATCATCTCCAGCAATTTCTTCGGACTCGGCGGATTCCCTTTATAGAGGGACATCATCTTATAGACCTTCCCCGCCGCCAGCGTAATCAGGGTCGCCGTCACCACCACGATTCCAAGGGAAGCAAGCGCCTCCGGCACACTCAGCACGCCAAGCAGGATCTTCGTAGGCGCCACCAGAATCGACGTGAACGGCACCCACACCTGCCAGGTAACTGCATCCCAGGGCACATCCGAACCCGAGCCTCCTGCAAACATCGTCGCAAAGAAGCTAACCAGCAGCACCATCACAAACAGCATATTCGTGCTGGACAGATCCTCCGGCTTCTCCGCAAGCGCCCCGCCGATCGCCGCAAGAGAGCAGTAAAGCAGCAGCCCCGCCGCCAGCATCAAAAGCGCAAGGATTACTCCCGGAACCGTGAACATCCCGGAGAATTCGCCAAAGGACTCCACAAGCTGAATCAACACCATACCGGTATCCGGATTCACCATTTTCGTAAAATGAATCCCAAGGGCAAATCCCCCGAACAATCCGGCGATCCATATAAAAATCTGCAGGATCCCGCTTGCCGCCATCGCAAACACCTTGCCCAGCAGCATCGCCCCGGGCTTCACGGACACCAGCATAAGATCCATGAGTTTCGACGTCTTCTCCATAATCGCAGAATTCGCCGTTCCCTGCCCGTACGCAAGAATCATAAAGTAGAGGATCATGATGTTCAGATAGGGCAATAACATCGCCATGACCTCTTTCGCCGCCGCATACTCGTCGCTCTCATCCGCCGAAACGCTGCTGTCCCGCACCACCGTCTCGATAGGCATGGTCATCTCCGCGATCTGCGAAGCCTCAAGGTTCGATTTCTGGATCAGGATATAACGGAACGCGCCCGAGAGAAATGCACTGTATGCGTCGGCATCCTTCTCCTTAAGCTTCGTTTCATCCGGAAGAAGCACGTTAAGCTGATACCCGTTCTCCTCATAATCCACCGCGAGCAGGACAGAATACCCGTCCTCTTCGGCCTTCTTCGCGGCGTCTTCTATATTCCCGGCCATCTCATAAGCGACATCCGTAAACCGCCCGGGATCCGCGCCGTTCAAGACGCTGTAGTCTGCCGCGCCTTCCCCGCTGCCGCCTGTTTCAACCACATATACCTTGTCAATCTTGCTTACGTACGCCTCATCCTCTCCAAAATATTCGACGGCAGGCATAATCGCCGCCGGGAGCAGCAGACACAGGACGGCAATGATAATCGTCGCATTCCGATACCCCTTCTGCTTCACATGCTGGATAAATGTAAACGCAAATATATTTTCAAGCCCTTTCATCTGTTCTCTACCCCCTTTGCACTGCTCTGACGGAACATCTGAATCCACCCGCCAAGCTTCATTCTGTTTCCGCGGTACATCATCAGAGCGCGGTAGATCCTTGCGCAGACATAGGCAAGAAAAAGAATCACAGCAAGCTGGATTGCCCACGAGAGAGCCAGCATTCCAAATCCGATATCACCAATCATATAACGCACAGGCGCACAGAACATGGAAGAAACCGGACACAATGACACCAGCGTCGCCAGCACAGGATTACTTCCGATTCCAACCGTAATCGTCGCGATAAAATACCCTGCCATAACCAGCATAACGATGGTCAGGTTGGCCGGCTCTACATCTTCCGTGGACGAACAGCCCGTTCCAATCAACCCGCTGATCAACGATACCTGCAGATAGCCAAGCAGCAACGACACCACCAGAATCAGCGCCGTAGCCGGTGATACCTGCAGCGTCCCCAGGGAAAATCCGAACGCCGCAAACTGCTGTTTCAGTACTGTAGTATCCGCGAACTGCCCGGTTATCACATAAGAGAGTCCCATAACCGCCGCAAGGCTTCCGACCAGCCCCAGGATATATGTCATCACAGCGAGAATCTTTCCCACCAGCATCGCAAGCGGGCTGACGCTGACCATCAAAAGCTCCGCCAGCTTCGACGCCTTCTCTTCTATCACTTTCTGTATAATATAAGAAGAAACAAACGTACACAATACCAGGAGCGCAATGGAATAGATCATCTGTACGCCAAACCGGGCGTCAAAATCATCCGTCTCATCCGCCTTAAGATACTCCGCCACACTCTCCACATGCGTCTCATAAGGGCTGGTCAGGGCGGTGATCTGCTCCGGCTTTGCGTTCTGCTGTACGTAACGCGCTTCATCCAGCAGACCTGACAACATGCCCGCACAGGTATCCAGATCCCCGTCCGTAAACTCCTTCTCCTCAAGCGCAAAGGCTCCGACAGTAAAGCGCATCTTATCCATATCCTTCTGAAGATGAACATACGCTTCTGCCGGCTTGATCATGGTCTCATATGTATCTTCCGACCACTCTGCATCCATCACATCCGTATCTATAAATTCCGTATCCGCAAATACCTCATTTCTCCGGGAAATATCCTCAAGATCCAGCTCATAGCCGGTCTCGTTCTGCACATACACAACCCTGACGCCCAACGGCGAAGCCTCATCCGCAGACGCAGCCTGCTTCCCGCCCATCATCACCGTCATAACCGGGATACTGGCGGCCGCAAACAGGAAAAAAATCAGCATGGTAATGATATTGGCTTTCCCCTTCACCATCTGCGATAACGTAAAACGGAACACCTTTCCCGTCCCGGTAAAATCACTCTTCCTAAGCTTCATGTACATCACCTACTTTCTCCACGAAAATCTCATGGAGAGACGGCTCGCGCAGACTGAATGTAACAACAGTAACTCCATTCTCAATCAATAGCTTTAAAAATCCGTTGGCCTGCTCATCCCCGGATACCTTAATCTGATACTCCGTCTCTTTTGCCGAAACCAGCGTAAGCCCCTCCTGCCTGATAAGGTCTGTCACATCCGTCTCCGTTTTCAGCAGAAGGTTAATACGCCCATAGCTCTTCTTGATATCATTCAGATGCCCGGCAAGGACCGTCTTGGAACGGTTCAGTATAATAATGTCCGTACAGAATTCCTCCACGGTAGCCATCTGGTGGCTCGACATGATAAGATATTTCCCTTTCGCAATCTCATCCCGGATAATCCCCTTGAACAAATCCGTATTCACCGGGTCAAGGCCGGAAAGCGGCTCATCTAAAATCAGCAGGTCAGGGTCAGGCAAAAGCGCCGTCATGAACTGGATCTTCTGCTGATTTCCCTTGGAAAGCTGATCCGCCTTTTTCGGAGCCTGGGCTTTCGCGCGTTTCTTCTTCCCGTCTTCTGATTTTGGAGCCTGGGGATACAGGTATTCTTCTACCTCAAGCCTCTCGGCCCAGTAACGGATTCTCTTCTTTGCCTCCGCCTTGGAGATCCCCCTAAGGCCGGCAAAATATATAAGCTGGTCCATCAGGGTATACTTGGGGTACAATCCTCTCTCCTCTGCAAGATAACCCACATTACAGGTCGCCGTATCAAGAGGCGCGCCATTCCAGAGTACCTCCCCGGTATCCCGTGAAAGCATATTCAGCATCATACGGATAGAAGTGGTCTTTCCGGCTCCGTTTGTCCCCAGAAGTGCAAAAACACCCGGGTTCTTCATCTCAAAGCTCAGATTTTCCACTACCGTTTTCTCTCCGTATTTTTTGGATAAATTTCTTACTTCTAAACTCATCTGCTTATCTCCCTTCTTTGCTGGTAACAGTATAGCATAAAACAGGAGATTTTGTGTCGATTTTGCGTGAAGAGTTCTATTTCCGTCTTGAATGGTATATCCGGCAGACGATCGGCCTTCATCCAATCCCATACATGTTCTCAGAACACCAGCTCCTGCTGCTCCATCACTTCAATCTGAGAAACGATCATCGTCTCCGGCTCATTCCCCCGCAGATGGTCTGCCTTCAAATACTGCATCCCGCTTCGTAAATTCGCCGCAATCAGATTCAGCACATAAATATTATCAAACCGGTTATAAATCGAGTCCCCGCCAAGCCCTGTCAGGCACACAAGCTGCGTGTTCGTCTTCTTCGCCACATCCATCAGCGGTTTCAGCAAATGCGACGCATTCGTCTGGGCGAACGGATTATCCATAACCAGAACCTTCCCCTCATTCTTATCCGCAAATATATCCGTATCATCCTTACGCATATAATACAAAAGGCTCGACAGAATGACGAATGCTGACAGGAATCCTTCTCCTCCGGAATTCCTCGCCACTTCCGCCCAGGTAATCGGATACTCCCTCTGCGCCTCAATCTTATACAGCCGAATCTGCACATTCCCAATCCCGACTATCGTATCATACAGGTTTCTCGTGGTAATCTGGGTTCCGAAATATTCCTGCGCATTTTCATTCTGCTCAAATAACCGAAGCCCCTTCTGCGTGATCTCGTCAATCATATCCTGAAGCCTGATCTGATACAGGTTCTCATTCTCTTCCCACTCCGGCAGCCCGATTTTCAGCATCTTCACAGGCCTCTCCCGAATCGCAATCGTAGAATTATGGTCAATCCTGCCAAGATTCTGATGCACCTCCCGGACATAATCCTCCATAAGCTCCACGATTTTGTTCTTCTCCTTCTCCACAAGGGAAATGTCTACCAAAAGCTTCTCCATCAGGCTGTCATAGGACTGTATCGTGGTGGTAAGCTGCCGCAGCACGGCAGACCCATCCTTTGTAAGCTCCAGCATCGACTCCAACGGTTTTCTGTAGAAATCCTCCTGAAACTGCTCCATGCGTATCGTACGGTTCAGGAGGCGGTCAAGCACATCCTGCGCCTCCCGGCAGTCCCTGAGCATCTGATTATAATCCCGGATTAAGATGCCCTTAAAATTGCGGAGGCTCTTTGCATCCATCTCTCCAAAGTCCTGCTCCCATACGACCTCGTTAGCGAGCGGAAAGCCGCTGTATTCCGAAAGCGCCGTCAGGTTCTCCCCATAACTGCGCAGACGTTCCCGGAGGCCCTCCGCCTGTTTCCCCGCCTCCTTCTCCTGATAACGGAACTGATTCTTCCTTGCGTCAAAATCCTGGTTCTGGATTTCCTCCTCTGGCAGAGGTTCTTCCTCGCCGCATTCCGCCTTCATCCGTTCCAGCCGCTCACGTTTCTGCTGGTTCACCACGGCGATTTGCTTATCCTCGTCGTTCCAGAGCCTTTGCTTTACGGCAATCTTACGTTCACATTCGGAAAGCATGATTTCCTGATGAGATTCCGCCTCACGGTTATAACTTACCTGCTCCAAATTCTCGCTGGAAAGCCCGTATTTACTCCGTAAATGCTCCAATTCATCCACTGCATCCTGATAACGGTTTCCGACGCGCTGCTCCTGTTCCTCGAGCTCCTGAATTTCCTGAGACATATGTGAAGTAATTGCGGCATACCGGGCTTCCATTTCCCGGATATTCCAAAACTCTTCTGCCGTTACCTTATTCTGACCTGCCAAGCCTTTCCGGTCCTCTGTCTTTAAGTTCCCTTCTGCCCGATCTGCATTCTCTTTCTCACTACTCTGGAGGCTTACCTCATGCGCCGGAATCTCTGTCATCCTTTTCACAGTTTCAAGACTTTTCTTTACTGCCTCAGGCGTCTCCTCCTTCTCATACCGCTCATACTTCCACCCCTTCTTACGGATCTCATCTCCTTCCCGGAGCAGGTTATTGTACGCAATCTCTCCGGTCTTCTGCCGCTCCCTTAGCTTCTCCTGCTGGTTCCTGCATAATTTCTGCTTCTCCTTGAGCTTCTCCGCCTCCTTCTTACAACGCATAAGCTCCTTTAGATTCTGCTCATACGCCTCATACTCCCTGCACAGCCGCCCGAAATCCTCAAGCCTTCGCATCTGGCGGCTCACCTCGCGTTCAGCGCTTCGGGCTTCCTGTTCCAGACGCTCTGTCTTAGCTCTGAGTTCTGCCAGTTCTCCCGTTTCTTCACGGATCTTTCGCTCCTGCCGCCCGATTTGCTCTCCAAGCTCTCTTAGACGTTTCTCATTTGCTTCCCAGTTCTCTTTGCTGACCTCCTGATTACGGATCATCTCCTGACGTTCAAAATATTCCGTGTACTCAGCCTGCCGGATGGCGATAGACTCCTTTTTCTTCTCAATCTGCCGCTCCTTCTCCTGCACCAGACCCTTAAGCTTCTCTTCATTCAGCAGATTTTCATTGAACCAGACATAGAAACTGACTCCCTCAAGCCGGATCATCCCACTCGCCTGATTCTCCCCGCTTCCATCAAGCATCTCCCGCACCACAATCGGAACCGGGAATGACGTATAGATCCCTTCCATATTCTGAGACAGTTTACGCACCTCCGCCTCGGAGAGAATCAGCGCATAGGGCAGAAACGGGTGGGCGCGCACCAGCTTAAGATTCTGCGCTTCCGTATATCCGTTCTTTCCAAGCCACTCCATCCCATAGACCACATGGATTCCAAGGTCTTCAAGCTCCGTTTCCAGTTCCTCCGGCAGCTCTAGCACTTTCCCCTGTGTCAGACGCTGATACTCTTTCTGCAGGATGTCCTCTTCCTTCTCAAGGTTCCTGCGAAGTCCCGCAATCTCCTTAAGTTTCCGCTCCGACACATGGAGAATCTTATCCCTGTCAAAAATCACATCCTCCCTCAGGTTCAGATATTGCAGTACAATCTTCCGTGCCCCCAGTTCCTCTTCATATTCCTGCCGCAGGTTCTCCTGCTGTTCAAGCTCCATCTTCCCCTTAAGAAGCTCTGCGCGCATATCCTCAAGCCCGCGCTCAAGGCTGCGGCTTTTCTCATTTGCCTGCTCCTGCTGTTTTAAAAGCGCCAGGCGAGACCGTTTGACCCCTTCCAGCTCCTTCTCATAATCTTCCCGGCGGATTTCTAATGTGCCCGGCTCATATACGCCGAGAATATTACGGATAAACTCCTCCCCGTAACGCTGGTTATACCCATCCTCCGACCGGTCATAAGACGCCGCCGCACTCCTTAGTCCTCCTGAGCGCGCCGCATTTTCAATCAGGAGCTCGGAAAGCTCAGAAAGTTTCCCTTCCACGCCAGACAGCTTTGATGTGATTGCCGCCGCCTCTTCTTCATTCGCCTTCCTCTTCCTTTCATTTTCCTCCAAAAGCCCTTCATAATAACGCCGCAGAGTATATCCCAGGCTTTTGCGTTCCGGTTCCAAGTCCTCTTCCTTCTGCCTCGATATCAGGAGCTTCTGGCGGATCAGCTCCAGTTCTCCCCGTTCCTGCTCTGCCGC
Organism: uncultured Dorea sp.; assembly: GCA_947063855.1. Lineage (GTDB taxonomy): Bacteria > Bacillota > Clostridia > Lachnospirales > Lachnospiraceae > Sporofaciens. The sequence continues at coordinate 8,649 of CAMSTW010000036.1, forward strand.
CTTCCATTGTTTCGCACATACCAGAAGATGCAGCGTATGCCGTATCCCCTGGGCATCCTGCTCCAGGTCCTCCTTCTCGATTTCAATCATATCCCGGTTGCTCAGATGAAACCTAAGCTCTTCCCTTAGCTTATGAACCTCACTGGACAGCTTCTCATACTCCACTCTTAAAAGCTGTCCCCGAATCGACTCGATTTCCTCAAGTATCCCTTGATATTCCGCCTCCGTCACATCATGAAGGCGCGCAAGTTCCGCGATAAAATGTGCGATTCGGTTCTCCTGCCGTCCTGCCTGGCTGCTCTTAGCCTGATAATCCTCTGCCTCCTTACGAATCTTATCTGCCCAAACCTTAAACTCACGTATGATGTCGCGCCTCTTAATCTTCGTCTGGTTATCCTTATACTGCCCCACATATTTCTCAAGAATCGTCTGGAATTCCTTCATCCGGTTCCGTTCCTTATTCAGTTTGCTTTCCACGGCATCCAGAAACCATTTCTCCACCAGCCCCTTCTCATCCCGGCAGTCTGCAAACAAATCCGATAATCCCGACTCTTTCAGATTCACCTTTTTGATAATCGTCTCCCACTCTTTATAGTGAATCTGATACTCCGTCAATTTATCAAAATACTGTCTGGACTGCGCCGCATTCATCATATCATAATAGAAGAAGTTCATAGACCTGTCTTTCTTATAGGACTCAAACATCTGCCTGCACGCGGCAAAATTTTTAAGGACAATCTCCTTCTTCCCCTTCTCCACCACAGGAAGGTGATGGATATCCTGAATGCAGGACTCCCGGTATTCACTGATGATGTTGACCATCTCCAGATTCTCCCCATTCCCCTCTCCCGTCTCCTGGCTCCTTCGCACCATCATCCCCGTAAGGACATAGCCTGCCCCGCCGTCCAACGCCCACTCCACAAGGATAAATGAGGGCTTATTCGTGGTAAAATAGCTCTCGAACGGCCGGTCTTTTGCATCCCGGTATCTCTTATGCACGAACGGAGCCGTCAGCATCTGGACAAGCACGGATTTCCCGCCTCCGTTCCTTAAAGACAACAGCGTACTCTCACCATTCAGGTGGAAACACTCGTCGCTGATACGGATTGCATTATTGTTATAATTAATATTAATCAATCTGACAGCATTTATTTTACTCATACACAATCACTCCACAAAAACAGCTCTTATCCTTACTCATCATTCTTCCAGAACCTTCAATCCTTCTCCATTCCCAATACCCGCAGCACTCTCTGGTAATGATTCTGGTTCAACAGATTCCAGTCCATAAAATTATCCAGCTTCTTCGTCGTCTTGATCATCTCGTCCGCTTCCACATACTCAATCAATCCCTGCTTCTGTAAAAATACCAGAATCGAATGAAGGAAACCTTCCTTCGTCGTCTTTGCTCTGGAACCTTTATCATCTGAACGCAAAGCCTCGTACGCTTCAAGCATGTTGGAAAACGCAATCCCCGACTGTTCCTCCTGTTCCTCATCCATCCCCTCGGCTCCCTCCTTGAGACGGCTAGAAATGCAATTCTGCAGTTCTCCCACACGCATGTATTCCCGGGCTTTACTGCTGCTTCCCTGTCCGTCGAAGAATTCCACCAGAAGCGTCAGCACCACGAACTGGGAGAGGTAATAATCCTTATCTGTCCCGGAGGATTTACAGAGTGCGGCTTTTAGCTGTGCCTTAGAAAAACCAAGGAAATGATTCTCCTCTTTTGGAATCAGATATATCACATTCCCATACCGCTCAATCCGGCTCTCGGCAATCTCCCCCTGAGATTTCACTAAATTCTGTATCTCTTCCTGCTCCGTATACGCCCTGTAGAGCTGCATTTCCTCGTCCTCGCAAAGCTCATGGTGTTCCAGGAGATAGTAGAAAATCTCCTGGCTTGTCCGGACTTCATCTAATTCATAAGCCATATATTTTTACTCCTTTTCCACACGAATCAACACATTCGAACACCGAATCGTCTTCCTCACCTTATCCTCATTCAAAATCCCTTCAAACGTAACGGTGCCTCCATCCTCGATCCGATAAGTCCCTACCCTCCGGATATCCCGGAATTCAGGGTATTCCTCCACCAGATGAAGCAGCATCTCGTTCAGCTGGAACTCCCCGGGTACATCCTGGATATACTCACTGCGCTCCCTTAAAAGCACGGTAATATCAATCTCCTGATTCTTAATCAGCTCCACCATGACTTCCTTGAAGATCTCCACATTCGGAATCAGTTGTTCCCGTTCCTCTTCCTGCTCCCTCACAGCCACGCTGATTTCCCGAAGGGATACCTCCCCCGTTTTTACGGCATAACCAAGCAGCCGGCAAAGGCTAGTCTCGTACCTTTTCAATTTCTCCTTGCGAAGCCTCTCCTGCTCACGCATCCACGCTTCCTCGTCAAAATCCAGTTCCTCCGCAATATCCTCCTCCATGCGTCTTCGCACCGGGCGCTGTAACTGAAACGCCTTATTCAGGTTATAGACCTTATCCGGCTCCTGATTAAACAGCGGCCGCAGGAAATAATCCAGATTCTCAAGAGCCTTTGGATTCTCAAGCACCTTATCATACAATTCACTCCTAAGAGGGAACCGTCTGATCAGCGACATCTGCGTCAGCGTCTCCAGCTCCTTCGTATATAGTGCTTTCAGATCAAAATGGCTGTTCAATATCTTCTGATGTTCATCAATCGTCCGGTTCAGGTATGTCTCAATGACCCGCAGATGGGAAAGCCGCTCCTCATCCTTCTCACTGAGCCTCTTTACATTAATATTCTCCTCCTCCAACGCCTGCGCCCGGCTCTTCACCATCTCCCTGTAATTCTGGAACTTCTCCTTCGTGTCACTGATGGTATCAAGATTCCCAAGCAAGATCTCCTCGTAATCCTTCACAGAATAATTCAGCGCATTCCTCCGAATCTTCCCCATCGCCTCCTGAATCTTCTGTAACTGAATCCGCAGCAGGTTGAACACATTCTTAATCTCATCCACAGCCTTGTCATAACTCTGCTTCTCAAGATGCATCTGGAAAATCATCTCATGAATCGTAAGCTTCATATTATTTTCAATCTCCAGCGTCGCCAGCAGAAGATTGTACCCATCGTCCGTCAAATAGTAAGAAGTACGCTTGAATTCCTGGTCTATGTAAATAATCCGGTTCGCCACATAACTGATATGAAGATTCTGATACTTATTTTCTTCAAAATCAAACCCTTCAAAATACATAGCCCTCCCTTCGTTGGACAGCACAATATTTACCACGAAATCCCCGAGCTGCCTGCACTCGTCATAAGACATACTTTTCCTGAAATGCCCGGTATTGACCGTGTCGATATAGGCGCCTACATCATCCATCGTGCAGCGCTCCTCTTTCAAGGACTGCTCCATGATATAGAGCATGACGGCAAAAATCAAGTTCAGCTGCTCCCCCAGAGTCAGGAAACCGAACTGCTTCCAGGTTGTCTTCTGGGCACTGTTCTGGATCAGCAGCGCATAAAGCCCCACATTCTTCATCCTTTTGGGGAAATGTTTTAAAAATTCGTATTGCATTGTATTCCTTTCCTACTCTATGACATTCTTTTCTCTTCTTATTAATGCATTGTACTTTTTGTTCAAGAAGTACAATAGAACTCCTGCATACTCTGGTCTCTTCTCAGCAGATGCTATCTCGTCCATCTTTTTCTTAATTCTCGAAGCAGTACACTTCCCCTCTTCTCCCAACTTCTTAATAAAACGCCTGTAATGTAAATATGTATCTTTTCTACCCTTAACCAGTCCCGTAGATGTATCTGCTATAAATCGTCCGTTTTTCCACAGTCCATTTAATCTCAGTACATCTGTAAGTTCTTCTTCAAGCTTCTCGTCCTTCGGATTCGTCTTAATAAATCCCTCTCTGTCATAAGCAATGACAGCCATCTGATGCTTGTTCAAAGGAGAAATCATCAATGTCTTTTCATCCCCTTTACTGGCGTCGCAACACAGAATCCTCTGCCCTTTTCCACTCCATTTCCTTCCACCATCACAAACTGCCAGCATATTCCTATAGTCTAATGCCTGATCCTTATCTTTGCTCAGTGGATACCAATGCTCTATCGTCGTATGCAATCCATCATTTGCAATCTTCCTCATACAGTACGCACATAAAAAATGCTGCTCTTCCAACAACGTTTGACGAATTGTTTCCTTCGGCAATTTGTCAAATTCCGCCCGGATTGCTTTCACATCTTCATCTTTTATCTCTTTCCATTCCCGGCTGCTTCGTATTTCACTTGTCTTTCGCATCATCTCTCTGGGCGGAATCCCTTTTTCAATATATATCATTAGTCCTCCTCCCAACAGTTCAATCGGAGTTCATCTCTTGCCCCCCGGACATCAGCATGCTCCTCTCCGAGAATTTCTGCCATCTTATCAATAACCTCTTCTGCCAGTTCCAGTTTTCCTTCATCCACAGCTTCTTCAAATTGTTCCGACAACATCTTGATTTCTATCGGTTTCTCCACCGTACCCTGCCTAAAGTTTAAGACATCCTGAACCGAATATCCATATGCATTTTCCAGATAAATAATCTCCTGATCCTCCGCAATAAAAATCAGCTGCTCATTCTTGCAAGAAGAAATCACAATTGGGGAATGCGTTGCCAGAATAAACTGAATATTTGGAAATGTATCTTCCAATGCATTTACAATATTCCATTGCCACTTAGGGTGCATATGCATATCTATCTCATCAATCAGCACAATCCCTGTTACTTCACCCAGATTCATTGTCTTGTCCGGATTCAGCAAAGCCAATCTGTATGCAAGATTCATAACCATCCACAACAAAGACTGATAACCGGCGCTCAGTTCAAAAATTGGCATATCCATCTCTCCCTCCTGATATACCAGCTGTTCTAACTGCGTAGAATAATAAATCTGCGGCTCAGCCTCAAGGCTGCTTATCTGCATCATAAAATGACCCACAATCTTCTTAAACGACTCATATTCCTTAATCTCACTCTTTTTTTGAAATGCATTCAACTCCATCTTCAGACACCATGCCTGTATTCCCCTGATATCCATAGAATAATCCATACATCCCGCGTACCCGCACCGTCTGTCATTCAGCCCCTTCTTTAATCCCTTCCTGTCATTTTCCCGATGCTTCTTCCAGATTCTGGCATCACTCTGAAAGCAAAGCAGAGGAAGCACCGAATTTGAATCATTTGTGTTCTCCTGCATCCATTTCGCAATGCCACTATCTTCCTCTTTTGTCGGGGAATTTTCATCCACGCGATATCGTTTCCAATAAAACTCCTGTCCTTCTGCTTTCATCCGACACGTGATCTCGACCGGAGTTTCGTAATGGATTTCCGAAGAAGCATCTCCCCGTTTATTGAAAGAGAAACGAATATCATCCAAAGAAATTTTCCTGACAGGAACGCCCTTAACCCCTCTTAACATTCCAAATAAAGCTACTGTAATAGCTTCTAATATTGATGTTTTTCCAACTCCGTTGTCACCAATCAGAAGATTGACTCCGGGAGAAAATTCTATTTTGATATCTTTTGCAGCTTTAAAATTTTTAATCCCAATCTGCTCAATCTGCATAATCATACTCCTCAATCCTACAAGCATGCACCCATAGCTCTTCTCTGTCATTCACACTATCTTTTCCTGTTCCAGATCACTTCAAAAATCAGTAGTATTACGCCACAACCCGTCTTTACGCCTCATACCACTTCAAAAATCAGCTATATTCAATATCTCCTGCGGAATATACTTTCCGGCTTCCAGCACAGCCTTCATCCTGCTTACTATTTCCCCGTGGAAATGTGAGAAAAAATCCTCCCGTATATTCCGGTTCTGTTGTTCCTTCGTATCCGGCAGATTCTTTGCGCCGCACGTCCCATCTGCCTTTTCGAGCATAGCCTCATACGCCTTCGTAAAGGGCAGAATCTCCCACCTGCCTCTTCCCATTTCTGCAAGGCTTTCGTAGATTCCGATTCCCTCATAATCCAGATCGCCGAAATAATAGATCCGGTTCCTGCCGTCCTTCATATAAGGTTCCACACACAGATCAAAATCCAGAAACGAGCGCAGGATTCCTTTGCCTGCACCATAGATCAGCGTTCCGATCTCCACGCCAAGGATGCTGCCCTTCCTGTTTCGCAAACTGATTTTTTCTCCACAAATCTTATCCCGTTCTTCCGGTGCGGCGTCACTCATGATATGCCTTCGCATACTATAAAACGTATCCTTGTTCTCCAGGATCAAAATATTCTGCGGTACTTGTCTTGTCCGGGAATAGTAAGCCAATGGTTCCGTCGTCTGGTAAATATTAAGAAAGCCTTCCTCCAGACCGCAATTCTTCAAAATCCGTTTCCCCTGTCCCCGGCTTAAGAACTTCTCATGATTCCAGATCTCAAAGCTTCTTTCATTCGTGGATTCCGTATATTCCAGTTTTTCCCTTTTTTCCTTCAGATATTCACTCAGCATCAGAACCCACTGCCTGTCCTTCTCATAGCTCGCAAGATGTGACAGATAATAATCAACCGCAATCATAGGGTGGAGCTGATATTTCAATTCCTCTTCCAGTATACGGTAATCCTTCTCAGGCTCTGCCAGCCAGTATTCCCGGTAAAGCGCTGGACGCTTCCCATTCGTGCCGGACGCTTTCAGGGGCCTGATCTTCCCTTCAGAAATCAATGCAAGGATATATTCATACTGCCGTCTGTATGCGGCGTCTTGTCTGGCGTAAAGCAATGCTTCCAGAGATATACGCTTCATAGCATATCCGACTCCTTTTTCCTAATCTAATTCTTTGCAATCCTTCCATATGCATTCCGGATCACTCCTTTGCACAGAAGATGCTTCTTCATATTCCTCTGCAGGGACGTAACCTCAGGCAGGTCCGCATAGTCTGTATCCGGTCTCCTTTGGAAAACCCACTCCATAAATTCCGTATCCGCCTCACCCTCGTCATAGATCTCAAAACGGTCCTGGAAGCTGATGATATTCGATCCTTCCCGCAGCATTCCTCTGATCCCTGGATCCAAGAGCCAGGAATGGCAGCAATATTGCGCATCCGCAGTTTCCGGATAATACTGACGGAAAAATACCTTCGCACTCTCCAGCGACCGTTCCACAGCATCCGGAGAGAAGTCAGCATCTGAAGGAATGTGAATTTTGATCATTCTCTCATCTCCCATATCCGCGGCTTCATATTCCAGCGCACCGATCCGGAAGAGATGACCGCCCGCCTGGCGCGCCGTCCACCAATATCTGTCAAAGTAAAGCCGCCCCGTCATCCTGTAAGTCTCGTCAATAAAACGCGTGTAACACTTCATCGTATCAAGATAAATCTCCGCGCCGATCCCTTTCTGCTCATAGATCCCCCAGGCGTCTGCCGACGCTTTCAGCATACAGGCAAGTATCTTAATATGGTCTTTATCCTCCCCCAGAATTGACTGTAATTCTGAATGTACAGTTTTCATACTTTTATATACAAGAAAATCTTTCAGCTGCTGCTCCACCGCCTTAAAGTCAAATGTTCGTCCGAACTCAAGCACCCTCTCTCTAATCTCCGGCTGAAGATTTATCTCATTGCAAAGTGTTGATATATCCATACGGATCCTCCCTTAGACTGAAAACATCTTCTGCATCTTCTACCGTCATTGGCCGAAGCAGCAGGCGCTCCGTTTCAATCTCAATATTGTGCATATATCTATTCCTCTTCAGATACTACTTTACACTTTTTCTTATAACAGGCAATCCCATACTTTAAAATTTTATAATATCCGGCATCTTTTAATTCTGCAGCATAACCCATATCTTCGATTTGTTTCATTGCATTTTCACATTCGGCAGACAGCTTTTCATCTTCGGCATATTTGAGCTCAATAACCATTCCTATACCTTTATCCTCAATTTCGATAATGATATCCCCAAAACCATTTCCGGCCTCTCTGTTCGATTTTACATACCAATCAGTCTTGAATCCCAAAATTCCAAGCATAATACCATGATAGAAGTTCTCCTTAGTTGGCTTTCTTACAAAAGTATCTCGAATACTAATCGTTCGTTTCAAGTATTCATTGAATAAACGCTCCACCTCCAAAGCCTTTCCAGCCTCTAAAGCATCACAAAATTCTTGTAATTTTTCACCGTCCCTTTTGGCAGCTTCTTTGAACATCGTCATAATCTGCTCTGTAAAAATATTTCTAATCTCCATATTCGGTATTGCCAATTGAAAACATTTCCCATCCGGATTCCCTCTCTGCGTCAGATATCCGGTAGTAAAGAGAACACTCCAGATATTATCAATCGAATCATAAATATGGTCATAAGTCAGCTCCATGTGGATATCCTTTGTTATAATTTCGCCGGCAACAAGCGCTTCAATCTCGCTTTTAGCTAATCCTTTATCCACCTTTTCAATAAAATATCTTACAATATCGTTCCCACTGGTATTTGACCAGTAGTCTTGCGGAGGCAGGCTTCTTTTTTTTCTAAGCTTATTAATGTAACTGACTACATCCCATGGACAATACACATCTGAATCTCCAAAACGATATCCGTTATACCAGGCTTTCATGACATCGTATTTATCGCTCAGCTCATAATACTCCAACAATTCCCGCACTTCGTAGTCCGTAAATCCAAAATACGAATCGCAGTCTTCATCAATGATAGAGAATATATTCGTATTATTCAATCCAGTAAAAATACTCTCTTTTGAAACCCGCAAACATCCGGTTAAAATTGCAAAATACAGACTATCATTTGTTTTTAATACCTGTTCAAGCATATTTCGCATTAAAATTATCATATTTTCATAGTAATTTCGCTCATTTGCCTTGGCAAGCGGTACATCATATTCATCAATCAGGACGACCACTCTTTCTCCATAATGCTTCTGCAACAATGCAGAAAGTGTTTTCAGACTTCCCATCAGCACCGAATCTGGCATGATAAAGCTTTCTGCATTATTTGTATCCACTTTTATCAATTGATAATACTGCTTTTTTTCAATCTCATTTAACCGGTCACTATTTATAAACAGATCATAGAACCTCAATGCCTCATTTCCAATCACGGAGCACATCAACGATCTGGCGGTTGGATAATCAGCGCCATTTATCCCTTTCAAGGTAATAGAAATTACAGGAAACCTTCCCATATAAATATTACAAAGCTCCGTTTCTTTCGCAATTTCCAACCCATCAAACATTCTTTTATTACAGCCTATTTCAAAAAAAGACTTAAACATACTCATATTCAATGATTTACCAAAACGCCGCGGCCGGGTAAACAGATTTACCTTCCCCCACGCATCAAGAAAATCCCGTATCAAACCAGTTTTATCCACATAGTAAAAACCTTCTGAACATATCTCATCAAAAGCTTCAATACCAATCGGCAGTTTCTTTTTGCCTATACTTTTCCCCATATCACACGCTCCATATCAAAAGTCAGCGAGCCTTTAACATATCCGGTCGTCGAATATTTCTCACTTTTATACAGAATACTATATCACATGACCGGCAGTAAATTCAATGACTGTCTAACGGAACTTCCCATTAAAGCAATCGCCGCCCAATGCGGTTACCCCAATCAGCTCTACTTCTCGCAGGTCTTCAAGAAATCCTACGGCCTGTCGCCTCAGGAGTGGCGAAAGCAGAATTGTTCCAAACCGGAGATACCTGACCTTAAGTAACCGCCCGGAAACAATTTATTTCCGGACGGTTTCTAAGTAAATCTGAAATGCAGAATAATCCTCCTGTATCTGAGGAAGCGGTATTCTGAGTATGCAGCGATCATCTTAGTCTTCGTCAGTACGGGAAGAATGCACTCCAGGTATTTCGAAGAAATCCCCTGCCTTTTTGCCACCTCTTTCATGGGTACATAACCAGAAGCACAACGATTGTTTTCCCCTCATTCTCAGGGCGCTTCGCCAGCTCCACTGCTGCGAAAACCGCCGCGCCGGAAGAGATGCCCACAAGAACGCCTTCCTGCCGACAAGCCTTCCCGCCGCAAACGCGTCTTCATCGGAGACCGGCATGATCTCATCATAAACCGCCGTATTCAGGACTTCAGGAACAAATCCCACGCCAATCTATCGGCAAAAACAAATGTCTTTTTAATTGATAGGTCAGCTTTTTTCTGCTATAATTCGGTAAAGAGTGACAAAAGACGATAAAAATAGAAATTTAACGGAGAAAACAATTTTGGATAGGAATGTAAACATAATAGCAGACTTAAAGGGAAATAAAATTGTACTAATAAATGATATTATATTCAAGGGAAAAAGGTCTGTAAATTGAGACGATGTGAAGAATTATCTTGAAACATATGTCGGTGAATTTTATGAAATTGCCGATACAAAAGATATTGTATATATTGGAAAAGAGTTACCGGATGAATACACTGGTTCGCGGTATACATATTCGCTGAAAGGGGCAAATGCGAAGGCAAAAGCCAATGCATCACAGGGGATACCTGAGATGTTGGAAATAGCGGCTGGAAAGCATTTCAGGGAAAATTCCGGCGAAAAGCATAACAGAAATGCTGCGAATGGCTGGTATCGGTATAATTCGCGCTTTGCACTGCCTGTTTATGATGATAGTGGAAAAGCAGAACGATATAATGTGTTCCATGCCTCCATGCTGATACGTCATGATGCAGACGGAAAAATGTATCTATATGACATCATGGACATAAAAAAAAGAAACGAGCAACCCTTTCGAATCATAAGATTTTACTTGGCAAAAAACCCATCTCTTTTGTTCTAGTATAGTGTATGTGGTGGAAGCTGTCAAGCATGATTTTTTCAGAAATTTCGCATCCTAAACGGAGGTGAAATCCACAGTTTCCGGCGGCTTCATCAGAGCCGCCAATGTAATCCCATCAAAATACTCATTGGTAAGCCTGTAGAACTCCGTCCACATCGGTAACGTCCTGCAGCCTTCGGCGCGCTCACAGATATCCGCCTCACAGCCAAGGCACGCCACCGGCGCAAGATCCCCTTCCGTAAGTCGCAAGATATCCCCGACACGGATGCTGCCGGGCGAATCCGCCAGGCGGTAACCGCCGCCCTTCCCCTGAAGTCCTTCAATCATCTTATTCTTCGTCAGTACAGGAAGAATGCGTTCCAGGTATTTCAAAGAAATCCCCTGTCTTTTTGCCACCTCTTTCATGGGTACATAACCTTTTCCATAATTCTCTGCCAGATCGATCATCACCCGAAGCGCATATCTGCCTTTCGTTGAAATCATCATCCTGATCACCTCTCTTGAAAGCTTTTAAAAGCACTTAAAAGACTATTACCTGCAAATTACAGGCAATAGCCTCCTTCCTACTCTGCAAATAACGGCGTAGACAGATATCTGTCCCCTGTATCAGGCAGAAGCACAACGATTGTCTTCCCCTCATTCTCAGGACGCTTCGCCAGCTCCACTGCCGCGAAAACCGCCGCGCCGGAAGAGATGCCTACAAGCACGCCTTCCTTCCTGCCCACAAGCCTTCCCGCCGCAAACGCGTCTTCATCGGAAACCGGCATGATCTCATCATAGATTGCCGTATTCAGGACTTCGGGAACAAATCCTGCGCCAATCCCCTGAATCTTATGAGGTCCCGCCTCACCGCCGGAGAGTACGGCGGAGGAAGCCGGTTCTACCGCAACAACTCTGACAGAAGGAATCTTTGATTTGAGATACTCGCCGACACCGGTTATGGTTCCGCCGGTTCCCGCACCCGCGACAAAGATATCCACTTCCCCGTCCGTATCCTCATAGATCTCCGGGCCTGTGCCCGTCCTGTGGGCTTTCGGGTTGGCGGGATTCACAAACTGCCCCGGAACGAAGCTTCCCGGAATCTCCAAAGCCAGTTCCTCCGCTTTGGCAATGGCGCCCTTCATACCCTTAGCGCCCTCGGTCAGTACCAGTTCGGCGCCATAGGCTTTCATAAGCTGACGCCGTTCCACGGACATCGTCTCAGGCATGACAATGATGATCCTGTACCCCCGCGCGGCTGCAACGGCGGCAAGGCCAATCCCCGTATTGCCGGAGGTCGGTTCGATAATGACCGAACCTGATCCTAATCTCCCTGTTCTCTCCGCTTCCTCAATCATCATCTTCGCCACACGATCCTTGACGGAACCCGCCGGATTCAGGTACTCAAGCTTCGCAAGAATTCTTGCTTTCAGGTGATAGGCTTCTTCTATGTGAGTCAGTTCCAGAAGCGGCGTTCTGCCGATCAGCTGATCGACAGATGTATATATATTTGACATAGCATTCCCTCCTATTCAACGAATCCTTATTACTTTACTGCATCGAAGCCGCCCTGCAGATCGGCTATGATATCATCTATATGCTCCGTACCGACAGACAGCCGGATCGTATTCGGCTTAATCCCCTGATCCGCAAGCTCTTCCTCCGTAAGCTGGCTGTGAGTCGTGGTTGCCGGATGGATGACCAGACTCTTGACGTCGGCAACATTTGCAAGCAGCGAGAAGATCTTCAGATTGTCAATAAACTTATGGGCTTCCTCCACGCCGCCTCTGATCTCAAATGTAAAGATAGAGCCTCCTCCGGCAGGAAAATATCTCTGATACAGTTCATGATCCGGATGTTCCTTAAGGGACGGATGGTTCACCTTCTCGACCTGCGGATGCGCCGCAAGGAATTCCACAACCTTCGCCGTATTCTCCGCATGCCGTTCCAGCCGCAGGGATAAGGTCTCTATCCCCTGCAGAAGCAGGAATGCCGCAAAGGGAGAAATCGCCGCACCGGTATCACGGAGCAGAATCGCACGGATGTAGGTCACAAATGCCGCCGGTCCCGCCGCCTTCACAAAGGATACGCCGTGATAGCTTGGATTGGGCTCGGCAATCGCCGGGTATCTTCCCGAAGCGCTCCAGTCGAATCTGCCCGAATCAACAATAATCCCTCCAAGGGTCGTACCGTGGCCTCCAAGAAACTTCGTCGCCGAATGTACGACGATATCTGCACCATGCTCAATAGGGCGGATCAGATAAGGCGTACCAAAGGTATTGTCTACGACCAGAGGCAGTCCATGCTTATGCGCAAGCTCTGCAAGTGCGTCAATATCCGGAATATCGCTGTTCGGATTGCCAAGCGTCTCTATATAAATCGCTCTTGTGTGATCCTGAATGGCCGCTTCCACCTCATCAAGATCATGAATATTAACGAAGCTGGCTGTGATTCCGAACGCCGGAAGTGTGTGCGCCAGCAGGTTGTAGCTGCCTCCGTATATGGTCTTCTGTGCAACAAAATGGCCGCCGTTCTGCCCAAGGGCTTCCAGCGTATATGTAATCGCCGCCGCTCCGGAGGCGAGAGCCAGGGCCGCTGCTCCGCCTTCCAGAGCCGCCACACGCTGTTCCAGCACATCCTGCGTGGAGTTTGTCAGTCTGCCGTAGATATTGCCGGCATCGGCAAGGCCAAAACGAGCCGCCGCATGGGCCGAGTCTTTGAATACATAAGAAGTAGTCGCATAGATCGGGACTGCGCGGGCATCGGTTGCCGGGTCAGGATTCTCCTGGCCTACATGGAGTTGTAAAGTTTCAAATCTGTAATCAGGCATAATGGTGTCTCCTTTCTTTTTCCAATACCTACCATTTAGGTTGGTATTAGTATATTCCACATTTCACCATATGTCAAGAACAAATTAATTAATCATCTTTACACAACTCTGCAAAATCCTCATAAAACCTCCGAAAACTAATCGGACATTTTTCTTTTAATGTTTCTATTGATATTTCATCAGCAATATCTATATATGTCTCTCTATCTGGTTTTTGATAATACTGTTCCAATACTCTTTTTAAGTAGTTCTTTGGATAGTCACTGGCAGGGTTATTTTTCTCTCCCCATATCAGTTCTGGCTTTGATGGCAGCTTAGGGTTCATCGGCTCTGCTCCAAAACATTTTCTATAAGACTCTTTATCAGCAAGAAGCCAATTCTCTATCATTTTCAACGAAATCATCGGCAGTCCTCTCCAGATCGTACCTTCTACCGACTGCAGCCCTCTTGTAACATCAGAATATATTTTTTCAAAATACTTTTTACAATGCGTTTCTTCTTTCTGGTTCCCACTAATCACCTTATCAGTATCACAATAAAAGATTCCTTCTGTATATCCATTTTTTACTGCGTACATAGAGAATCTTAACGCTGGAATTCCTTTTCCCTCCACTTTTCTTAAATGTCTTGCAGCAAGTTTTACTTTATCCTTTCCATCAATAAAACGCTTTTCTACATATTCTATTTCTAAATCTACATTCATTTCTTCCGCACATTTTTTCAATAGATAAATGATTGATCCCGGACGCCATCCTCCTGTTGAGTCTTTCCATCCATAATCGTCCGGGCCTTCACCATATACAAGAAATTTCAACTGTTTCACAAAATATTCCCCTCTTTAAGCAACTCGTCAATAATTTCCTGATTGCTCATGTTCATAAGCAATTCTCCCGGATACAGATAATCCATCTTCGCATTCAACTCAATATTATCTGTTAAGCCGCTGCATCTGCATACCCCCGTCTCTGGTTCCCGGTACATATATCGGATATTGTCTTTTTCTACATAATCCAGAAAAATCGGGCTATGCGTGGTAACTATCATTTGATTTTTCTTGTTCTGGCAATTTTCTTCCAGAATATTAATAATCTTCTCTGCATAATCCAGGTTAATCCCATTCTCTATTTCATCTAACAGCATAATACCCTTCTTGTCCATCTCGCAAATCGCAAGGAAAGCAAGTAATCGCAGCATTCCGTCACTCATGTTTTTTGATTCTATTACCAGAATCTTGCTCTCATATTTTTCTTCTGCAACCAACTGTGTCCATCCTGGTTTTCCCTTCGTTTTTGCTTCTACCTTTATAATTCTGTCATCTAATACCCTTCTTATCTTCTCAGCAAAATTCTTTTTCTGCCTCTGATTCATTGACTTGATAAAGGAAGGCAATTTCTCCCCCGCACTTCCAATCGAATCCACTTCTCCCCTGCTGGAAAGTCTCATTTTCTCGGGAGACAAAAGTTCAAACGAATCAGAATTCTGTAAGAATTCTTTTAACGCACGCAATACCGGATAATCCGCAAAATCCATTAATTTCATAAGTGAAGCGTCAGCCTGGAATTTGGGCAATCTCATCAGTTGTCCACCAATACCATCCTGAATAAAATTATCACTGTCTTTTGATACGGAATATGCTAATAATGGCACTATATGCCCTCCATTATTTATTGTCACTTCTTCACTAACTAATTCCAAGATATTCTTCTGCGTATATGCCGACAACTGGATTTCCCAACAAACCAGGACATTCCTTGACTCTGCCGATAATTCTATCTCACATTTAATTGTAATCTTCTGTGACTTCTGTAATTGTGACTTTATATCCGCCACTTTCCATCCCCGCCGCTCCAGAATAACTGAAAAATCTTCGCTCCCAAGGTTAGATATAAAGTCCAAGATCTGTAATACCGTGCTCTTCCCCGACATATTGTTTCCAACGATTACTGTAAACGGATTTAAATTCATCTGAAATTGATTTAACGCTTTAAAATTATCCACATATATTCTTTTTATCAATGCATTTACCTCCAAATGCCCACACATCCAGTTTGTATCAGGCGGCAGATCTGAATATTTGACATTGTCATTATACATGATTATATTCCAGAGTACAATCTTTCTATTCCAAAAGCCACAGTTTACCGACGAAACTGTGGCTTTCTAACACCTTCAAAAATCCTTCTTTTTATCTATACAAGATCATACTTCACAACATCTATCTTCGCAATCCCGTCTGCAAAAAATGAGATCCCGTCTGCCTCCTGATCGGTATACATCGTAGCCGACAGGACTTGCTCTCCGTCATTCACAAAGACTTCCGCACTGAAGCGGTCCAGAATGATCCTAAGCTTCAATTCTCCATCCACAGGATTCACCAGGCTGCGCCTCTGATGGATAATGGCTCTTCTGGAACCGGAGAACTTCCGGTCTACTTTGAGGACAGATTCTCTTGGGCGGAAACTAAGTGAAGTCCAATATCTGTCATTCTGGGCAAAACGGACGGCGAACTTCTGATACAGATCTTCTTTGTCAGCCGGACGGACCGTAAGCTCCATATCCACTCTTCTGCCCTTCACTTTGTCCAGTTCCATCAACTCTGAGACTGTCACGTCCGTATATTCCACCTTATTACACCGCATTGCATCCAGTTCCCTTACCGGCTTCTGATACAATCTTCCATTCTTCAGAGACAATTCCCTTGGAAGGCTCATCTGGCCAAACCATGGTTCTTCCGGAGAACGGATGCCGCAGGCATCCCAGTTCTGCATCCATCCGATCATGATCCGGCGGCCATCCGGCGCTAATACCGTCTGAGTCGCGTAGAAATCAATCCCATAGTCAATCGACTGATTATACATCTCCTTGAATGTACCGGCTTCTTCGTCATAATCACCGATCAGGCAGAGCGTCCCATTCCCGTTGTGGTATTCAAACCCTTCCGGGAGCATATCCTGGGGACTCGTAAGCAGCACCCATTTCCCGTCCAGTTCAAAGAAATCCGGACATTCCCACATCTTCCCGTACCGGTCGTGGTTCGAGACCAGTACACTCTTGAACTTCCAGCGGAATCCATCCTCGCTTGTGTACAGCAATATCTGCCCGCTGCCGTCGGCCGGACGGTTTCCCACAACACAGGCATATGTGCCGTCGGCCTTCTTCCAGATCCTGGGATCGCGGAAATCATATCTGCTGCTGCCCTCCGGGATATCCCGCTCATCCAGAACCGGGTTCTGCTCATATTTCTCATAATCAATCCCGTCGCCTACGGCAATGCACTGGGTCTGGACTTCTCTGTAAATATCGCGTTCCTGGTGTTCCTTCAGCACACCGGTATACATCAGCAGATGCCTTCCGTCCGGAAGTATTGCCGCGCTTCCGGAGAAGCACCCGTCCCTGTCATAGGCCTCGTCCGGCGCAAGGGCGCAAGGAAGATATTCCCAGCGGAGCAGGTCGCTGCTGACCGCATGGCCCCAGTGCATAGGACCCCATTTTGACTCATAGGGGTAATACTGATAAAACAAATGGTACTGGCCTTTGTAATAGCAAAAGCCGTTGGGGTCATTCATCCAGCCCGCACGTGGAGTCAGGTGGAAATCCGGACGCTCCTCTTTACTGATTAATTTTTCAGAAGCCTCTTCATATTTTCTCGCTTCACGTAATGTCTGACTTGTCATAAATCTATATCCAACCTTTCCGGCGCAGACGCACCTTTATTTGAAAAGTGCAGACAACAGAGGGTGAAAGCCCGTCTGCATATTTCACTTTCCTTAATACTGCTTTCACCCTTAGTATAACATTTTATCCGGCCTTTTCAAGTATCTGGCAGCCTGTCTATCTATATCCTCTTATTACTCTTGTGTATCTGCATTGTAAGAATCCAGGTATTTCTGCAGCAGATTAAGATAATCGCTTAAACCATACGCCTCCAGATCTTCCTGGAATTTATCCCAGTCCGCATCAGTGAACCCATTCATGATCCAGTCTGATTTCTTTGTATTAATGGTCTTGGAGATATCCGCTTCCAGGTTCGACAGCGTCTCTGTATCTTCACGGCTCATGAAGACATTGGGATAAACGTTCTCGGTGTGCATATCGGGTGTATAGTATTCCTCAATCCAATCCAGACGGTACTGCGCATCATCCGGGCAGGTCACATACACATCATAATACTCATCCAGGACTGCCAGCGGGCCGCCTACAGCCTCCGCCTCTCTTACTTCTACCGGAGATGCATCTCCAAGGGGCGCATGCTTTAACATATCCTCACCATCCGCATTCTTGCCCATCTCAAAGATATCGAAGTCATCATCTTCCCCGTAAGTTCCCCAGTTGTTCTGCGGGGACTGCATCGGAGCGTACATCTGATCCAGCCATGCGCATACCAGCGCCGGGTTCTGCGCCACTGATGTCACTACACAGCGGCCGCGGTCATATCCGCTTGTGAAAGAACCGTTCTGGGGTGTGATGTTTCTGGTGTCTGCCGTCAGCGCCGGGAGCGGTACCCAGTCTTTCAGGTTATCGATATTTCCCACATCCCAGCTAAAGCATACGCCGTAGCGTCCGGATTTTCCTTTTGCCACATAGGTGGACCATTCCTGTGTAAATGCTTCCGGGTCGATCAGTTTCTCTTCATACAGCTTGTGAAGCCACTGAAGTCCGTCTTTGAATCCTTCCTGCGTCGCGCTGGAGATAACCTTCTGGTCATCCGTAACCGCAATGTGCCGTCCTCTGTCCGCATCCCCGTATCCTTCACCAAAGCCGTTGATCAGTATACAGGGATCTTGGTCTCCATCATTCAAAATACAGGACATGGGAATAATGCTTCCTTCAATCCCAAACTCTTTCTGGAGCTTTGACTCATTGTCCCGGAATGCGACCAGCACCTCCTCGAATTCATCCACTGTCTCCGGCATCTTAAGATCCAGGAAATCCAACCATTTCTTATTGATAAAGCTCATATTTCCTACTGTCTGGATCGCGGTCTTCCCAGAACCAAGCTGCTCAATCCACGGCAAAGCCCAGATATGGCCGTTTACATCCGTACTCATGGTCCTGTATTCCGGATATTTATCAAATACCGCTTTGAGGTTTGGCATATAAGCGTCAATATATTCCTCCAGCGGAATGATGGCGCCGAATTCTCCGTATTTCAGCAGGTTGCTGTCCGTAAATCCTGCCGTAAAGATAAAATCTGTCAGCTTATTCGGGTCTGACATGTTTAAAGAAATCTTGTCTGCCCACTGGTCTCCCTGGATCGCCGTCCATTCAATCTCCACATTGGTCTGCTCCTGCAGCCGCTTAAAGATGGTCCGTTTATTGGGATCAGATTCCGTGTTCGCCGGATAGCTGATCATGCCCGTCAGCGTCGTCTTCTCTTTTAATGGAAACTGAAGTTCTGATTCGTCCACCGGGCGGAATGTTCCGTCATTGATCTCTACCTTCCCCCCGCAGCCCGCAAGGGAAACTGCCATACAGCCCACAAGCGCAACCGCCGCGATCCGTTTCCCATACCTGCATCCGGATCTGTGTCCGGATCCATCTCCATGCTTCTTACTAAATCTATTCCTCATCGTCTGCCTCCTTCTAATTCTACCGTCTATAACCATTACCGCAGGCAATCCTGCATATCCTTTACAGTGCCTCCGTAATAACCGTTCTTGCTTATCCTTTTACGGCGCCTGCCATGATCCCGCTGTCAAAATATTTCTGGAAGAACGGATACATGACCAGAAGCGGTAAGCTGGAGATAATGATGGTTGCGTATTTCAGAAGCTCTGCCAGCTGGGCGCGTGCCGCCGTACTCTGCATATCTGCGATCATACCGGATTCCGGCTGGTTCTGAATCAGTATAGAACGCAGCACAAGCTGCAGCGGCTGTTTCGCGGAGTCATTTAAATAGATCATCGCGTCAAAGTAGCTGTTCCACATACCTACGAACTGCCACAGCGTGAGTACCGCAATCACAGGCGTACACACCGGAAGCAGGATCTTGAAGAAGAAGGTCAGCTCACTTGCTCCGTCCACGTCCGCCGCCTCACGAAGCTCCTGTGGAATGCCCCTGTAATAGGTTCTCGCAATGGTCATATTCCAGACACTAAAGGCTCCTGGGAGGATGACTGCCCACATACTATCAACGAGTCCCAGATTACTTACGATCAAATATGTAGGGATCAGACCGCCGCCAAAGAACATTGTAATCATGAAAATAATATTAAAGAAGCCCTTCCCTCTGAAATCTGCCCTTGACAGGGGATATGCGGCCAAAAGCGTAACAACTACAGAAACCACCGTAAACACTACGGAGTAGACGATCGCGTTCTTGAAGCCGACCCAGATCTGTCCGTTGGTCATAACACGCTCATAGGCGGTTGTGGTCCATTTACTGAAATCAAAGGTGACACCTTTATTCTGCAGTGTGATCGGGTCCATGAAGGACGCTATGATAATATAGATGATCGGCACAATGATAGCGATTACAAATAATCCCAGCAACACATAACCGATGCTCAGGAGAACCTTGTCCTGACCGGTATATTTTGTAAGTTTACTCTTTGTCTTCATCACTCGAACCTCCTTATAATCCCTGTCCGTCGTTCATCTTCGCGACTATCTTATTCACCACAAGCAGCAGAATGACGTTAATGACCGTGTTAAACAGGCCCACCGCTGTTGAGAAACTGTAATCACCGTCAATCAGACCTTTCCGGTATACATAAGTTGCAATGATCTCTGAAGATGACAGGTTTAAGTCCGTCTGCAGGGCATAGGCCTTTTCAAATCCGATACTCATGATATTTCCTGCCTGCAGGATAAACTGGATGACAACCATATCTTTGATCGCCGGCCATTCCACCGCCCGAATCTGCTGCAGAATGTTAGCCCCGTCCATGACTGCCGCTTCACGAAGCTCCTGACTTGCGTTGGAGAGGGATGCCGTATACATGATAGACGCCCAGCCGGCTCCCTGCCAGATACCGCTGATGATGTAGATGGGACGGAATGCTTCCGGTATGGTCATGAAGTTAATACCTGTTCCCAGCAGAAGATTCACCGGTCCTGTAACAGACAATAAGATTCTGACAAGACCACAGAGTACGATAACAGAGATAAAGTTCGGCAGGTAGAGTACCAACTGTATCTTCTTCTTAATACCTGCGCTCTGTATCCGGTTCAGCAAAAGAGCCAGCAGGATCGGAATCGGGAACCCCCATAAAAGACCGTACACACTTAGCTTCAGGGTATTCACCAAGTAACTCATAAAATCAGGGGAATGCAGGAATCTCGTAAAATGCTTAAGCCCCACCCATTCGCTGCCTGACACGCCTCTGAATGGATTGTAATCCTGGAACGCGATCAGGATGCCGCTCATAGGCGCATACTTAAAGATAATTGTCAACAGAAACGCCGGCATCATGAAGATCAGGTAGAGCTGCCAGTGCTGTTTGATATAAACGACCGCGTTGTGAAATCCCGTGTCCTTGCTTCCCTGTCTTCCATTTGAAACAGTTTTTGAATTAGTTGTCATAACTTCCTCCTTTCTTTCAAATCCCTCCATCTTCTGCACGTGTTATCTCTCATAACTTTTTTGAATCTCCTTTCCTTTCATTGTGCATTTGTAAAATTATAATTTTACATTCGCTTGAGATTTGTATAATATATTTATATCACTTATTTTACATTTAGTCAATATCTTTTTTGCTATTTGCATACTTATATTTTTACATTTTAATTTTGATATACAAACCATACAAATTCACATTGCATTCTGATGCAAAAAATATTCTTAAAGATTTTACATTTTTACATTTGACACATTTTGAATTGTGCATTATAATATATAAAAATACAGTTATGACTTTTCAGACAAATTATATTGAATGCTATTGGATGTGCAAATCACTCAGATATATATAGAAGATGTCCAGACACAAGTACAGATTCAAAAAGATTAATGAACAGGAGGAGTTTATGAGTACCAGAGTTACAATCCAGGATATTGCCGACGAGCTTGGCATCTCCCGCAACACCGTCTCAAAGGCGATCAACAACACCGGCATCCTCGCCGACACCACCAGGGATAAAGTATTGAAGAAAGCCATGGAGATGGGTTACAAACAGTTTTCTTATGTGACTGTTGCCAAACCAGGAAGTTCCGTCCTTTCCATTCCCTCACCGAAAGAGAAAACAGAAATCGCAGTATTTCTTACCAATTTCGTGGGAGGGAACCATTTTGCAACCGTCATGCTGGATAAGTTCCAGAAGGAACTTGCCGGATTGGGCTACAGCCTTACCATGCACAGGATACTTACCGAAGAACAGGACGATCGGAAGCTTCCCGCTTCCTTCTTTCAAGAGCGGACTGCCGGTATTATCTGTATCGAGATGTTTGATTATGAATATGATCAGATGCTCTGCAGCCTGGGACTGCCCATCTTATTCGTGGACGCGCCGGTGACCTGCCTAAAGAAACCGTTGGAAGCAGATCTGCTGTGTATGGATAATCAGTCCGGTATCTGCTTATTTGTAAAGGAGATGGCCCGGCGCGGGAAGACGAAGATCGGGTTCATCGGGGAGCATATGCATTGCCAGTCCTTTTTTGAACGGTATATGGCCTATCGGAACGCCATGTATCTGACGGGGCTTCCCTGCCCGGATGAATACTGTATCACAGGGAACAAAGAAGGCGTACGCAATCCGTCTTCGGAAGATTATCAGGAATATCTGACAGAAAGCTTTCAGAAAATCTCTCATCTGCCCGAAGTATTCATATGCGCCAATGATTTTGTCGCCCTGGATGCTCTCCAGGTGTTGAAGAGATCCGGCTATTCTGTTCCGGATGATGTATGGCTGTGTGGTTTTGACGACTCGCCTGAGTCGAAGATTGTTACGCCTTCTCTTACCACCATCCACATACACAGCCAGATTATGGGATTCTCTGCGGTGAATCTATTGATGTCCCGGATCAACGAGCCGTCCTTGAATTACCGCACTATGCACACGGAGACAGATCTGATCTACCGGGAATCTGCCGGGGATGATTAGTACAGCTAACGGAAACATGACATTCGCGCCGCCGGCCTGGCGGCAGAAAGGAGATTTATTATGAGTAATCTATTTAACCTGGACGGTCCGGTCCTTCAATTCATGAACAAAATCGTTTACAGTGTTTATCTGAATATCCTGTGGTTCATCTGCTGTATCCCCGTCGTAACGGCCGGCGCATCCACCGCCGCACTGTTCTATGTTACGCTGAAGCTATCCAGAAACGAGGAAGGCAATATCACCAAAGCATTCTTCCATTCTTTTAGAGCAAATCTTAAAGAAGCGACGAAGATATGGCTGATCCTTTTGTCTCTTGGCGTCATCCTGGGCGTCGACGGTTATGTACTGTATCATATGCGGTTTGAAAATGTATTCTGGACACTCTGCACCGCGGTCTTCTGCGTAGCGGCGATCGCCTATGCCATTGTCCTGATGTATATATTCCCGCTCCTTGCAAGATTCGACAATACGATTGGCGCAATGTTCAAAAACGCGCTGTTTATCGGCGTCCGTTTCCTGTTCTGCACCATATTGATGGCCGTCATTTACTTCGTGATGCTGCTGGTGATCGTCCGCTTCTTTACCCCGGCTGTCATCTTCGGGGAAGGCTTATGCGCGCTGCTCTGCTCCTATCTGCTGTCCAATGTCCTGGCGCTCTGCCAGGAGAAGACCGAGGATCACGCAGACACCGCACCCGAACTGCAGTAACATCATTTGCCCCACTGCATTGCCAGGTTCCGGCGGCGCTTACCTATTACTTACAAGATTAAATCGGATAACAAGGAGAAGATATGAATACATGCCCAAACCACCTTCATGGAAAACAAAGAATACAGTATATCTGGGATTATTATAAGCTGCCCATTGTAATCTGCCTGATCTTCTTATATATTGCCGGCTATATAGTGTACGGCCATTTTTCCAGGAAGGAAACCCTGCTTTATACCAGTCTTGTAAATGTTGCAGCAAGCGAACAGCTTGCCGATGAATTAGCTCTGGGTTTCCTGGATTTCCTGGATGCGGATTCTTCTAAAGCAGAACTGAAATTATATACCGGCTTATATCTCACGGACAATCCAGATGACCCCAACCATGAGTACACTTATGCTTCCCGCATAAAAACAGTCGCTTCCATTGACGATGAACAGCTGGATGTCGTACTCATGAACAAAGAAGCATTCGACGCATTTTCACAAAGCGGGTATCTTTATAATATAGAAGAATTGCTTCGGGATACAGCCCCCGAAGCTTTAGCAGAATGGAACCCTTGTCTTGTAACAAACACGGTCATACTGGAAGACAATGCCAAAGATCTGATGCTTGACAGTTCACTGTCTTATCAGGCCGTGACAGATGAATTCCCTATGGGACTTCTTGTATCAAAACAAGGGCTTTTCAAAGAGGCGGGCTTTGAAGACGACGTATATCTTGGCGTAATCAAGAATTCCCCGCGGATGGATATGGCGGCAGAATATATAGAATATCTGTATTCATACGATTCACCATTGCCGTTTTCATAGCCTTTACATATTCACCCACATGTTCCGGCGCTTCTTCCCCATACTTTTCCAGCAATTTGATGATTGCGGATCCTACGATAGCGCCGTCGGAAAGAGCCGCCATTTTCTTCGCCTGCTCCGGCGTGGAGATGCCAAAGCCGACGGCGCACGGCACATCCGTGTTCTCCCGTACCACCTTAATAATGGAGGCAAGGTCGGTCTTGATCTCGCTCCTTGTTCCGGTCACGCCAAGACTGGACACGATATAGAGAAACCCTTGTGCTTCTTTCGCGATCATCGCGATACGGTTTTGGGACGTAGGCGCGATCAGCGAGATCAGATCCACGCCGTACTTACGGCAGAACGGCAGGAACTCCTCTTTTTCTTCAAAGGGCAGGTCCGGCAGGATCAGTCCGTCAATCTGAACCTCCTTACAGGCGGACAGGAACGCCTCCGCGCCATAAGAAAAAATTACGTTCGCATACGTCATAAATACCATCGGAATCTTCACATCCCGGCGGAGTTCACGGACCAGACCGAAGATCTTATCAGTCGTCACGCCCCCGGTAAGCGCCCGGAGATTAGCCCCCTGGATGACCGGGCCCTCTGCGGTGGGATCGGAGAAAGGAATCCCAAGCTCGATAAGATCCGCCCCGTTTTCTGCGGCTGCCCGGACAACGGCGGCCGTAGTCCCAAGATCCGGGTCGCCGCAGGTGATAAATGGAATAAATGCTTTCCCGTTTTCAAATGCTTTTCTGATATTACTCATGGATATCCTCCCCTCTGTAGCGTGCGATTGCGGCACAATCCTTGTCGCCTCTGCCGGATATGGTAATGACAAGAATCTTGTCTCTTCCCATCGCCGGCGCAAGCTTCATCGCATGGGCGATGGCATGGGCCGATTCGATAGCCGGAATAATCCCTTCCGTTCTTGAAAGATACTCGAAGGCGTCTACCGCTTCCTCATCGGTCACAGGAACATACTCGGCCCTCCCAATGTCGTGCAGATGGGCATGTTCCGGCCCGATGCCGGGATAATCAAGCCCTGCAGAGATGGAATAAACCGGCGCAATCTGCCCGTATTTATCCTGACAGAAATAGGACTTCATCCCATGGAAGATCCCAAGCCTTCCGGTGGCAATGGTAGCCGCCGTCTCAAATGTCTCTATGCCTCTGCCCGCCGCTTCACAGCCGATCAGTCTGACATTCTTTTCCTCAATGAAATGATAGAAACTCCCCATGGCATTGGAGCCGCCTCCGACGCAGGCGAGAACGGCATCGGGCAGCCTCCCTTCCTTCTCCTTAAGCTGCTCCTTGATCTCCCTGGAAATCACCGCCTGGAAATCGCGGACAATCGTCGGGAAGGGATGCGGTCCCATCACCGAGCCAAGGCAGTAATGGGTGTCGCCAATCCGGGACGTCCACTCGCGCATGGCCTCGGATACCGCGTCCTTGAGAGTTGCCGTACCGGTCTTCACCGGAACCACCCGGGCGCCAAGGAGCCGCATACGGTACACATTGAGCGCCTGGCGGACGGTATCTTCCTCCCCCATGAAAACCACACATTCCATCCCCATCAGAGCGGCGGCAGTCGCGGTTGCCACACCATGCTGGCCGGCTCCCGTCTCGGCAATCAGGCGGGTCTTCCCCATCTTTTTCGCGAGCAGCGCCTGCCCCAGCACATTGTTGATCTTATGCGAACCTGTGTGATTGAGGTCCTCTCTCTTTAGATAAATCTTTGCACCTTTCAAGTCTTCTGTCATCTTCCCGGCATAGTAAAGCCTGGAGGGCCTTCCGGCATACTCGTTGAATAATTCCGTGAGTTCCTTGTTGAACCCGGCGTCATTTTTATAGTGGTTATACGCTTCTTCCAGTTCAATCACTGCGTTCATCAGTGTTTCGGGAATATACTGCCCGCCGTGGACGCCAAAGCGTCCGTTTGGATTTGTCATAGCTTCCCTTCCTTTCTGACAGCGGCCGCAAACGCCGCCATTTTTATTTTATCTTTTCTTCCACCGGTCTCGATACCGGAGCTTACATCAAGGGCATAGGGGTGCAGATACCTTACCGCCTCCCCCACGTTGTCAGGCGAAAGCCCTCCCGCAAGGAAATACGGTCTTTGGATATCCTGTATCAGCT
>CAMSTW010000037.1 GCA_947063855.1 uncultured Dorea sp.
CTTGCGGAAGGTGTGTGTCTGTACGGACTGATCATCTCCTTCATGATCCTGGGTAAATTGTAAGATGAAGATGTATCTGATCAGTGATAATGTCGATACACTGACAGGAATGCGGCTTGCGGGAGTAGACGGCATCGTGGTCCACGAAAGAGACGAGCTGAGAGCGGCGATCGAAAGCGCAATGAATGATAAGGCGGTGGGGGTGATCCTGCTGACGGAAAAGTTCGGCAGAGAGTTCCCGGACCTGATTGACGAGATCAAGCTTGGGCGTACCATGCCGCTGCTTATCGAGATTCCTGACAGACACGGAACCGGACGTAAGAAGGACTTTATCACATCTTATGTAAATGAGGCGATTGGCCTGAAACTTTAAATACTATTACGATTTGCATCTGCCGGGGTATGAATTGTAATCAGATATGAAAGAGGTGACATACTTGACAATAGAAGAGAAGATATCACATCTGCAGGCCGCGGCGATGGAGGAAGCCAGGGCAGAAGGCAATGCAATCATGAAACAGCATGAGGACGCACTGCTTGGCGTATTCGAGCAGCACAGGGCGGAGATCCTGCGCCAGTCGGAGACCCGGGTGAAGGCGGAGCGTGTCGGCGCGCAGCAGCAGCTCAATATGGCGATGTCCAAGGCGCAGCTGGAGCTGAAGCGGGAATTAAGCAAGACGCAGAAGGAATTAAAGAAGAAGCTGTTTGAAGAAGTCAATGAAGTGGTGCAGGAATATATGAAGACGGATGAATATCCGCGCCTATTGATTGCCTATATTGAGAAAGCGGCGAGATTCGCCGACGGCGCGTCCATGACGATCTATATCAATCCGACGGATGCGGATAAGAAGGAGTATCTGGAGGAGCATACAGGCATGACGCTGACGGTGAGCAAGGAGGATTTCGTGGGCGGCGTGCGCGCGGTCATCCATGACAAGAATGTGCTGATCGACCATGCCTTCAAGGGCGCGATCGAGAGTGAATACAGAAAGTTCGTATTCAAGGGAGGTGTACAGGTTGGATAATGTAACGACTGGTAAGATCTACGGAATCAACGGACCCGTAATCTATATCAAGGGCAAGACCGAATTCAAGATGTCGGAGATGGTGTATGTCGGAGAAGAGAAGCTGGTCGGCGAAGTGATTTCCCTGGATAAAGACCTGACCACCATCCAGGTATATGAGGAGACGTCGGGGCTTCGTCCCGGTGAGACCGTAGAGTCTACGGGAGGGGCAGTGTCCGTGACCCTGGCGCCGGGAATCCTGAATAATATATTTGACGGAATCGAGCGTCCGCTGGAGCGGATTGCCGATAACGGCGGCGCATTTATCACCAGAGGCGTCAGCGTGGACTCTCTGGATATGGAGAAGCTGTGGGAGACGCATATCACGGTGGCCGAGGGCGAACCGGTCCACGGCGGGACGGTGATTGCCGAGGTACAGGAGACCCAGGCGATTCTTCACAAATGTATGGTGCCGCCGGACGTGGAAGGTACGGTCGTATCTGTGGTTTTGGACGGGGAATATACCATCTCGGACGTACTGGTGACTTTGGAGACGCCGGACGGCAGCAGAAGGGAGCTTACCATGACGCAGCGGTGGCCGATCCGTGTGCCGAGACCAGTGGCACAGCGGTTCCCGGCAAGCGTGCCGCTTGTGACGGGACAGCGTATCCTCGATACTATGTTCCCCATCGCGAAGGGCGGAACCGCGGCGATTCCCGGAGGTTTCGGAACAGGAAAGACCATGACGCAGCATCAGATCGCCAAGTGGGCGGATGCGGATATTATCATATATATCGGCTGCGGTGAGCGTGGAAACGAGATGACGCAGGTTCTGGAGGAATTCTCGGAGCTGGTGGACCCGAAGTCCGGCAATCCTCTGATGGATCGGACGACGCTGATTGCGAATACCTCGAACATGCCGGTTGCCGCCCGTGAGGCTTCGATCTATACGGGGCTTACGCTGGCGGAGTATTACCGGGATATGGGGTACGACGTGGCGATCATGGCGGATTCTACGTCCCGGTGGGCGGAGGCCTTGCGTGAGCTGTCCGGCCGTCTGGAAGAGATGCCGGCGGAGGAAGGTTTCCCGGCTTATCTTGCGTCCAGGCTGTCAGCCTTCTATGAGAGGGCGGGCATGATGCAGACGTTAAACGGCGAGAGCGGCTCCGTGTCAATTATCGGCGCGGTATCCCCGCAGGGAGGAGATTTCTCCGAGCCGGTGACGCAGAATACCAAGCGGTTCGTGCGCTGCTTCTGGGGACTGGATAAGTCGCTGGCGTATTCCAGACATTTCCCTGCGATCCACTGGCTCTCAAGCTACAGCGAGTACCTGAACGACTTAAGCGGATGGTATGCAGACCATGTATCGCCGAAGTTCGTGGACTACAGGAACCGGATGATGGCGATCCTGAACCAGGAGAGCAGCCTGATGGAGATCGTGAAGCTGATCGGAGGGGACGTACTGCCGGACGACCAGAAGCTGGTCTTAGAGATCGCGAAGGTGATCCGTCTGGGCTTCCTGCAGCAGAATGCATTTCACAAGGATGATACCTGCGTCTCTATGGAGAAGCAGTTTAAGATGATGGATGTGATCCTGCATCTGTACAGAACCGCAAGACATCTGGTGGCGATGGGGCAGCCCATGTCTGTCCTGAAAGCGGAGGGAATCTTCGAGAAGGTCATCGCGATCAAGTATGATGTGGCAAATGACAATCTGCAGATGCTGGATCTGTATAAGAAAGATATTGATGATTTTTATAACAGCGTGATCGCAAAGAACGCGTAAGGAGGGAACCGTACATGGCAATAGAATATCTGGGACTCAGTAATATCAACGGACCTCTGGTAGTGCTGGAAGGACTTCAGGGTGCGTTCTTTGATGAGATCGTAGAGTTTGTGGTAGACGGTAATACGAAGAAGATGGGGCGTATTATCGAATTATATGAAGATAAGGCAATCATACAGGTATTCGAGGGGACGGAGAATATGTCTCTTCGCAATACCCATACGAAGCTGACCGGCCATCCCATGGAGGTGGCGGTATCCCCGGAGGTGCTGGGACGTACCTTCAACGGTGTGGGCGTACCCATCGACGGTCTGGGAAGGATCGTGGGAGCAGAGAAGCGGGACGTGAACGGCCTCCCGCTGAATCCGGTGCGAAGAGAGTATCCCAGGAACTATATCCGCACGGGTATCTCGGCGATTGACGGTCTGACAACACTGATCCGCGGGCAGAAGCTTCCGATCTTCTCGGGAAATGGTCTTCCTCACGATCAGCTTGCGGCGCAGATTGTAAAGCAGGCGTCCTTAGGCGACGGGGCGAATGAGAATTTTGCGGTTGTGTTCGGCGCGATGGGCGTCAAGCATGATGTGGCGGAGTTCTTCCGCAAGACCTTCGAGGAAAGCGGCGTGTCCGACCATGTGTGTATGTTCCTGAATCTGGCAAATGATCCGGTGGTGGAGCGTCTGATCACGCCGAAGGTTGCGCTTACGGTGGCGGAGTATCTTGCATTTGAGTGCAATATGCATATACTGGTTATCCTGACGGATATGACTTCATTTGCAGAGGCCATGCGTGAGGTGTCTTCCTCCAAGGGAGAGATTCCGTCCAGAAAGGGCTATCCGGGATATCTTTACAGTGAACTGGCGACCATCTATGAGCGTGCGGGAATCGTCGTGGGCTCCAACGGGTCGGTGACGCAGCTTCCGATCCTGACTATGCCGAACGATGATATTACCCATCCGGTTCCTGACCTGACGGGATATATTACCGAGGGCCAGGTGGTGCTGGATAGGAACCTGCACGGGCAGGCGGTCTATCCGCCGATCAGTATCCTGCCGTCGCTGTCGCGTCTGATGAAGGACGGTATCGGAGAGGGCTACACGAGAGAAGACCATCAGGGGCTTGCCAATCAGTTGTTCTCTGCCTATGCGAAGGTGGGAGAGGCGAGGAACTTAGCGTCTGTTATCGGTGAGGATGAGTTGTCGCCGCTTGACAAGAAGTATCTGAAGTTCGGGGAAGAATTCGAGAAGCATTATATCGGGCAGGGGCCGACGGAGAACCGGACGATTCAGGATACGCTGGATCTGGGGTGGCATCTGCTTGGGTATCTGCCCAAGGAAGAGCTTGACAGGATTGATACGAAGCTGATCGATAAGTACTATCCGAAGGAAGAGGGTACGCTGCAGATATAATATCCGGTAGTGGAAATGATGTTTTAAACACGTTCTGGTACTCCATACAGATGGGGAATCAGGATAGATGAGGAGGTCTGTATATGGATCCGAGAGAATTTCCTACCAAGGGAAATCTGATGCTTGCCAAGAATTCTCTTGCGCTTGCGCATCAGGGATATGACCTGATGGATAAGAAGCGGAATATCCTTCTGAAGGAATTGATGGAGCTGATCGACGAGGCGAAGAATATACAGGAAGAGATTGATACGACCTTCACGAAGGCGTATGTGTGTCTTCAGCGCGCGAATATTGAGCAGGGAATCAGTAAGGTGCAGGAGCTTGCATTTACGGTTCCCATCGAGGAATCCATCCGTATCCAGACCAGGAGTATCATGGGCACGGAGATTCCGCATATCAAGTATGACGACAAGCAGAATGATCTGACGTATTCCTTTGGTACGACGAAGGAGTCCATTGATATCGCCAGGGAGGCGTTCCGGCAGGTTAAGAATCTGACGATTAAGCTGGCGGAGGTTGAGAATGCGGCGTACCGGCTTGCGGCGAATATCAAGAAGACGCAGAAGCGGGCGAACGCGCTTAAGAATATTACGATTCCGATGTACAGTAATCTGGTGTATACGATCAACAATGCGCTGGAGGAGAAGGAACGGGAAGAATTCACGAGGCTTAAGGTGATTAAGCGGATGCAAGGGAAATAAGGGCGGCAGGCTGTGCTCCGGCGGAGGAACCGGGAGGGCAGCCTGTTTTTAATAGTATAAGCATCCTTTCCTGTATTATAAAATGTCATCAACAATCTTAAATACTATTCAGCGGGGAGTGCAGTTTGGAAGGCCTGAAAAGCCACTGGGAGAACGAATTGTAACGCGCAGTCAGAGCCGGTGGCTGGGAAAGGGTAATGGAGGATTTGGCATGAGTGTGTCATAGAAAAGTATGTGAAGGAGTAGGGAACTTTTATGTTTCAGAAACTTATATTTTTACTTTCACCTTTTTATACTTCTGGAGGAGATAATATATTATAATAAACAAAATATAACCAAGGACTATTCTGCCGGCGCCGGAGAGGCTGGTGTAGCAGACAATACACCAGGAGGACAAATCTGCCGGAAGGACAGGCAGCAGAAGCAATGAAGCAAGGAAGTAAGGAAGGGGACAGATAAGAAGATGAAAGCGAAATTCAACCAGATGTTATACGGCGGCGACTATAACCCGGAGCAATGGCCAAGAACGATTTGGCAGCAGGACATGGAGTTATTTGACAAGGCAGGCATCAACAGCGCCACCGTCAATGTATTTTCCTGGGCGAAGCTCCAGCCGTCAGAGGAGGTCTATGACTTCAGTGAGCTTGACGATATCGTGGAGATGCTGACGAAGGAAGGGAAGCAGATCGTACTGGCGACCTCCACGGCGGCGCTTCCGGCGTGGATGGTGAAGCGGTATCCGGAGGTGGCAAGGACAGACTATGAAGGGCGGCGCCATAAGTTCGGACAACGCCACAACGCGTGTCCCAACAGCCCTGTCTATCAGCATTTCGCAAGAGAACTGGCGTCACGGTTAGCCGAGCGTTACGGGAAGAATGAGAATGTGGTGTGCTGGCATGTGAATAATGAGTACGGCGGGGAGTGTTACTGTGAGAATTGCGAGAAGGCGTTCCGCGTCTGGCTTAAGAAGAAATATAAGACCATAGAGGCGCTGAATAAGGCGTGGAATCTGGCGTTCTGGGGACATACCATCTATGACTGGGACGAGGTTGTGCTGCCCAATGTGCTTGGGGAAGGGCTTGGATTCGGCGGACCAGAAGAGGACGGGACTGCATTTGCAGGGATTTCCATTGATTACAGGAGATTCAATTCCGACAGCATCCTGAATAACTTCAAGATGGAGCGGGACGCAATCCGGCGGTACGACAAGGATACCGTCATTACCACGAATCTGATGGGGACATATAAGGGGCTGGATTATTTCAAATGGGCGAAGGAGATGGATATCGTCTCCTGGGATAATTATCCCAGCTATGATACGCCGTGGAGTACGACGGCGATGCGCCATGACCTGATGCGGGGACTTAAGGATGCGCCGTTCATGCTGATGGAGCAGACGCCCAGCCAGCAGAACTGGCAGCCTTATAATTCGCTTAAGAAGCCTGGGCAGATGCGGGCACAGAGTTATCAGACTGTTGCCCATGGGGCGGATACGATACAGTTCTTCCAGCTTCGAAGGTCGGTGGGCGGCTGTGAGAAGTTCCACGGCGCGGTGATTGAACATGCAGGCACCGGGCAGACGAGAGTGTTCCGGGAGGTATCGGAACTGGGCGCCGAGCTTGGGCGGGTTGGCGCGTCTATAATCGGCGCGGAAAATGAATCGAAGGTCGGGATTCTGTTTGACTGGGATAATTACTGGGCGCTGGAGTACACAAGCGGACCTAATAAGGATCTTAAGTATGTGGATCAGATCCGGCGTTATTATGAGTACTTCTATGACAGGAATATTTCGGTGGATATGATTCCTGTGGATGCGGATCTGGGCAGATACGATCTGGTTGTCGCGCCGGTATTGTATATGGTGAAGGAAGGCATGGCAGAAGCCATTGAGAGATATGTAGCCGACGGCGGGACCTTTGTGACGGGATTCATGAGCGGTATCGTGGATCAGTCGGACAACGTGCATCTGGGCGGTTATCCGGGACCCCTCCGTAAGCTTGCGGGGATCTGGGCGGAAGAGATCGACGTGCTGGCGCCCGGGCAGAGCAATGAACTTGTCTTTGGGGACGGGACAAGGCGGCAGTGCCGGATGCTGTGCGATATTATCCATCTGGAAGGAGCGGAGGAGATTGCACAGTATGGAGATGATTTCTACGCGGGAACACCGGCGGTCACGAAGAATGCATTTGGTAAGGGGCATACATATTATGTAGGAACTGTACCAGATGAGAAGGGCCTTGGGAAGGTTCTGGATGAGGTCTGTGCTGTGGCCGGGATTCGTCCGGTGATTGCAGAGGAGACGGAGCTGGAAGTGACAAAAAGAGTGACAGAGACGGAGGAGTTCTACTTTATCATGAACTTTAAGGATCAGGAGCTTGCGCTTCCGGGGGGATTTGCCGGGAAGGCAGATATACTGACGGGCAGAGTGATGGAGCCGGGTGAGCGGCTTAAGAAGTATGACGTCAGGATTGTGAGCTGCCCAAGACAGTAAGGCGCCGTCTGCGCTGAGGCTTTTGTCCCTGTGCTGTCGGGAAAGCAGTCTGGCAGAATGTATGGTTAATTCAGTCCGGCAGACTGTGGAAAGCAGTTTTGGGACGGTCTGCCGCAGACAGTTCTAAGGGAATAGCAGGAGTGATATAGATGTTCCGAACGTTTTTCCTGGAGCAGATGATGAAGCTGCTCCGTACATCCTTTCATATATATGATGAGGATCTCAAGCTGGTTACCCGGCTGGGAACCCGGAGGATAGAGACAGAGTTCTTCCAACGATATAATGAATTATTGCGAAGCCCTTCGGCGTCCGGCCGGAAGACTGATGAGGATTTGGGATATCCGGTTATCCTGATTGAGGGCGCCGCGGTATACGCCGTTTTCTCCAAGGGAATGTCAGAGAGGCAGACACTGATTGCCGGACCTGTGGCGGACGGTCCGCTTGACAGGGCGGAGATGATGCGGTATCGCGAACGGTATGGGCTGGCGGAGAGTCAGAAATATATACCCTCCGTCTGTCCGCTGGATATATTTATATCCGGCGTACTGTTGACACACGCCCATTTGACCGGTGAAGAGATAAGCGCGGCAGAGTTGTGGGAGAGGAATAAGGAGCATTATGCATCTGCGGTGAATATGCCGGAGCAGATTACGCAGGATATCTTCGATCGTCTGGAGAGTCCGGGGCTGCACAATCCGTATGAGCAGGAATTAAGGGAGCTTGAGAGCATAGAGAAGGGAGATGTGCAGGCGCTTGCCCAGAGTATTTCGGAGGTCTATGAGGGTGAGATTGGAAGGCTTGCGAAGGATCCGCTGCGTTCGCATAAGAATGTTGCGGTAGGGAATATAACACTGGCGTCCAGGGCGGCAATCCGCGGCGGGGTGGGTGTGGAACAGTCGTTTTCGTTGGCAGACAGCCTGATCCAGCAGGTGGAGGAGATAGGCAGTGTTCCGGAGGTGGAGGTTTTCAAACGGGAGGCCCAGTATACCTATGCCAGGCTGGTGGAATCGAAGAATGCACGAAGGGGAAAGGAGCGGATAGTCAGAGAGAATCCGTTGATTGCACAGGTCAAGGATTATATCTTCAATCATCTCCATGATACGATACAGATTACGGATATAGCGTCGGAGATGGGGGTGAATGCGGATTATCTGTCACATCTGTTCAGTTCATCTGAGAAGATGACGATAACGGAATATGTCAGATGCGAGAAGGTTCGCAGAGGAGAGAATCTTTTGAAATACTCGGATTATCAGATCAGGGATATTGCTTTTTATCTGGGATTTTGTTCTCAGAGTCATTTCTCCAAAGTATTCCGGCAGATTTCGGGGTTAAGCCCGAATGAATACCGGAAAAAGTTCGGTAACCGTGAAGGGTGGAAGTCGTAAAAAATCGTCGCTAAATGACGGGTGCAACGGACGTGTCTAAGTCCCTATAGCTGTCGTCAGAGGGTGGTACTTGTACAAATCCGACAAACCAGGAAGAAAAAATTGTATAAATCCGACAAAATCACCAAAATATAAGATGGATGACAAAAGGCAAAGATATATGATATATCTTTGCCTTTTGTCTTTTTATACTCTAATCATACATCTATTTCAGGATGAAAGGAATGATGTACGGTATATGCAGGAAATATTTAAGAAAGTGAGGGAAAGCGATGAAAGGTTTTAGAAGAGGAATTGCGGCAACGGCGGCAGTCACGCTCTGTCTGACCTCCATACCGGCTGCCGGGCTTCATGTCCAGGCGGCAGATGTGGATCAGACGGTTAAGCTTAAGCCAAGTGCAGCCTCTGTCTTCAACGATACCGACGGGGACGGTCTCGGAGAGTTTGAGGGATGGGGAACCTCCCTGTGCTGGTGGGCGAACCGCATCGGGTACAGTGAGAAGATGACGCAAGAGGCTGCGGAAGCATTCTTTGGAGACACAGGTCTGGATATGAACATCGGCCGTTATAATGTCGGAGGCGGCGATCTCGTGGGAGACCCGCAGGAGGTGCCGGTGAATGAGAAGGCGCAGATATATGACCTTGAGACGGAGGGACGTACGCCGTCGTATGCGGGCACCAGCATGAAGGTTGAGAATAACGCGGAGATGAAGGACGCAAGCTTTACAGCCTCGGATGCGGATTTTGGCATCACAAAGGGAACGAAGGCCGGGGAGCTCAAGAAGATTGGATGGATCAACAAACTGGACGATGCGGCAGGCCAGGGAGATAATCTCCGTTACAAGGTAAATGTCGGTGAAGCAGGGAAATATACTGTAAAGCTTCTGATGACTCTGACTGGAAGCAATACGCGCGACGTGGCAATCCGTGTCAATGATGACGCCGCGGCAGACAGGGTTGTGGACGCCGATACCATCAACAGCAATATGATTGCCTCCGGCAAAAACAATATGTTGTTTGTGGTTACGGTTCCGGACGTAGAGTTACATGCAGGAGAGAATACGATTAACATCGCGGGGAAGAACGACTGGACACTGGACTTCGTGAAGATGGCGGTGATCAAGAAGGGGGAAGAAGGGGCGCTGCCCCAGGGAGAGGAATTCTTACATAAGGCGCATATCACTCGTTCTGATTCGGCAGTTCCGGGCTATGCCGCGGATGTTACGAAGATTGATACGTCGAAGAAAAGCATAGAGGAATATCAGAAGGAATTCGCCAGAGCGGACGAGGAATGCGGATATGCATGGAATTACGACTGGGACGCCGATAAGAACCAGATGAACGTTCTCAAGGCGGCGGCAAAGGCCAGCGGACAGGATTTCCTTGCAGAGGCGTTTTCCAACTCACCGCCGTATTTCATGACGGTCAGCGGCTGCAGCTCGGGGAATGCCAATTCCAGCAAGGATAACCTTCGCGCAGATTCCTACAATGCGTTTGCGGCCTACATGGCGGATGTGATCGAGCACTGGAATGAGGAAGGCGTGATTACCTTCCAGAGCACGACGCCTATGAATGAGCCATATACGAGCTACTGGGGCGCCAACAGCAATAAGCAGGAGGGATGTCATTTTGACCAGGGCGAGTCTCAGTCGAAGATCATCACCGCGCTTAAGAAGGAGCTTGACAGCAAGGGAATCAATATTGTGATGTCCGGAACAGACGAGACCAGTATTGATACGGCAATCACTTCTTATAACAGGCTGTCGGATGAGGCGAAGGATGCCGTTACCAGGATTGACACCCATACCTACGGCGGATCGAAGCGCGTTGAGCTTAAGAAGCTGGCGGAGGATTCCGGGGAGAATCTGTGGATGTCCGAGGTAGACGGCGCTTACGAGGCAGGAACGAACGCAGGGGAAATGAGCGCGGCGTTAGGTATCGCAAAGCAGATGATGAAGGATCTGAATGGTATGCAGGCCAGCGCGTGGATCTTCTGGAACGCCATTGATATGCATGTAGACGATAAGGTGACAACCACCAGCGACGCTGACTGGAAATCCCTTGAGGCAATCTACCAGAAGCACGACAACATGAATAAAGCATGCTGGGGACTTGCAATCGGAGACCATAACAACGAAGAGATTGTCCTGACGAAGAAATATTATGGCTACGGCCAGTTGTCCCGCTATATCCGTCCGGGCTATACGATCATAGGCTCCGGCGGCGATACACTGGCGGCTTACGATCCGGATGGGAAGAAAGCGGTTATCGTGGCGGTGAATACGGCGGGAGAAGACAAGACCTGGAAATTCGACCTGTCGAGTTTCAGCACCATGAGCGACAAGGTAACGGCAATCCGCACCAGCGGTTCCCTGGCAGACGGAGAGAACTGGGCGGACGTATCCAAAGAGGATTCCATCAAGGCCGATACGGCGAAGAAGAGCGTTACAGCAAACTTGAAAGCGAACTCCATCACGACCTATATCATCGAGGGAGTGGAGTACGACAGTTCTGCAGAAGAGATTGTCAGCATCAAGGATGTGGATGTATATACGGTCGAGGGAATCGCGGCGGCGCTGCCGGATCAG
This sequence comes from uncultured Dorea sp., assembly GCA_947063855.1. Taxonomy (GTDB): domain Bacteria; phylum Bacillota; class Clostridia; order Lachnospirales; family Lachnospiraceae; genus Sporofaciens. The sequence continues at coordinate 11,368 of CAMSTW010000037.1, forward strand.
GCAGAGGTAACTACGAATAAGAACAATACCTCTATGGAAACGGTGGCCTGGGATTTGGAGGGCGTAGATCTTACGAAAGACGGAGAAGTAACAGGAACCATCAAAGGAACAGATATCAAGGCAAAGGCGAAGATACAGGTCGTTGAGCCGAATACGGCATATTTTATCGACTGTAACAGCCCCAAGTCTCCAAAGTACGCGGCAGTAGATGCCTATGCAGATCTGCGCAATGAAACGGCAGACCAGAAATACGCCGAAGGCTCCTGGGGATATGTGGATGATTACGGGGTATATGACGGCGATGTAAATGATTCCTATGACACCGGCTGGTATGCGAAGTCCGGCCAGTCTATCCGCTACAAGGTTCCGTTAGAAGCCGGAAAGTATCAGGTGGTCTTGGGGTTTAAGGAATGGTGGAAGGATGGCAACATGTCCCGGAAGATGACCGTGACGGCAACGCAGAATGGTGAGACGGCAGAGCTTGGAACTTCGGACACATGGGAAGGCAATAACTGGTGGAACCGTGATTTCTACGATCTGACCTGTGAGGAATCAGGCGAAGTTACCTTTGAACTTGCAAAGGTAAGCGGACAGCCGGATCCGACGCTGTCCTTCATCGAGATCCGCAAGGTACTGGATCTTAATGGCCTTAAAGCAGCGGCGGCAAAAGCGGCAGAAGTGGACAGAAGCGCATATTCCAGAGCGAAGCTTGCGAGGATGGACGCTGCTGTGGCAGAGGGAAGAAGCGTGGCTGTAAGTGCGTCTGCGACACAGGAGCAGGTAGATGCGGCCGCAAAGGCGATTGAGGATGCGGTTGCGGCGTTAGGGGAAGTCTATACAGAGGAACAGATTTCTGCGAATGACTACGTACTGTATCTTGTCAACTGCGGAACCAGCGACGCGTCGGTTGTGCCGGATGATTATAAGCGCGGCCTGTATCAGTCCAATGTAGACCAGGAATACGGCGAGGACGCCGGGACAGGACTCAGCTGGGGATATGAGCCGAACGACGAATATTCCAAGATTGTAAATGGCGGAAGCGGCGCTTCGGATATTGCCGGAAGCTATATCTACATGGCAGATTCGGGAGTTACATTTGATAAGGAGAAGAGTGGGTTCAAGTACAGATTCGAGCTTCCCAAGAGGGCGAATCAGGATTACACGGTGACCGTGGGCGTCAAGAATCCATGGGATACGAGAAATGTGGATATCAGGCTGGAAGGCAAGACGGTCCAGAGCGACCTTAAGCTGACCAAGGGACAGCTTGTGGAGAAGACCTATGAGACGGCCGTTACAGACGGGGAGCTGAATGTGATGGTTCACAGCCCCAAGCGTACGAACCAGTACGGAGATCCGGTTCTTAGCTATGTAATTGTCAAGGCAGTCGCGGCATATACAACCGACAGGCTGGCAGCGTCAGTTGCAGAGAAGGAGGCGGCAGTCGCGCAGGCAGAGGCACAAGGCCGTACATATTCCGAGAAGTCGAAGGCGGAGTTTGCGGCGGCGGTTCAGGCGGCTAAGGCCCTGATAGATGAGAACTCCAAAGACGAGAAGGCAGTCAAGAAGGCTCTTAACGGACTTGAGGATGCATTTAACGGACTGAAGGAATACTATATCTACTCATCCATCACAGGAACAGACGGGGCAAGATTATATGATAATAATGGAAATAAGATTCAGGCCCATGGCGGACAGATCCAGCAGTTCACGGTAAACGGAGAGACGAAGTACTACTGGTACGGAGAAGATAAGACGAACGGATACCGCCCGGTTACAGGCGTCCATCTGTACACTTCCAAGGATCTGTATAACTGGACGGACGAGGGCGTTGCCCTGAAGTGTATCCCGGTATCTGAGGAAGATTATGGCAAGGATCAGGAGGAAGGCTACAAGGCCGATCTGTCCATCTTCGAGACGGATGAATATTTCCGCGGTCTGTACAGTGACTATAAAGGAAAGCTTCCGGACGATACGAAGAATTATACCAGCAAACTGGAGGAAGTATACTGGAACCTGGCAGAGGACCGTACCGTTATGGAACGCCCGAAGGTTCTGTACAATGACGCGACAGGCAAATATGTGATGTGGTTCCACGCGGACGGCCGGACGCCGACGAATACGGCCGATTACGGCAAGGCGAGGGCAGGAATCGCTGTCAGCGATAACCCGGCGGGACCGTTCAAGCTGTTAGGGACCTATCTGCTGCATGACAGCAAGGACGCGGACCACAGCTGGGATAACGAGGGAGGACATCTCCGTGATATGAACCTGTTCAAGGATGACGACGGACAGGGATACGTAGTGTACTCATCAGATGGAAACCTGACGACTTACATTGCGAAGCTGAATGCGGAATATACCGGGCTGATTACGGATCCGGCGGCCGCAGTGGAAGGAACAGGCAAGGACGAGGAAACGCTGAGGGCGTCCGACTATACGAGGAATTTCATCGGGGCGTCAAGAGAAGCGCCGGCCATGTTCAAGTATAAAGGGAAATATTACATCATTAATTCGGGCTGTACGGGATGGTCCCCGAACAAAGCGCAGTATGCGGTTGCAGACCATCCGCTGGGACCATGGACAGTCAAGGGAGATCCCTGTGAAGGTGATTCCAAGGGAACGACATTTGACACCCAGAGTACCTGTGTATTCCCGGTAGACGCAGATAACGGAAAGTTCGTCTATATGGGTGACCGGTGGTTCAACCCGGATAACGGAGGAGACTTAAGTGATTCCAGATATGTATGGCTTCCGGTTGAATTCCTTCCGGATAATGGTCTGAAGCTTAAGAACTATGCGAACTGGACACTGAATGAGCTTGAGAACAAGGCGTCCTTTGATGTGGTAAGCGAACTCCCGGAGGTAGTGAGCTCAGCGTCCGAGATCACGCAGGAGTTACTGCCGGACAAGGTAATGGTCAACTACGGCGGCAATTCGGCGGATGTAGAGAAGGAAGTTAACTGGACGATTGGCCAGCTGGACGCTGACAAGCTTGGCATGGTAGAGGTGAAGGGAACGCTGGCGGACGGGAACCGGGAATTTACACACCAGATTGCGGTTGTGAATCCCAAGTATACGTATTTCTTCGACAGCGGGGCAGACAGCTCAGAATACTATGATATCATCAGCGGCATCCTTGGAGACCAGCTTAAGAATAAGACGCCGGACGGTGCGTATACCGTGGAAAATGGAGCCGGATATCTTGGCGTATCAGAGAAAGATGATAAGGAGAATTTCGATCTGGGACAGTATGCGGGAGATTCTTATCTGTCCAACGGCTGGTGGGCGAAGAGCGGCAAGAACATAGAGTACGCGTTCGACCTTGAACCGGGCACTTATACGGTGGCGGCAGGATTCCAGGAGTGGTGGAATACCAGCAGGCCGTCCAGGATGACGGTGAAGTCAGGAGATCAGAAGATTGCAGAGAAGGCGTTTACCGTTGACCGGTCCAGTAAAGACCTGCAGGTGAACCAGACCTTCGAGGTGACGGAGGAGACGGCGGGAAAGATCGTGGTAAGCATCAGCAAGACCGGCAATCCGGATCCTGTACTCAGCTGGATCGCACTGATTGATGAGAACCAGACCGTTATAGAGCCGGCAGACAAGACCGCGCTGGCAGACAAGATCAATGAGATCCGCAATGTGGATCTGGCAGGTTATACGGCAGAGTCTGTTGCGGCGTACCGGGAGACAATAGCGGCAGCGCTCGCAGAGGCAGAAGCAGTGATAGACAATGCGTCGGCGACACAGGAGGAGACAGATGCAGCTGCTGCGAAGCTTCAGGCGGCATATGAGGAAAGCATGGGGCAGCTTGTGACGATTGAGTCCGTGAAGGCGGCTCTGGCTCAGGGAGCAGAAGCAGTTCAGGGAAGCGTGAAGGAAGAAGGCGTCTATACAGCAGAGAGCTGGGCGGCTTATCAGGCGGCGCTTCAGAATGTACAGGAGGTGCTGGCGGACGCCAATATCTCACAGGCAGAGGCAGACACCGCACTGGCGGCGCTTAAGACTGCGGCGGAAGCGCTGGTTGAGAAGCAGACTCTGGTAGACAAGACAAGGCTTCAGGCCTGGATTACGAAGGTAGACGATGTCTTGAAGAGCGGCCAGTCATTCACAGCCGAATCACGCCGGGCGGCAGAAGAGGCTCTCGCGAATGCGCAGGCTGTCAATGAGAAGGCAGATGCAAGTATCGCCGAAGTAGATGAGGCGTGGATCGGACTTATGAACGCATTCCTTAACCTGGATAACGGAGCGGAAAAGAGCGGCCTTGGCCAGGCGATAGCCGCAGCGCAGGAACTTCTTGCCAATCCGGAGACGGAGAAGAATTATACAGCAGAGAGCGTTCAGGGCGTAAGAGACGCACTTGAGGCGGCGATCGTGATATATGAGAAAGAATATGGCGAGGGTACGGATATCGACGCGGCACAGGCAGAGATCAACCAGGCGGCGAACGCATTGATTGATGCGGTAACCCGGCTGCTTGAGAAGGATTACGGATATCTGATATCCCTGATTGAACGGGCAAGAGAGATTCTTGAGCATGCAGACCGTTATACGCCGTCATCCGTACAGAAGCTGGAAGCGGCGGTTACGGCGGCAGAACAGCTTGTGGCAGATAAGTCCGGAGACGCAGACGCCATCAACAATGCGGGCGGGCAGATTCTTACGGCGATTGCAGAGCTTCAGCTCAGAGGCAATAAGGCAGAGCTTGAATCTGTACTTAAGAAAGCAGAAGAGATTCTCGGTAATCCGGATAAGTATCTTGCATCCACGCTGGAAGGTGTGAAGGAAGCCTACGATCAGGCGAAGGCTGTCTATGACAATGCAGACGCCGTTCAGGGTGAGATTACAGACGTAACCGTTAAGCTGATCACGGAGTTAATGGAAGTAAGAATCCTGGGCGACGTAGACCTGAACGGACGCGTAGACAAGGCGGACGGCCGGCTGATGCTTCAGTACAGTGCGGAGCTTGCAGAGTTTACGGAGGAACAGGTACTTGTCGGCGACATGGATGGAGACGGCAGGACGGATACCGCGGATGCGGCGAAAGTCCTGGAGATGATATCCGGAGGGCGTTAGAGCGGCAGGCCTTGTGTGATACGCATAAAAGGAAACGATAAATACCAGAGGGTGCGGTAACAGCGCTCTCTGGTAAAACCGTATCATAGGATATGAGAATCAGAGAAATGAGGAGCGCTAAGATGAAGAGGTTGATAAAGAGCGCGGCAGTAATGCTTGCGATGATATGGTGTATAGGGCAGGCATTCCCGGTGTATGCCAGCGGGAATCCGTCTGTTGTTCTGGAATCAGACGGAGCGGATATGAAGAACCGTACCCTGCGGGTGGAATGTGATATGAAGAACGCGGCGCAGGTGACCAACGGGAAGGTGCGTGTTACCTATGACGCAGGCAGGTTAAAGCTGCTTGAGAATCAGCCGGGCAGTCTGTTTGCGGATTCTGACGCCCTGTGTGAGGTGAACGACTGCCTGACAGGAAATAAGAAAGAAGGAGAGATCGTGTTCGCGTTTGCTTCTGCAAAGAAGCTGGCGGCTGAGGGCAGTCTTGCGGATATGAGCTTTGCCTTATCTGACCAGGCATCAGAAGGAGATGAGATTAAGCTTAAGGTCACTGTGGAGAAAATCGCGGGTGAAGAAGGCGATCTGCCGTCGGAGAGCAAAGGTTTGACTGTTAAACTTAAGAAGGATAATCCGGGAAATAATAACAATAATAATAACAATAATAACAACAATAATAATAATGGCGGCAGCGGAGATAATAATGGAAACAACGGCGGAGGCAATAACGGTGCGGGCGAAAGGCCCGGGATTACCGGAGGCAGCCAGTCAGGAACTTCCGGCGTAAGAGGAGGCAGTACCGCAGGCATCGCCGGCAGCAGAACCCGGACGGGAGGAGACAATGGAAGCTCTGCTGACAGCAGTATAAAGAGCAGCAGAAGCAGCAGTGAGAAGGATAAAGAGAAAGATAAGGAAGACCGGAAAAATTCGGATGGAAAGGATACAGAGGATACCGCTTCCCCAGAGGAGCAGCTTACGGCAGCGTCTGACGGCCAGGTCCCCATGGCAGGACCGGATAACGGCGGTTCCTACTGGTGGATCCTTCCGTTAATCGTACTTGTGGCGGTTGCTGCATTCTTTGCGGGGAAGAGGCAGCGGAAGGGGAAGGAAACGGAGAATCCGCAGAAGTAATTTGGCAAGGGCTTGCGCACATCTGGGCGCAGGCCCTTGTTGGGTGTAGGACTGCAGGACAGATTATCCGATGAGAACCGTCTTCCCTTCAAAGGCAAACCCATAATGCCGGATCCGCTCTTTTGATATGCCTCTTGCGATCAGCGCCGCATCATAGTTCTTCTCATCAATCTGAGCCAGTGCGCTCTGAACCGTGTCCTCAAGGGTGTCCTCCGAATCCGGATCTCTTACCTTGAACTCGAATATATAGGCGTCATCTTTTTCATTATTGGGTTCCATTACCACATCATAGCGCCCAAGACCGCTTTCCCTGTTCGAGGTAACCGTATAGTCAAGCCGGGCGTCCGCAATCAGTCCCAGTACGAATCCATGATAGAAACGTTCCGGCTCTGTACGTCCCGACGGGCGCTTCCCCGTATCGAAGAAGCTGAACACGGATTCAGTCATCTGATTCATGTACCGGTTCATATATCCGACATTATTGACAAGGAGCGCCTTTATAAAATCATTGTACCTGACAGAAGCATTTTTAAACCAGCCTTGTATCATCCGGCGGAATGTTTTTCTGACTTCAAGGTTTGTCAGAGACAGCTGATAGATGCTGTCCTCGTCGTCGTCAGATGCAGATACCTGGTCCACTCTTAGATAACCGGATGCCAGAAGCAGGCTAAAGATCGCTTCGCTGCTGTCGTCTAACTGGTCGAATACGATTTCTTCATCAAGGGAGGTTTCTATATTTCTGCCTGCAAGAAGGTCTTCCATTGCCACCTTTATATCCAGAGAGCCTTCCCGGATAAATTTCCCTGCAAGGCTGTTCGAGCTGGTGTTTGCCCAATAGGCGCCGAACTTGCCGGTATCCAGATACTTGGTGATCGACCAGGGATTGTAAATATCCTTTCTGTTGCCAAAGCAGAATCCATCGTACCAGTACCGTACCCTGTCAAGTGTATCTGAAAGGTCATATTGCTCAAGAGCCTTCTTCACTTCTTCTTCGGTGAAGCCAAATGCACTGCTGTACTTCTCCGATGTAGTCGTAACTACTTCCAGATTATTCAGGTCGGAGAAGATAGATTCCTTGCTTATCCGTGTGATGCCTGTCATGATGGCACGGCCGAGATAGTCATTCGTCTTAAAAGTCGAATTAAACATACTGCGGATAAGTGCGGTTAATTCCTGCCAGTATCCAGACACATAAGCTTCCAGGAGCGGAGTGTCATATTCATCCAGGATAATCAATACTTTCTTATGGAAATAACGTTCCAGGTACATAGAGAGTGTATTTAGCGAAGCTGTCAGCAGAGTGTCCGGAATCCGGACTTTGGGTAACGGCTGTATGGAGTAGTTCTGAAAAGTATCGAAGCTTGCGCGTTCTTCTCTGGTCAGTGCGGAGCTGTCCTTCAGGTATGAATGGGCATTATAGGCATTTGCCACAGCCTTGATGATGCCGTCTCTTGCGGTCTGGAGACAGTCTGCTTTTACTCCCGCGAAGCTTAAGAAGATTACCGGCCAGGTTCCCTGGAGGCTGCGATAGTATTTATCCTCCCATATAGAAAGCCCCTCAAACAGGCAGCTTCGCCCGGCATATTTCTCTGAAAAGAAGCATTCCAGCATACTCATGTTCAGAGTCTTGCCGAAACGGCGGGGGCGGGTGATGAGGGTGACGTCATCATTCTCCTCCCACCATTCTCTGATAAAATCCGTTTTATCGACGTAGAAGGCTCTGGTAGTCCTTATCTTATCAAAGCTCTGATTTCCGATAGAGATACTGGCTCTCATCCGTGTATGCACTCCTTTCCGGGGGAAATATTCATTAGAAATCAATTGGCGTCAACAATGATTATGACCCAATTTTAGCATAGGAAATCGTGTATATCAAGGCGTTTGGCGGGCTGCAAAATAAATTTGCGTAAATTCAAAAGCATTTTGCTGGTCATTTTGGCTGATATATATTACACTTTAAGAAGCTTCTATAGTAGTCTGCAGCAGTGCATTCTATCTAAGGCGGCTGAGCTTGCGAAGATATATCAGATCAGCCTGGACGACCTTGTGGGTGAACAGGTTGGAAGTATTTTTATAAACCGGTGAAGATGCGAGGTGTGGAAAATATTATTAATGATATAAAAGAGATTGAGAAAAGTACAGATGGTCTTTTCTCATCCATTATACGAGGAGAAACAGTATGAGTGATACTAAAATGGAAATAATAACATCTATGAATTATTCAAACACAGACAATATTTTGTCAGATATGAAAAATATCATAGAAGCGGCACAACATCAGGCGTATCAGGCAGTGAATACTACATTAGTTAAAAGAAATTGGTTGATAGGATACCGTATTGTTGAAGAGGAATTGAAAGGAACCACCCGAACAGACAACTACGGAAAAGAGATAATGAAAGTATTGTCAAAGTCATTAACAGAAGAATACGGGAAAGGTTTTGATGTTAGCAGCTTATACAAATTTAAGAGGTTTTATGAGGTTTTTCCTGACATTTTGGACTCACTGAGTCCAAAATCTTCTGGACAGATTTTGTCATGGACACATTACAGAGTTCTGTTGCAGGTGGAAGATATGGAAGCAAGAAAATGGTATGAAAAAGAAGCATATCAACAGACTTGGAGTGTGCGGACATTACAGAGAAACATATCTTCTCAATATTATTATAGGATGCTTCAGACGCAAAAGCCTAATATAATTGAAGCAGAAATGAAAACGTTAACTGGTAATTATCAAAATGAAAAGTATGAATTTATAAAGAATCCGGTTATAGCAGAATTCCTGGGAATGCCACAAAGCAATGGCTTTACAGAAAGTGATTTGGAATCAAGTATATTATCTAATTTGCAAAAGTTCTTAATGGAACTTGGAAAGGGATATGCTTTTGTTGCAAGACAGCAGCATATCAGGACTGAAAAAGAAGATTATTATATAGATTTGGTATTCTATAACTATATTTTAAAATGCTTTGTGTTAATTGATCTAAAAACAGAGAAAATTACGCATCAAGATGTGGGTCAGATGGATATGTACATTCGTATGTATGATGATTTGAAGCGTAGTGAAGGAGATAATCCAACGATAGGAATTGTATTGTGCTCAGATACAGATGAAGATATAGCAAGATATTCTGTTCTTCATGGAAATGAACAACTTTTTGCGTCAAAATATAAGCTATATCTTCCTACAGAAGAAGAACTAAAGGCAGAGATTGAAACACAAAAGATGTTATTTCAGTTGCAGCAGCAGGAAAAAGAGGAACAGGAATAAGTGAGTAATGAGAGTTGCACAAAATGATGGAGACGGTAAGCAGGAAGAAGAAGCTTACGAAGGTATTCAGAATAGACAATATCAGCGGGATTAATGAAATCCCGCATACTATCTATTAATAATTCTCCGCCTTAATCTGGAAATAGGATTGCGGGTGTGCGCATACCGGACATACTTCCGGCGCCTTCTTACCGACTGTAATGTGTCCGCAGTTGGAGCACTGCCAGATACATTCTCCGTCTCTTGAGAATACAAGACCGTCTTCAATGTTGGCAAGGAGCTTCCGGTATCTCTCTTCGTGCTCCTTCTCAATCTTGCCGACTTCTTCAAACAGGGCGGCGATATCATCGAAGCCTTCTTCTTTCGCGTCCCTGGCAAATGCTGCGTACATATCTGTCCATTCGTAATTCTCGCTGTCTGCTGCATCCTTCAGGTTCTCAATGGTGGACGGTACTGCACCACCATGGAGAAGCTTGAACCAGATCTTGGCGTGTTCCTTCTCATTTGCGGCAGTCTCCTCGAAAATATTGGCGATCTGGACATAACCGTCCTTTTTGGCCTTGGATGCATAGTAGTTGTACTTATTCCTTGCCTGTGACTCGCCCGCGAATGCGGCCTGCAGATTAGCTTCTGTCTTACTTCCTTTTAATTCCATAATTCATATCCTCCTTAAGTTCAATAATAGTAATAATTGCTATTATTGAATATTATACCATATAATTCCTGTATTGCAAGTACTAACTTGTTTTTTAAAAAATATTCCGCCACACAGGCAGAATTAAAAAAATGATGCAAGGTTTTGACATGTTCAATCGTATTCTATATAAAATAAATAATAAGCATTTTGTGGAGGTTATAAAGTAATGAAAAAATTAATGGCGTTAGGTGCGGCAGGGATATTATCATTGGCAATGGGGACGACCGTATTTGCGGCAGATTCTTTGGGCGGATATTCCTGCGCCATGATTGGACATCACAGGAATCATATCAGCTATATTGATTCTCTGGTCTATGCGAAGAACTACTGTGATAATTATACTGCATCAGTTGATGTATTAAAGTCTGCAGGGACATATGCCGCGGGATACCAGGGATGTAATCTCTCAGACCAGGTTTGCCAGAATAACGGCGTATGTGTACAAGGATGTCCCGGCGGATATGTAGATGCGGACGGGAACGGGATCTGTGACAGCTGCGAGGCGGCAGGGTATCATGGCTATTGTGACAATTTTGTAGATGCAGACGGGAACGGCGTATGTGATAACTTGCATAACGGATATTATTGTGGTAATGTAGATGGAAGCGGCAATAATGGGAACTATGGCGCTGGTAATGGAAGCGGCAACGGCGGAAATTATGAATCTGACAATGGAAGCGGCAACAGCGGGAACTATGGCTTTGGCAACGGTAACAGCAACGGTAACAGCAACAGTTCAGGAGCCGGCTATGGCGCTGGTTATGGCGGCGGGCATCATTCCGGCGGACACCACGGCGGCGGACAGGGAAGAGGATGTCGGCGGTAGAGTGTGTATGTCTGGCAAGGCAGATCAGAAGATAACAGTATAACCCACACGAAATAATCTTATGTTTCGTGTGGGTTATACTGATTTGTTTGAAGGAAAGGGAATGAGAGATGCGAAGCGAAGCAGAGGTGAACCGCGCAGTAGAGGAATACGCGGATATGATTAAGAGAGTCTGCTTTTATCATCTGAAAAATCAGGCTGATACGGAAGATGTGTTTCAGAATGTCTTCTTAAAATACATGTTATACGAGGGAGGCTTCACTGATTGGGAGCATGAGAAGGCGTGGCTGCTTCGCGTTGCAATCAATGCCTGTAAGGATTATCTGAAGAATTTCTTCAGGCGGAGTGTGGTTTCCTTCGAGACACTAAAGGAGATAGAGGCAGAAGAGCAGGATGAACACAGAGAGGTTCTGGCGGCAGTCCTGTCTCTTCCGGCCAAGTATAAGGATGTGATCTATCTGCACTATTATGAAGGATATTCGGCGGCAGAGATAGGGAAGATTCTTGGAAAGAAAGAGAATACGATCTATTCGCTTCTCTCGCGGGGAAGGGAGAGGCTTAGAGAGATGCTGGGAGGTGATGGAATTGACGAATAGGATATACGATGCTTTTGAAAATATCAGGGCGGATGAACAACAGAAAGAGGCTACAAAGAGATTTTTAAGAGAAAAGTCCAGGTCAGGGGGAAGTATTCGCCCGCATCACCTGGCGGTGAAGTATGCGGTATCTGCAGCCTGTGCAATGTTGATTCTGATAATCGGAGGCGTTGGATTCTCCTGGGTGCGCATGCCGGTATCCTATGTGAGTATTGATGTCAATCCGTCTATTGAACTGGGGCTGAACCGTTTCGACAGGGTGGTATCTGTGGAAGCGTATAATGCGGAAGGGGAAGCGATCTTAAGCGGCCTGCCTCTGAAAGGGAAGAGGTATACGGAGGCGATCGATGCGGTTATCGGATGTGAGGAAATGAAAGCCTATCTTACAGATACCTCTGAACTGGTTCTGACGGTGGTGGCGGATTCGGCGCGGGAGGCGAAGCTGACGGCTGGCGTGAAAGCCTGTACCAGTCATGTGGAGGGAGGCTGTCATAATATGCAGGCAGATATCAATATGGCGCCGCAGGCTCACCAGAGCGGATTATCCTGCGGAAAATATAATGCATATCTCAGACTTTCCCGGTACGACAGTTCGATTACGATTGAGGATTGCCAGGAGATGAGTATGGCGCAGATACAGGAAAAGCTCAGAGAATATGAGACGGGAAGCATAGATGAAGGAACCGGTGGGAATGCCGGAGACAGTGAAAGCAATGAGGATGCCGGAAACGAAGGAAGCACAGGGAATGCCGGAGACTGTGGAAGCAACGGAGGCGCCGGAAACGAAGGAAGCACAGGGAATGCCGGAGACTGTGGAAGCAACGGAGACGCCGGAGACGGAGGATACAATGGTAACGCGGGAAACAACGGAACCGACGGATACCGGGGGACCGGAATGAACAGCGGGGGAGACGGCGAAAACCACGGGAATGGTCACGGCGCCGGAAATGGCCCGGCATCGGACCAAAGAGGCCATCATCACAGAGGCGGCTCACATGAATAAGGCTGAATAAATGTCGTTTTGGAGTGGAGAAATACGGGAAATGGTGGTAAAATATGTAGCGTAAGAGTCGAAATATATCATGTGGAGGAAGGTATATGAAGGAATTTCCATTTTTGATGTATACGGCGGAGGAAAATGACGTAACAGTCAATGCAATACTGAAGGATGAGACAATCTGGCTGTCCCAGAAGGGGATGGCGGAGTTGTTTGGATGCAGTTCAGATAATATATCACTTCATTTAAAAAATATTTTTAATGAAGGAGAACTACAAAAAGAAGCAGTTACCGAGAAATTCTCGGCAACTGCTTCTGATGGCAAAAATTATCTTACACAGTTTTATTCGTTGGACGCCATCATTTCCGTAGGCTACCGTGTCAATTCAAAGCGGGCAACGCATTTTCGTATATGGGCGACCAGGGTGCTGCGGGAGTATATGATCAAGGGATTTGCCCTGGATGACGAACGCCTGAAGCAGGGAAAGACTGCCTTTGGGAAGGATTACTTCAAAGAGTTGCTGGAGAGAGTCCGCTCCATCCGGGCGAGCGAACGGCGGATCTGGCAGCAGATTACGGATATCTTTGCCGAGTGCAGTATTGACTATGATAAGGACTCTGCGGTCACGCGGGAGTTTTACGTCATGGTTCAGAATAAGTTCCACTATGCAATCACGAAGCATACGGCTGCGGAGCTTATTTATCATAAGGCAGACCATGAGAAGGAGCACATGGGGCTGATAACGTGGAAAAATTCTCCGGACGGACGAATCTTGAAATCAGACGTGGCGGTGGCGAAGAATTATCTGGATGAGAAGCAGATCCGGCAGCTGGAGAGGGCAGTGACGGGATATTTTGATTACATAGAAGATCTGATTGAGCGGGAAAATACCTTTACGATGGAAGAATTCTCTGCCAGTGTCAATGAATTCCTGGCTTTCCGGAGATATGAGGTTCTGCCGGACAAGGATAAGGGCAGGGTGTCCAGAAGGGATGCGCTTTACAAGGCATACAGGGAATATGATATTTTCAACAGGACGCAGGCGATCCATTCGGATTTTGATGAGATGGTGAAGAAGGTTCTGGGAGAAGGGATAGAGTGACGAAGGAGAACACATTTTACAGGAATTTCTTTTCGATATATGTCGCGCTGGTGCTGCAGAATGTGGTGACGCTGAGTGTGAATCTTGCGGACAATATCATGCTGGGCGCCTACGGTGAGACGGCGCTTGCAGGAGTGGCGGCGGTGAACCAGATTCAGTTCGTATACCAGCAATTGATCATGGCGCTGGGGGACGGTCTGGTGATCCTGGGAAGTCAGTACTGGGGGAAGGGACAGACGGATTCGCTTAAGAAGATTGCAGTATCTGCCATGCATGCGGCGCTGGTGACAGGGGCGCTGTTGTTCATTCTTGCCGGCGCGCTGCCCTGGAAGCTGGTCGGGGCGTTTACGACGGATGAGCATATTATAGAAGAAGGGGTCAGGTATCTCGGTATTATACGGTTTACTTACCCCTTTTTTGCCGTGACACAGCTTCTGCTGGCGGCACTTCGAAGCACAGAGACGGTGAAGATTGCCTTCCGGTTGTCAGTGCTTACTTTTTGTGTGAATTGCGGGATTAATTATGTGCTGATCTTCGGAAATTTCGGCGCGCCGCGGTTAGGCGCGGCAGGGGCCGCGATCGGGACGCTGACTGCGCGGGCGGCGGAGTGCGGCGTGTTGATCTGCTACATATATATTTTGTCAAAAAAGCCGAAGCTGTATCAGGAATGTAATGTGCTTAACCGGGATGAAAATACAGACGCTGACGGACAGCTGAACAAACCGGCGAATTTTGTAAAGCTTCGGCTTAGTCTTAGAGATTATCTGCAGTTTGACAAAGCACTTGCGAAGGATTATCTCAGGATTACGGCGCCCATGCTGCTGATGCAGGGATTATGGGGGCTGAATACTGCGCTTCAGACGGTGATACTCGGTCATATGACTGCGGCGGCGATCGCGGCGAACAGTGCGGCTTCGACGCTGTTTCTGATGGTCAAGTCCACGGCGGTAGGCGCGGCTTCGACGGCGTCCGTTATCATCGGAAAGGCAGTAGGAGCCGGAGATTACGCGCGTGTGCGGGAGTACTCGGTCAGACTGCAGAGGATGTTTCTTGTGATTGGCGTGTTATCGGGTATCTTCCTGTTCTTCCTTCGAGTTCCGGTGCTGGGCTTGTATGATCTGAGTGCAGGGACGAAGGAGATGGCGAATGCATTTCTCATTATCTTAAGCGTCGTATGCGTCGGGATGTCTTATCAGATGCCGACCAATAACGGGATTATACGGGGAGGCGGCAATGCGCTGTTTGTGGTGAAGATGGACCTGGTGAGTATCTGGCTGATCGTCCTGCCGTTATCCTTCGTGATGGCGTTTGTGGTGAAGGCGTCTCCGGTCGTGGTGGTCTGCTGTCTGAATGCAGACCAGATCTTCAAGTGCGTGCCCGCGTTCCTTATGTCCCATTACGGGAACTGGATTCGGAAGCTGACAAGGGACTGACCGGCTTTCCGATACACGGCTCCTGGCAATACGATTACAGTAAGTAATTATTTTCCCGGTCTGCAATCTGTAAACCGACTAATTTGTAGGTTGCATATCCGCCCATAACCAATGGTTCTGCCTTACAGATTTCCTCTGCTTCTTCACGGCTGTCTGTTTTCAGGATATACATGCCTGCCATTCCCGGATAACCCTTAAAAACGCCGCAGATCTCCAGCTTCCCTTCATCATCCAGCTTTCTTATGTTCTCAACATGTTCCATAACGACCTGCTTGTATCATGTCCTGAAAGAACGTATCCAGATGGAGCACCGGTTTTCCACATCCATACGGAAAAAGTGCGGTTGCGGGAAGCCCCTTCTTGACGGTACATTTATAGTATAAGATGACCGGTCAAAAAGGATACAAGGAGCTGAGAGAGAAAAGATGAAAGAAAAATTAACGATTAGAGAAAGTTTTAACCTGGGCAAGGGCTGGCACTTGATGATTTTCGCGATTCTTGCCATGTTGGTCACCAACGCCGGTGTAAACGACGGGCTTAATATCGCTCTGCCGGCAATCGCAGAAGGTTCCGGACTTGATTATGAGCTTTGCCTGAGTATGGGAACGGTGGCTGGTTTTGTAGGCGTGGCAATGATGCTTGTGATTGCGAAGTTCCGCGACCGGTTTGGCGGAAGAAAGGTGAGCGCGGCGCTGTTCATTATCTTTGGGCTTACCTTTTACTTCCTGTTTCTTCGTGCGACGAATATCGTGATGTATGCGCTGGCGCAGTGTATCATGGTAAGCTGCGGGCAGGGCTGCTTCTACCTGTGTACCGGTCCGATGCAGTCTGACTGGTTTCCGAAGAAGCGCGGAGTGGTGAATGGGATCAGTACCATCGGCGCGAATATCGGAACGGCAGTTCTGGCTCCGCTGATGACATTTTTGCTTACGATGGCAGATTACAGGACGAGTCTTACGGCTTTCGCTGCTGTGGCAATCCTGCTGGCGGTCTATGAGTATGTGACGCTGCGGGACAATCCGCTTGAGGCCGGGATGTACCCGGATAATGTGACGAAGGAAGTGTATGAGGCAGAGTATAAGAATCTTTCTGAGCATGACGGGTATGTCAGTGACTGGACGATTCCCAGGATGCTTAAGTGCAAGGAGGTGTGGCTTGCGTCTGTTGTGCCGGGATTTATCACATTGGGGCTTCTGGGTATCATTACACAGTTTGTTCCAAGGAATACGTCGCTTGGCCTTTCAGACGGCGTCGCTATCTCGGCGATGACGGTGGCGGGGCTTGTGGGCATCGTGGGAAGCTATGCCATCGGTTTTATTGACACGAAGCTTGGGACGAAGAAGGCATGTATGATCTATTGCGGAATCTTTGCGGCAGGGATCTTGTTCAACCTGCTGGCGGAGATCTGGCTTCCGTTTGTATATGTGTCTATCTTCATCGTAGGGTTCTCTCTCGGCGGAAGCACGAATATGTCGCTGTCATTTCCGGCGTCCATCTTCGGCGTGCTGGATTATCCGAAGGTAAACGGCGTGATCTTCCCGATTAACTATTGTATCGGATGCCTGAATTTTGTGGTAAATGCGGTTGTCATGAAGGTGACCGGTAGCCTGACGGGGGCGTATGTGGTGTATCTTGTGCTGTTCCTCCTGAATATCCTGATCGTTGCGAAGACGGAGGAAGGAAAATGGGATAAGCTTAAGCATCCGGAACTGATGGAGCAGAAGTGCAGATAGGAAGTACGGATAGAAAGTAAGACAGGAGTACGGATAGAAATGGATAAAGGGGAGAGGCTGCCAGAGAATGCGATTTTCTGGCAGTCTCTTCTCTTAGTATAAACTGCCTTCGAGCCTAAGTCTGCGTAAGGGGTGGATTTCGCCTCCGCTAAAGATGCCCCCGAATGTCTGATTATAGGAAGGGCATCTCCCAACTTCCTGTGCATAGGAAATGGATTTACAACCGTACAGGTGGAAAATTTTCTGTTAAGCAGACATTAGAGGGGGCTAAGGCGCTATAACAGACCTGCAAAAAATGCCGTCAGCTCATCTCTGGTCTTCAAAAACTTCGTATCATTGGGATTGAATCCCGGGTAATACAGCTCATTGATCAGCCGGAACACCAGTGTCGCGTCTTCCGGCCTGAGCGCCGCCATGATAACGGTCCGTATCTTATAGGAGTTCCGTTTGATCCGGTGCTCCAGGGTTGCGACAGAGAGGCATGTCCTGGTGCTGGGAGTGAGGGAATACATCAGGACGATGCTTGGCTGAAAAGCGAAGGTCAGAAGAGATTCGCGCCGCAGGAGGGCAGTAAGGTATTCCAAAGAAACGTAGCCGCGGCTGATAAAGTCCATGGCAAGCATTTCAATCACTTCAAAATAATCCTCCGTATCGATTCGTTCATGCCAGAACGCCTCTTCGAATAATTCCCCCAGGGAAGGCAGCGAAGAGTGGTACAGGCGGTTCAGCTGTGTCTTCATTATATATGCGTCCAGATTCTCATAGTCTGTCCGGGTCAGGAAAGGGGATACCAGCAGGGTCTCGCAGCCGGGCATGGAAGTGATCTCCTTATCGGCGGTGGTAATCACCAGGTCTGTTTCCGAAAAATCAAAATTATCCTTCATATATACGGGCAGCAGAGCGGTAAGATCGATGTAACTCTTGTATTTGCCAAGAAGCCGCTGCTTTAAGTCCCAGGACGACGGCAGGTTCAGCTGCGACATGATGACGGTCCGAAGCTTCGGCGCGGTCCGGTTCAGGTAGGCGAGGGCGCCTGAGATGCAGAAGGACAGGTACAGAAGTTCCGTGTGGTTCAGATAAGAACCGTAGTAAGTAAGAGCCAGCGGCTGGATAGAAGAAGCAATCTCGAATTCTATCAGGAACTGGGAGCGTGTCACGTCGTTATGAGTCGGTATGTCGTTGAAGTAGTGCACCGGGAGATCCAGGTATCGGAGATACTGGAGCAGGGTGATATAGAAGTCCTCATTTCCTGAGAAATCTATATGGTAAGTTCCGGCGATCTCCGAGATATAGGTATCTGCAAGCCGGATGATGCCTTCGGAGAAGTACCGGCTGACCGTATGCATGTTCAGAAATCCGGCGTCAAGCCTCTTGCTGCAGGATACGTGCAGATAGATGTCCTCGCGTTCAAGCGGAGGAAAGCTTATGGATAATTGCTGTTCCAGGGAATCGAGCAGGGCGTCGGCGGCAAGTACGGCGTCGGGATCCTTATAAGTTGCGGCCAGCGGTTCCGTCAGCGGATATCCTTTGGAAAGCCGGTGATACATGATGACGACCGCCATATCCAGATGGACCATGTTGACGTCCTCGATCTGGATCGCGTACCGTGTCAGATGAAGATTAATCTCCCGCATGATCAGATTGACCACATCCTCATCCAGATATTGATAGTGATAATAGGTATTTCCCCGGGCGTTGTAGTTCCAGTTCTCCGAGAAGAGCCGGTTGAGGATGGCGCGGCGTTTCCGCTCGTCTTTCTCGAAATAGATAGTGTTCCGGCTGCGGAAGAACTGTATGTGCGGATCGGGCAGGATGTATTGCCTGCGGAGCGCGCCAAGGTCGTGCTCCAGAGTGGTGCGGCTTACGAACATCTCGTCCTCCAGATCGTAGAGGTCAAGAGGTTCGTCATAGAGACAGAGCTGGAACGTGATATGTCTGACACGCTCGTCTCTTGAGAGAAAGGAACTGCTTGCCTGGCTTAACCTTTTCAGGGTATCGGGATCGTCCGCCTCAAGGAGATAGCCGATACTTCTCTTGGAAATGATGCGGATTCCGTAGCTTCTCAGGGCTTCGTTGATCTCGGTGATGTCGTTGCGGATTGTACGTGAAGAGACGTGGAGATGGTTTGCGAGCTCTTCTCCGGTGGTGTAGAGCTTCCGGGATTTCAGATAGTGGAGCAGCTTGCGCTGCCTGAGAGATAACATTAAAGATTCCATCTTGACCTCCTTACATTTGAGAAACGAATTACTAAACTTAATGAGAATGATAAGAGAAGGGGGGCGGGATGTCAATAGATGCGTAAGCAGAATATTTCCTTTTTAAAGCGGAAAAAGGCTGTTTGATGGGAATGTGGGTGTTGGTATAGAATAACCTCAGAAAACGAAGGAGGTATTCAAGATGAAATACGAAAAGATCAGAAAACAGGTATTAGAGGCTATTCTGGACGCGGTTGACCAGGGATTGATTAAGGGAACGTCGGGAAATATTGCGTTAAGAGATGATGAAGAGGATGTAGTGGCGATTACCCCAAGCGGGATACCGTATAAGGGAATGACACTTGAGGATATTGCGATTGTTGATCTGAACGGGAAATGGCTGGAAGGAAATTATAAGCCGTCATCCGAGGTGCCGATGCATACGGCGGTGCTCCGTGCAAGGCCGGACGTCAAGGCTACGGTACATACACATGCGATGTTCGCGACGATTATGGCGATGGGAGACGATGCAGAGTTGAAACCGATCACGCCTCCCCAGTGTGAGTTTGTTCCGGTGGGAATCGTGCCGTTTACCATGCCGGGAAGCGACGAGGTGGCGGATAAGGTTGTGGAAGCGCTTGGAAAGGATGGAAGAGCGGTTCTTATTAAGAATCACGGGATGTTCTGCTGCGGCAAGAATATGAAGGCGGCCATGGCGGCTACAGAGTATACGGAGGAAATGGCGGTAACGACCTTGTATGCGAAGATTCTTGGAACCTATGAGCCGATGCCGGAGGAAGGCGTACAGAAGATGAAGGAACTGATTGCGGCCGACCAGGCAGTGTAAGTACGGGCAAAGGTATGATCGGAGGATATAGGTAAAGCAAGAAGAAAAGGTACAAGTAAGGCAAGAAGATACTGACAGGCTGACAGTGATAAGGCAATAAGGAAGGAGAAGAGAGCAGATGGCAAGTGAATTTTTCGTAAGCAGTAACGTCGTTTTCGGCAGGGATTCCGTGAAGAAACTGCCGGAGATGCTGAAGGAATATGAGGCAAAGAGCGTCATGGTTGTCTATGACGCAGGAGTCAAGATGGCGGGAATCGCCGAGAAGGTACTGGCAGAGGTTGAGAAGGCAGGAGTCAGAGTTACGGTATTTGACGGAGTAATCCCCAATCCGACCAACGAGGCGGTAGAAGAGGCCGCCGGGATTGCGCGCAGAGAAGAGATTGACGTATTTGTCGCGGTAGGAGGCGGAAGCAGTATCGACCTTACGAAGGCGGTCAATATCCTGATGACGAATCCGGGCCCGATCGGGCAATACGGCGGGATCGGCATGGTGAAGAAGCCGGTGCTTCCGCTGATCGCGATTCCGACTACGGCGGGAACCTCCAGTGAGATCACCAATGTGGTGGCGCTGACGGATACGGAAGCGGTGTGCAAGTATGTAATCATTGATAATAAGATTGTGGCGGATAAGGTGATAGCCGATCCTGAATTTACGAAGACTATGCCGCCGTCCGTTACAGCGGCGACAGGTATGGACGCCATCACCCATGCGGTGGAGAGCTACATTTCCAATATGGCTACGCCGCTTACGGAATACCATTCTCTGAAAGCGCTTCAGATATTCTATGAGAATCTGCCGAAGGCCGTAGCGGATGGAACGGACATGGAGGCAAGGGAACAGATGATGCTTGGCTGTATCATCGCCGGGTTTGGGTTCTCCAACGCGAACCTGGGACTGGTTCACGGGATTGCCCATACGCTCAGCGCTCATTTCCATCTTGCACACGGGATGGCGAATGCGACAGTGCTTCCGTATGTGATGGAATACAATGCAGACAGCTGTCCTCAGAAGATGGCGGAGCTTGCCCGCGCGATCAATCTTCCGGTATCTGGAAATGTGGACGTAGATAAGCTGCTCCTGTCGAAGGAACTTCTGAAGCTTACGAAGGAGCTTGGAATCAAGACGTTGTCAGAGCAGGGGATTGAAGAGAAGGATCTCGGCATGCTGGCAGACGATGTACTCAAAGAGCCTGTGCTGCATTTCAATCCGAAACAGGGCGTGACGAAGGAAGATGTGCTTGCAATACTGCACAAGGCGATGTAAGTACCAGAGTGTATTTGAAGATTGCAGGAATGCATTTTCAAATATACTCTGAGAGTCAGATGATAAAGGAGTTTATATATGGAAAACAGGTGTCAATGTAAGAAAGGGAAGAAATTATATCCGCATTTATTCTCACCTCTGAGGCTTGGGAATATCCGGATGAAGAACCGCATCATCTGCGCGCCCACAAGCCCGAGTATGATCGATCTGAACGGACATTTTACGCCGGAGATGATTGCTTATCTGGAAGAGAAGGCGAAGGGCGGCGCGGGAGTCGTTACATACGGGGAGGCGATCGTGCATTCCGCTACCGGGAAATCCCACAATAAACAGCTGCAGCTGGATGCCTTTGGCGTGCGCCAGGGGATGACGGAGGCGGCAAGGGCGATCCACAATGCGGGAGCCTGCGCCAACATCCAGCTTTCCCACGGCGGGATGTACGGCGGGCTTGCCAGTGTAGGCGGGGATGTGGAGACTTGTTCTGTCGCCTATGGCCCCAGTGATATGACCATGCCGGCGGGCGAGGTGAAGGAGATGCCGCGTAAGATGATCTATGAGATCATCGAATCTTATGGGAAAGCGGCGCGGCTTTGCAAGGAGACGGGATTTGATATGGTACAGGTGCACGCGGCGCACGGCTGGCTGTTTTCACAGTTCTTGTCCCCGGTATGGAACCGGCGCACGGACGAGTTCGGCGGTTCTCTTTTTAACCGCGCGCGGTTCTTTACGATGGCGGTGGATGAGGTGAGGAAAGCGGTCGGCCCGTTGTTCCCGATCGAAGCGCGTATCTCCGGAGATGATTTTACGGCAAATGGTCTGGGGCTTGAAGACTGTATCCGTGTGGCGCAGATGATTGACGATAAGGTGGATCTGATCAATGTTTCCTGTGGAAATCATGAGGATCCGGATATGTTCTGCCGGACACATCCGTCCGCATTCTACCCGCGGGGAGTAAACGTGTATCTGGCGGCGGAGATTAAGAAGCATGTGAAGACGCCGGTCGCCTGCGTAGGTTCCCTGAATGACCCGGCGCAGATGGAAGAGATTCTTGCAAGCGGACAGGCGGACGCGGTGGAGCTTGGGCGGGCAAGCCTGGCAGATCCGTATCTCCCGGCGAAAGCCCTGGCAGGCTGTGCGGATGATATCACGCCATGTCTCAGGTGCTATGAATGCTTCGGAGCCACCGGAGAGCTTGAGATGGTGAAGTGCGCGGTGAACCCGACGATGGGAGAGCAGTTAGCGGCGAAGCTTCCGGGGGAGAAACCAGAGTGCGCCAAGAGAGTCCTGGTGGCGGGAGGCGGCCCTGCCGGAATGGAGGCGGCCATTACCGCGGCCCAAAGAGGGCATGATGTGACGATTGTGGAGAAATCAGAGCGGCTTGGAGGCAATCTGCACCCTGCAGGAGCGGCGTATTTCAAAGAGGATATCAGGAAGCTGATCCGCGTCCTTGAGAAGAGAGTGGAGCGTGCGGGCGTGAAGGTTATCCTTAATACAGCGGTTACGGCGGATTATGTGAAGGGATTCGCACCGGATGTCCTGTTCGTGGCGATTGGTTCCGAAGAGCTGCGTCCTCCGATCAGGGGAATCGAATCAGAGCATGTGGTTATGGCGATCGACGCAGAGCTTCATCCGGAGAAATTAGGTCATAAGGTGGCGGTCATGGGCGGCGGCCTCGTAGGAGCAGAAGGGGCGGTAGGCTTCTGTCATGAAGGCAAAGAGTGTACAATCATTGAGATGAAGCCGGTGATTGCAGAGGAAGTGAATTCCTTCTACCGCGGAGGGCTTATGCCGGAAGTGGAGAAGTCGGCGAAGTGTCTTGTGAATACGAAGGTAAAAGAGATCCTCCCGGAGGGCGTCTTATGTGAGCGCGGCGAAGAGGAATTCATGGTGGAGGCGGACACGGTGGTCTGCGCCCTGGGCTTTCGTTCTCCGTACGCAGAGGTGGACGCGCTTGCAGATCTGGTGGAAGAATCCTATATTATCGGGGACTGCAAGAAGGTGGGAAAAATCTATGACGCGATGAATACGGCATATTACAGCGCATTGAGGGTATAACTTCTTGAGTGTTGACCGTGGTTGGACAGGCGCCGGAAAGTTCAGGAATATGGATGAAAGAAATATATTGTACAGTGTGCTTTGGGCGTCAGATTAAGATATAGAATCAGGAGGAGATCAGAGATGAAGAAACAGTTGGTTTTGTGTACGCAGCTTCCGGAAAAGAGGATGGAAGAGATCAGGGAATATTGCGATGTCACTATTGCCGGCGAATTGAAGCATGGCAAGGGGAATGTTACGGAGGAGATGGTACGCAGGGAATGTAAGGGTTATGAGATCGTAGTGTTGGGCGATGA
>CAMSTW010000038.1 GCA_947063855.1 uncultured Dorea sp.
AGAAGGTATCATGATGTTATTTATGATGAAAGAGAATGTTTCACGTGAAACATTTAGAAGTAGATATGTAAGAAGATAATGTGATGGACTTATGATAAAAGGTAATGTTTCACGTGAAACATTTAGAAGTAAATATGGTAAGAAGATAATGTAACGAAATTTATGATAAAAGAGAATGTTTCACGTGAAACATTTAGAAGTAAGTATGGTAAAAAGATAATGTGATGGAACTTATGATAGAAGAGAATGTTTCACGTGAAACATTTAGAAGTAAATATGGTAAGAAGATAATGTGATGGAATTATGATAAAAGAAAATGTTTCACGTGAAATACGTAGAATGGAAATTCTGTCACCTGCAAAGTGCGAATGTCGTTTATGAGACGGGAGATTGAAGATGTTATTTCTAATGTATCATTAGCAATATTCTGAGTGAAATAACCGTCAATTATGAATGATAAATTAAAAAAATATTCGCTTTTGAATCTTTGTAGAAAGTGAAGTTCGCTTTATGTGGAAGAACTTCTGGTTTTTCACATATAGGAATATCATATTTTACCCTTCTGTTTATTCATCATACTTGGGTTAATACCCCTCAGCTTGCGACATTCCGAAAAAGAAGCCAGGATGTGATATCCCGTAGCTCGCTGCGGGGTGGTTCATTGATGATGGATTTATAATCACACAAATGAAGTTGATTTATGATATTATTGAGATGTTTAATGTGGGTGCTTTTAATAGTTCGATGTAGTAGACAGTAAATCCTATACTTTCTATCTGCAGCAAAAATGAATTTAAATAGCTTATTGGTCTGAATTTTTGACCGGATAGAGTATTAGCACAGCATTGAATTGAGTCTTGAGTAATAAGTACTCGCTATCCACACTATCTATATATCTGCATATCTGATACTTCGTAGTCATAAGGAATCTCCACCTTATTATATGGTACTCATTAGGAGAAAGCCTGTTACGATGCAAAATGCCGGCAGAGCTTACTAAAACAAGGAGTGAAATAGAGTGGAGGATGTCGGTTAATAGACAAAGAGTTGACATACATTCGGGACACAAGGCAGGTTCGATGAATTTTATAGAATGACACAAGGCAGGTTCGATGAATTTTATAGAATGGTACAAGGTAACTTAATCGTAGTTAGTCGTCGGCCAATGAAGTGTTGATTGGTCTGCACTAAAAAGATGTTTTTCAAAGTATTTCAATGACACAATTGCTAAAAATAAAATGTTTCACGTGAAACATTCATTTAAAACATAAAAAATATTCTAAATCAAAACATTTGGTAGATAACTAGAATGAAAAGTGATATACTAAATTAATGAACAAGGAGAGGTGATTAGAGATGGGAAGAGTGATAGCAATTGCCAACCAGAAGGGCGGGGTCGGCAAGACAACAACAGCGATTAATCTATCAGCCTGTCTTGCCGAAAAAGGTCAGAAAGTACTGGCTATAGATATGGATCCGCAAGGAAATATGTCGAGTGGACTCGGATTGGACAAGGGTTCTATAGATAAGACAATCTATGATATGATAATAGGTGAGACAGATGTAGAAGATGTAATTGATAAGGGGACGATTGAAAATCTGGATATACTGCCTTCCAATGTGGATCTTTCGGCGGTTGAGATTGAGTTGATTGATGAAGAAAACAAGGAATTTATAGTGAAGAATTCAATCCAGAAGGTGAGAGATAATTATGACTACATTATTATTGACTGCCCTCCGTCATTGAGTCTTCTCACAATTAATGCTATGACGACTGCAGATTCTGTACTGGTTCCGATTCAGTGTGAGTATTATGCACTGGAAGGTTTGACACAATTAATACATACGGTTGAACTGGTCAGGGACAGGCTGAATCCGAATCTGAGCATAGAGGGAGTTGTGTTCACGATGTATGATGCAAGGACTAATCTGTCATTGCAGGTGGTGGAGAATGTGAAAGATAATCTGCAGCAGAATATATATAAGACGATTATTCCAAGAAATATACGTCTTGCAGAGGCACCAAGTTATGGAACTCCGATCAACCAATACGATCCAAAATCAGCGGGAGCCGAGAGTTATATGAGACTTGCTGAGGAAGTGATAGAGAAGGAATAATAAGGGGAGGATATAATGGCGGTAAAAAAGAAAGGACTGGGAAAAGGACTTGACAGTCTGATTCCGGATAATAGGGGGACAAAAGCTGTAGAATCAGAATCACAGTCAAAGAACGAGCCTGAATCAGAAAATAATTCAGGCGAACAGATGATGAAGATTAATATGGTAGAACCTAACAGAGAACAGCCGCGTAAGAAATTCGATGAGGATGGATTGCTAGAATTAGCAGATTCAATCAAACAGTTTGGAATACTGCAGCCATTGCTGGTGAGGAAGAGGAAGGATTATTATGAGATTATAGCAGGAGAGAGAAGATGGCGTGCAGCGAAGATTGCAGGTATCAAAGAAGTTCCTGTTATTATCAAAGATTATACAGAACAGGAAATCGTAGAGATTGGTCTGATCGAGAACATACAGAGGGAGAATCTGAATCCGATAGAAGAAGCTATGGCGTTCAAGAGACTTCTGGAAGAATTCAATCTGAAGCAGGATGAGGTTGCAGAGAGAGTATCGAAGAGCAGGACAGCAGTGACGAACTCTATGCGTCTGTTGAAACTGGGCGACAAGGTTCAGCAGATGATTGTTGACGATATGATATCGACTGGACACGCCAGAGCTCTTCTCGCAATTGATGATAAAGAACAGCAATATATCTTAGCCAATAAGATCTTTGATGAGAAGTTAAGCGTACGTGAAACTGAGAAATTAATCAAGGATATTAAGACGCCGAAGAAACATAAGGAAAAGAAAGCAGTAGAGAATGATTTCATTTTCAAGAGTTTTGAAGATAAGATGAAAGAAGTAATCGGCACAAAAGTAAGTATTGCTTCTAAAGGAAACGGAAAGGGTAAGATAGAGATCGAATATTATTCGGATAGCGAGTTAGAACGAGTGTTCGATATGATAATGAGTATACGAAGGGAAGAGTGATATATGGAGAGCAAGATACTGGCGACGTTGGGAATAGACCCGGCATATATATTTTTGTTTGTGGTCGTTCTGATCGTTATTCTTTTTATATTATATGTGAATCTTACAATAAAATATAATCGCCTGCAAAGTACATATAATACGTTTATGAAGGGAAGAAATGGGAAGAATCTAGAAGAGAGTCTGAAAGAGAAATTCAGCGAGGTTGATTCCATACTGAAGATTACAAAGCAGAACCGTCTGGATATTAAAGAGATTAACAAACGCCTTGAGAAGAATTTCCAGAAGACGGGAATCGTAAAATATGATGCATTCAACGAGATGGGCGGTAAATTAAGCTTTGCTGTCGCTCTTCTGGATAAGGATAATAATGGATGGATCATGAACGCCATGCACAGCAGGGAAGGATGCTACACCTATATCAAAGAGATCGTTAAGGGTGAGAGTTACGTGGAATTAGCCGAGGAAGAAGCAGAAGCTCTGGATAAGGCTATTTTCGATGATTATGAGAAAGAGATAGATAACATTAAAAAGTAGACAACATAAGTAATATACAGTGAACAGGAGGAGATGAATATGCTAGACATCAAATTTGTAAGAATGAATCCGGATGTAGTCAAAGAGAATATCAAGAAGAAATTCCAGGATGAAAAATTGCCTCTGGTGGATGAAGTGCTTAATCTGGATCAGAAGAACAGAGACATCAAGCAGGAGGTAGAAGGACTCCGTGCAGACCGCAACAAGATATCGAAGCAGATTGGCGCATGCATGGCACAGGGGAAGAAAGAAGAAGCGGAAGAACTGAAGAAGAAGGTCCAGGAGAATGCAGACAGGGTAGAAGCATTGTCTGCAGAAGAAAAGGAAGTAGAGGCAAAGATCAAGAAGATCATGATGATCATTCCGAATATCATAGATCCTTCTGTACCGATCGGAAAAGATGACAGCGAGAATGTGGAAATCCAGAAATACGGTGAGCCGGTAGTTCCTGATTTTGAGATTCCGTACCATACGGAGATCATGGAGAGCTTCAAAGGAATTGATCTCGAAGCGGCAGGAAAGGTTGCAGGAAATGGATTCTATTATCTGATGGGAGATATCGCAAGACTTCATTCGGCAGTGTTGTCTTATGCGCGTGATTTTATGATCGGGCGCGGATTTACCTACTGTATTCCGCCATTCATGATCAGAAGTAATGTTGTGACGGGAGTTATGAGCTTCGCGGAGATGGACGCCATGATGTATAAGATCGAAGGGGAAGATCTCTATCTGATCGGAACCAGCGAGCATTCCATGATCGGTAAATTTATCGGTTCTATGCTGGACGAGGCAGAACTTCCCCAGACTCTCACAAGCTATTCGCCATGCTTCCGCAAGGAGAAGGGAGCTCACGGGATTGAGGAGAGAGGCGTGTACAGGATCCATCAGTTCGAGAAACAGGAGATGATCGTTGTATGCAAGCCGGAGGAGAGCAAGAAATGGTATGACAATCTCTGGCAGAACACGGTAGATCTGTTCCGGTCCCTGGATATTCCTGTGCGTACCTTGGAATGCTGTTCCGGCGACCTGGCAGACCTTAAGGTCAAATCCTGTGACGTAGAGGCATGGTCTCCAAGACAGAAGAAATATTTTGAAGTCGGAAGCTGTTCGAACCTTGGCGACGCCCAGGCAAGGCGGCTTGGTATCAGAGTGAAGGGGGCGGATGGCAAGTATTTCGCCCATACGCTGAACAATACGGTGGCGGCTCCGCCGAGAATGCTGATTGCATTTCTGGAAAATAATCTTCAGGAGGACGGAAGTGTCCGGATACCTGAGGCGCTTCGACCGTATATGGGAGGAGTTGAGGTACTTAAAAGAGAAATTTGAATAATATAAATGAAGAGAATATAGACTTAGAATAAGAAAACGAAAGAAATGGAACTCTAAAAAATAAAATAATATAAGGGAAAAAATATGCACCAATATCTTAAAGCCATTGGATTTGGCAATATCAGCAAAAAAAGAGAATTAAATGCGATTCTGACGCAGGTCGAGAATACATTTACACAGCAGGATCTGATAGCTCAGGATGAAGAGATGGACTTATGTGAATACCAGAAGGAGTATGGAGCGGGAATAGGAATCGCTCTGTACGGCGATATGGATATAAATGAAGCATTTAAGAGAAATTATTATTATCCATATTTCTTGGGGACGGGTATTACGAGCCATGCAGATGTATCTATTGAGAGAAGGCTTGATAAGGAAGCATATGTGGGAATCTGCGAGGAGATGAAAGTGGGGATCAATCTGATCTTCCATCTTCAGAATACGGTAGATCTCATTAAGAGACAGCAGACAGCGAAGAATTCCGTGAAATACAAGTCTGTGACATTGTCCGGCCTGTGCAACGGCGGAACGATACTCCTGCCGGTACTGAAGGATAAGGAACAGACGAAGAGACAGAAGGAAGCAGTTCAGAACAGAATGATGCTTGTCAGCGCGGCAAGGACCGGCGATCCGGTTGCGATTGAGAGCCTGACTATGGATGATATTGATACATATTCGAAGGTATCACAGCGTTTGATCAGCGAAGATGTATTCAGTATCGTAGATACTTATATCATGCCGTATGGCATAGAATGTGATCATTACTCTATATTGGGTGAGATCATGGAGATACAGAGGATTATCAACGAATATACGTCAGAAGAATTATTTATTATGAAACTTGATGTAAATGATCTGACATTCGATATCTGTGTACCGGTAGAGAAGATCATAGGGGATCCCGCGGTCGGACGGAGATTCAAGGGAAATATGTGGCTGCAGGGGAGAATTAATTTCTAAAAATTGGTGTGTGATTGAGGCAGAAGAAGTGAGTAAGGGTGCGGGATCTATTTCCTGCACCTTTATTTTCGGTTAAAAAAAGATGAAGGTACGGGAGATCATCCCGTACCTTTTGCAGTAATCAGACATTTTTCGACATAAAGTGTTCCACTTTCAGACACATTATATAGGAACAAAATATATCATATTATATTCAATTTTATTCCAATGATGCAAAAAAGTCAACGCTTTTTGAAGGTATCCGCTTAATTGCAGGGGAAGTAAAGATAAATAATAAAACAATATATAGTGGAATAAAAAATCTAAATTCATAAATATGAGATTATTAGATAGAATATGCAGAATTTGTGGTCTCTTTTGTGGTCAATATCTGGTATTGTAAGTTAGAGCGTGTCTGGCAATAACTTTTTTGTAAACCGGAGGAATCTATCATGCAGACAGCGCACGAACAAAAAGCAATTGTCAAACATGCACCAGGAAAGGAGGAAATTTTTATGGCAAGACATGGAGAAAATATAAGAAAAAGAAAGGACGGACGATGGGAGGCAAGATGTATATGCGGATATCACGAGAACGGCAAAGCGAAATATAAGTATATCTACAGGAAGACCTATGCAGAAGCAAAAGCGGCCAAGAACCAGTTGATTTCCCAGAAACTGACCGATGAAGACAATGATGAGAAACATACTTATATCAACGCCGCATTCAATATCCTGCTTACCGACTGGATGAATTCGATCCGGATGAATGTAAAAGAATCAACATATTCCCGTTATACAGTCATTATTGATAAGCATATCAGGCCGGAGCTGGGAGAGATTCTTATAGCAGACCTGACCAGTGAAGTCATCGGTGAATTTACCTGTAAGATGCTTCATCAGGGCAACCTGAAGAAATCAGGAGGATTGTCGCCAAAGACAGTAACAGGGTTCGTGTCTGTGATCCGGCTTGCATTGGAATATGGAGCGAAAAAAGGATACAAATGTCCTGTGAATCTTGTTATTCAGAATCCACGGCAGACAGTGCCTAAGATCCAGATCCTGACATGGGAAGAGCAGAAAAAGCTGGAAGGTATCTTACTAAAGGAAAACACAAACATAAGCTTTGGGATCATGGTAAGTCTGTATCTGGGGCTGAGAATCGGGGAGGTCTGCGCACTTCGGTGGGAGGATATGGATATCGAGAGCAGTATCCTGTATGTTCAACGGTCTATTCAGCGTATTCCTGATCTTGCGTATGATCTTAATAATGATATGGCCAGCCGGACGAAGACCAAGATTGTGATAGATATTCCAAAGACCGACTGCTCTGCCCGGAAAATCCCGATCCCCTCTTTTCTTATACCACTCTTCAAAAAATATCAGACCGACGATTCGTGTTATATACTGACAGGTTCTTCTGATTACATGGAGCCAAGGGGGTATTATAGGAAATACAAGAAGATTATGAGAAAATGTGGTTTGGATCATTTTAATTATCATGCGCTTCGTCATACATTTGCAACGCGCTGTGTGGAAAATGATTTTGATATAAAGTCATTGTCTGAAATACTGGGGCACGCAAATGTTTCTACAACTCTTCAAAAATATGTCCATCCGTCTATCAGCCTGAAACGTCAGCATATGGACAGGCTGGAAAAGATCTCTATTTGTGGTCAGAATAATGGTCATTTCGATTAAGAAAATCAGGAAAATATAGATAATAAAGGCGATTAGAACGTATTGTCTCAAAGTGGAACACTTTAAGATATATAGTTGATATCCGGCTATGGAGAAAGGAACAGGGAGGGGGCATGATGTTGTAATGGGTCATGCAGCATTTTATTCAGAACCGATGATATTACGTTTTGATTCTTATGAGAACAGGGTCGCGAAGGGGAAGCTCCAGACTATTTGTTACCGGACGCCCTTTCAGTTTGACAGCATGGATCATCTGTTTATGATTATGGACGACGTGCTGGATTCAATACGTTTTCCAAGAAGGGAAGGGGCTCTCAGACATCTGGGGATGAATCATGAGGAGCGGACATTTATCTTAGAGAAAGATGTTCAGGAAGAGTGCGTTGGGAAGGAAGCGGAGAAAGAAGGAGAGAGTGGATGGAAGAGCGCTGATATGAGCGGCTTTCACGGGCAGGCGACGGTAGTGGTGAACAGGCGTGAGCACAGCAGTATGCAGGGAACGCTGGTATTGGATGGAGAGAGGGCTAATTTCAGAAGTGCATTGGAACTGATGCATATGTTTCACGAATATCTGGAGAAGAGATTTTGACGACGGGGAAGGAAATGTATACAGATCTTGAGAGATAAAAAGTGAGGAAAGGGAAATGGAATCAGAGCAGTCAAATATACTATATGTCCAGATGTTCGGTAATTTTCAGATGAAATATGGAGGGCGCCCGCTTACCGGAGAGAAGATGAGAGATACACATTTCACCAGTCTCATGCAGCTTCTGCTCCATAATGTTTCATTGGGCGTAAGCAGAGATTATCTGGAAGACGTATTGTTAGGAGACAGAGATGTGGAGAACCGCCACCAGGCGCTTCAGACAATCATCTATAAGGCAAAGAGAAAGCTTAAGAAGATGGGACTTCCTGAGGATAATTATATTACTCTTGAGAAGGGGATCTATTACTGGACTTCAAATATAGAGGTAAGAGAGGATGCGGCAGTCTTTGACCGGTTATGTGAGCGGGTGAATGAGAGTCAGGATGAAGAGGAACAGCTATCCCTCTGTCTGGAAGCCTGTTATACATATAAGGGCGAATTTCTCTCGACATACACAGGAGTCCTGTGGGCCGGCGCGGAGGCCAGACGTTACAGGAAGCAGTTCTATGACTGTGTGCAGAAAGCCGCTTCTATATTGCGGAAGAAGGAAGACTGGTTCCGCCTTGAGAAACTGGGCCGCTATGTTACGGTTATCGCTCCTTTTTCAGACTGGGAATGTCTGATCATGGAGGCTCTGGTAGAGAGCGGCCGGCACGAGGAAGCGAGGAAGCTGTATGCAGATACGGTGGATAATTACCTTAAGGAGAGGGGAATCTATCCTTCTGCGAAGATTATGGAGAACATGGAGAAGCTTGGCAACCAGATCAGGCATTCTTATGAGATTCTGGATCAGATACAGCAGAATCTGATGGAAGGAACAGGGGATATCATGGGAGGGTATCAGTGTTCTTATCCGGTGTTCCGGGGGATCTATCATATGGTGAACCGGCTGATGGAGAGAGGCGGCCAGAGTGTCTATCTGATGCTGTGTACCCTGGTGGACAGTAAAGGGAATCCCATGAAGGAAGGCGAGCGGCTGGAAGAGATGTCCGTAAGGCTGGGCGAGGCCATTCGGAAATCCGTAAGGCATGGGGATATTATCAACCAGTATGGGAGCGGCCAGTTTCTGGTACTGCTGGTCAATACGACCAGGGAAAACTGCGATATTATAGAGAAGCGGATCAATCAGAACTTTATCACGGGGAGACAGAGAACAGGGGTGCAGTACCATGTGAATAGTGTGATCTGTGAAGCATGAGATGAAGTATATATAAGAAATATCTATATAATAGTATGTCTGAGTTATAGACATACTATTATTTTGATGTTGAATTTTTCTCCTAATTATTGGATAATAAGGAGGAAAAGTACAAGAAGAGGTTTTTAGGATGAATAAGATAGTATTAGTGATCAATGGACGCGGCGGCGTGGGAAAGGATACTTTATGTTCTTTCATAGCAGGGAAATATCCTACAATGAATATATCAGCAATCGACCCGATTAAGAAAGCGGCTGCTATGTTGGGATGGGATGGAAGTAAGGATAATCAATCCAGAAGATTTCTTTCGGACTTAAAGCTGTTGAGTGTCGGATATAATGATTATCCTACTACATATCTGGTGAAGCAGTATTCGGAATTCCTTAAGAGTGAATATGAGGTGTTGTTTCTGCATATCCGGGAGAAGGAGGAGATTGCTCATTTTGTAGAGTCAGTCGGGGGGAACGCCGGGACATTATTAATAAGAAGGAACCAGGGACCGCAGTCTTATGGGAATTATTCGGACGATCATGTCGAAGAGTATGATTATGACTTCATATATAATAATGATAAACCTTTAGAAGAGGCACGGGATGATTTTATTGCTTATTTTGAAGAGGTGATAGCCTGCAGGAAATGTATTTGAGGGAAACAAAATACTGCTGAAAATTCGTATTATTTCTTACTGATCTATATATACTGTCTGGAAAAGAAAAAATTGCTATCTTGTAAGAATGAGAAGGATGGGGGATATTATGCTGTCAGGTGAAAAGCGGCGGATTGGGGAAGATATTTATATGGGGCGTAATAAGAGATTTAATACCACAGGTACTTGTATACCTTCTTTGCATTATATGGCGGATACAACCGGCATGATCGATAAGATCATTGAAGATTACATCGAACAGGGAGAATATTTCACAATGAACCGGGCGCGCCAGTATGGGAAAACGACAACCCTGGAGCTCCTGTATCAGAAGTTAAAAGATAGATACATCGTGATAGATATCAGCTTTGAGGCGGCAGACGAGTATTTTCAATCCCTGGGAACGTTTGCCCGGGGGCTGGTTATGGATATTGCGGATTGTCTGAGGGCGCAGGAAGTCTCGGAGGATCTATGCAGAGCATGGGAGGCTCCTGTTTCAGAAGAGTTTCCGCTGCGGGATTTTGGCAAGAAGATAACGGCTCTTTGCCGCAAAAGTGACAGAGAAGTGATTCTTATAATCGACGAAGTGGATAAGAATGCGGATAATCAGATTTTCCTGACATTTTTGGGGATGCTGAGAGAAAAATATCTGAGACAGAGGAGCGGTAGAGACCACACATTCAGATCTGTGATTCTTGCAGGCGTATATGATATCAAGAATCTGAAGCTAAGACTGCATGGACCGGAAGAGTCCAAATATAACAGCCCATGGAACATTGCTGCGGATTTTAATGTCGATATGAGTCTTACAGAAGAGGGAATCTGCAGAATGTTGTACGATTATGAGCAGGACTGGCACACAGGGATGGACATTAAGAGTATCAGCAGTCAGATATACAGCTATACCTCGGGCTACCCATTTCTTGTATCCAGGCTGTGCAAGCTGTTGGATGAACAGGTGGCGGGAAGCGGGGATTTCCCTGACAGGCCGGCTGTCTGGACAAGCGGAGGATTTCAGGAGGCAGTAAAGCGGATCGTATACGAATCCAATACACTGTTTGATGATGTACGTAAGAAGTTAGACGAATATCCTGGCCTGTCCAATATCATCTATGTAATTCTGTTCAATGGGAAGAATATTGCATATACGCCTGATAATCTGGAAATTGAAATAGGTATTCGATTTGGGTTCCTCAGATGCATAGATGGACAGGTGGCGGTTGCAAACAGAATCTATGAGATGAGATTCTATAATTACTTCCTGGGAGAAGAGATGGCAGGCAGCAATATTTATTCGGCGTCTATGCGGATTAAGAATCAGTTTATCCATGGAAAAGTTTTGGATATGGAACTGATATTGAGAAAATTCGTGGAACATTTTACGGATATTTATGGAGACAGTACGGATAGATTTGTGGAAGAAAACGGCAGGCGTCTGTTTCTCTTGTATATAAAACCAATCATCAATGGAACGGGGAATTATTATATAGAAGCAAGAACCAGAAGTATGGGGCGCACGGATGTAATCGTGGACTATCTGGGACGGCAGTATATTGTGGAAATGAAGATTTATCATGGAAATGAATATAATCTGCGAGGAGAAAATCAGCTGATGGGGTATCTTAAGGATTATCATCTGCAGAAGGGTTACATGATCAGCTTTAATTTTAATAAAAAGAAACAGGTTGGAGTCCGTGAAGTGGTGTTGGGAGATAAGGTGATTATTGAAGCGATTGTATAGTGGATGATTACTCCTGACTGAGACTAAGACTCTCAGGAATGCCTTCCAAAAAACAGGGACTGTCTGAAACAGTCCCTGAAACATGTTTTCCGGATATCTATTTATTTTGCTTGTGCCATTGCAAATAAAGCATCTTGTAAAAGTTTAGAGAAATTGATATTATTTTTTTCAGCAAAAGTATTCAGCCATGCAGGAATAGTAAGGTTTTTTCTTACTGTCTTTTCACCATACTTTTCTTCATAGGAATCAATGTCCAGTAATAGCATATTTATCATACACCCATTTTCAGCTGTTATTTCTGAATAAGTAGAAGCACATGGTATTTTCTCTCCGTCTTCCAGTTCTCCCAATATCCAACCGCTGGCTGCGTCAATTCCCATTTCAATAGCTTGCTCTAAGTTTTTACCTTCTGTTACACAACCAGGCAAGTCCGGAAATTCTACTACGTATCCGCCGCTTTGATCTGTAAAAGGCTTAAATATAGCCGGATAGATTAATTTCAATATATTCGCCTCCTTTTATAAAGATTGAACAAATGGGGCTTAAAGCCCTGCTTGCTCCTTATTCATTTCATGGCATTGCTCCTTTCTTTTTATTTGTCTATATTATAATACGTATTATGCGCATTATCAATAATTATATTCCTATAAAAATATAAAATTACATTCCCATTCAGAATCAGGTGAATGGTTTCAAACTGATAATGGATCAGCGCCGCCTGAATCAGTACATCCAGTGTGCCGTCTGAGCCGAAAAGTGACCAAATTTTTTAAAAATACGCATTTTTCATCGAAACGGATAGTCATGGGGATAGTACCGGGTTGTTATCATAAGACTGTAAGATGCAGAAGGAAGCGGAAAGGACTGGATATAGATGACGAATACGGGAACTGGGCGTTATATCGGGACACCAAATGGGATGGTACTATGTGTCGGCCGGAGCGGCAGTGGAACGATCGAAGGTTATCTGTATCACGGATACAGCGCAGAAGGAATCCCTTTCCGCGGATACGAGGAGATTATCAGGATAGCCGAAGATTTCTTCAATGCATTAGGTTTCCCGCACAAGGGAACCGGTGACAGAGATATTCATGGTCACACCCATAATTATCGGAAGAAAGAAGGGATGACAAGAGTGATGAAAGA
The DNA here is from genome assembly GCA_947063855.1 of uncultured Dorea sp. GTDB lineage: Bacteria > Bacillota > Clostridia > Lachnospirales > Lachnospiraceae > Sporofaciens. The sequence continues at coordinate 12,931 of CAMSTW010000038.1, forward strand.
CGAAGATCTGTTACAACAGCATGGTGACATGGGAACTTTTGTCATTCGTGTACAGCACCGGCAGCACTCAAGCTGGCAGGGCCGGGTCACACATATGGAGAATGACAGGACCGTATACTTCCGGTCGGCATTGGAACTGATCAAGATTATAGATGGGACGCTGGATGAAGCAGAACGGACCGGTAACAAGAGGTATGTAGAAGAAGGATAAAGAGGGGTCGCAATGGCAGACAGAGAATTGAGAAAATTAAACCGCAGGGAGCTTCTGAAGATGCTTCTTGTACAGTGTGAAGAGACAGAGAGGCTTACGCAGGAATCAGATGAGATCAGAGAACAGTTCGAGACGATGGCGGAGAGCTATGAACGCCTTAAGAAGAAGTTAGATCTGAAGGATGCACGTCTGAACCAGAAGGATGTGAAGATCGCACAGCTGAAAGAGCAGATTGAGGAAATGAAGAGGTCCAGGGCGATCGAACTCAATGAGGCGGGATCTATCGCGGAAGCGGCGATCCGGATCAACGGAGTATTCGAGGCGGCCCAGAAGGCGGCGGAGCAGTATCTTATGAATGTCCGCAGTCTGAGTGAGCGGGAAGGCCAGATCCCTTTCGAACCGGGAAGGATATCGGGAATCCGCAAGAAGAAGAACCCGCCAAGGGCCAGACAAGTGGTTCCGATGAGTGTAAACCAGACAGATAAGGACGATCGTCAGAAATCCATAGAAAAGTCTGCACCAGAAGAAGTGAAGCTTGCCGCAGTGTCCGGTGATATCTATGGATAATGAGAATCTGGAGATAGAGATCCCGTCGATCGAAAGTCTGAGAGAAGAGCTCGAAAGAGAAGAGTCCAGATATAGCTTCAGAAGGACCCTCTTAAGTATCGCAGGAGTTCTTGTTGTGGCGGCCGCGGTTGCGGTACTGATGGCAACCAGACTTTTCATATTAATCCGGATTAACGGAGACAGTATGAAACCGACATTGGAGAATGAAGAGATTGTGTTTCTCCGCCAGACGAAGGATATAGAGACGGGAGATATAGTTGGGTTCTATTACGGAGGGAAGATACTCCTGAAGCGTGCCATAGGGGACGGAGGAGATTATATAGATATAGATCAGGAAGGCAATGTATATGTTAACGGCAAGAAGATTGATGAGCCGTATCTGGATAAGAAGAACCTGGGGCGGTGCGAACTGGATTTCCCTTATCAGGTGCCGGAGGATATGATCTTCGTGCTGGGTGACAATAGAGCCGTATCCTTAGACAGCCGGATTAAGTCTATCGGCTGTGTGGAGGAAGGGCAGATCGTAGGTAAGGTAGCAATAAGGGCGTGGCCGCCTGAGCGGATAGGAAGCGTGCATTGACCGGTACACATCAGTCGTTGCCGGACAAAGTTACTGTATATTAGGAAGGTGAGAAGATGCAGAAACTTGTGAGAGATTATTTGAACGAATTAAACAAGAAGCAGAAGAAACGGAGAAAAGCCGGTATAGCCGCAGTGATGCTGGTGGTTCTGGTGGTCGGCGCGGTTATGGGAACGTTGACACAGTACGGCGTGGCTATGACAGGGGATGCGAAATGCGGATTGGAAGAGCATCAGCACAGCGAGGCCTGTTATACCCGGGAATTGATCTGCGGTCTGGAAGAGAGCGAAGGGCATACGCATACGGACGCCTGCCGCTATCCGGCGGAACTGGTATGCGGCCTTGAAGAGTCGGCCGGCGAGGACGGAACCGAAGGGCATACGCACAGTGACGCCTGCTACGCGGCGCCGGAAGGATGGGCGTGCGGCGTAGAAGAGAGTGAAGGGCATATCCATACGGACGACTGCTACAGCAGCCGGCTCTCATGCGATATCGAAGAGCATACGCACAGTGACGCCTGCTACGGCGATCCGGATAATGACCCGAACGCAGATGTTGAGAACGCCGATGTCTGGAACGCACAGTATGCGGATGCGGAGTGGACGGACAGCTGGGGAGACAATCTGGCGGCAGCGGCGAGAGTACAGCTTGGATACAGGGAAAGCGAGAAGAATTATACAGAGGCGGAGGACGGAAGCCATAAGGGCTACACCCGCTACGGACAGTTTGTAAATGACGTATACAGAGATTACTGGGACACCGCATTCGTAAACTTCTGCGTTTACTATGCGGGGCTGACAGATACCAATCTCTTTCCTAATGAAATGAACGGAGCCAGATCAGAGCGTTACCCGGAAGGATTGACGGATGCGGCGAAGTGGCAGGAAGAGTTTCTGAAGATCAACGAGCAGAATGAGAAGGCTCTCGCCTGTCTTGCTGAGGCGGCGGGTTACGAGCCGAAAGCCGGAGACCTGGTCTTCTTTGAGAAGGATAAGGCGGACGGAAGCCAAGAGAAAGAGAACCGGATGGGAGTCGTTTCTTCCTATAATAATGAGAACGGCGAACTCAAAGTGATCGAGGGTGACAGCGACGGCGAAGTAAAGGAGAATACATACCAGACAGGTGATGCGGATTCTCACATTGTAAGATATTTAGATATCACGGCGCTTGAGAATGGTTATAAGACTGGATGGGCTGATGCGGAGGAGAACCAGACAGAGGAGCCAGTGGAGACAGAAGACGGGAACCAGTCGGAGATACCAGTGAAAACAGAAGACGGGAGTCAGACAGAGACGCCAACGCAGACAGAAGACGGGAGCCAGACAGAGACGCCAACGCAGACAGAACAAGAAATTGTAGAAATGCCCACAGAATATACAGAATGCCTGACAGTAGCGGATTTGGATGAACTGAAAGAGCAGGATGCGGGTTCGGCGACAGAGAATCTGCCGGGGAATGACTTGGAGACAGAAGGTGAAAAAGAGACCGATATAGAAGATGATAAAGTGGAAAACGGCAATTGGAGTTTTGACGCTTATTATGTGAACCAGGACGACAACTACGATATCGTAAAGACCTCCAACTTCAACCTGAAATATCAGATGGAGTTCCACACAAGCAAAAATTTCAAGGCAAATGAGATTGCTATCCGGGTAAAGAAAGACTTACTGAGTAAAAGAGATAAAACCCCGATATCCCCGGATCAGGTCGCTGTGCCTCAGGTACAGATATCAGAGACAGAAACAGAGGAAGGAACCGTAACGACGGAAGTTCCGATACGGAGCAGTCATATGCCGTTTAACTACCGTGTCAAAGTAATAGACGGCACGGAGTACCTGGAGTTCTTTAACTATGAAGAAATAAAGGCAGGAACCAACGTTGCCTGGCAGATACTTTATAAAAATCTGAAGATCATGGAGATTGAAGACGAGACAAAGTGGGAGTTGAAACCGGAAATCATATTCTGGCCGTTGAATGGAGATACGCAGGAGCCGGTCTACGATGCAGAAAATCCGGAGGTAAAAAAATCCGTAACCCCGCTGAAAGGGGAGATTGACTCTTCCGTAAAAATGACCAGCGTGACGAAAAGAGAGTACTATGAAAACGGTAAGCAGTACACACCCGAATTATATACGGCTTCTCAGGTGAGGGCGTATACAGAAAAACTCAGCGAGACAAGTGAAAATGAATTCTTCCCGGAAGGTGAACTGAACAAAGAGTATTACTATACAGTGTGGGAAGTGACTACAAAGGGAACGGCGACCCAGCCATGGAAACTGCAGGTTGAGGAGACACCTGGCTTTGAAGGGAAAATAGTAGGCTATAAGGATAACCACAATGCATTGAGGGGCTATGATGATCCAATAGACGCAGGGGCAGCGCTTACATCAGGGGTAGCAATTGCTAAAAACGAGAAGAGTTCCTGGTCCAGCCGATTCTATGTGGTAGTGGCTTATCCGAAGGAAGGTCAGAATATAACACCGGGAACGACAAAGGTTGATAATGAAATCAAGATAACTGCAATTCCCTGTGATGGGAAAGATCAGCCGGAGGAGAAAACATCCCGCGCAGAATATATCTATAAAGATTTTACATGGATATATCCTTCTGATGCAATCGGCGTCAGGAAAAAGACCGATGACGAGAAGGAAGATTTTGCAGGCTGGCTGGAGGTTTACAGCAGGGCGAAAGAAGCAGGCAGTGATTACGGTGATATCCCCTTTACCAGTCGGGGCAAGTTCCGAGGATATGAACAGACACATATTACTACAGGAGAAGAGTTAGGACAGTATAAAAAGGACACATACTACAAGCTTATAACGGCGGACGATATCATGTATGCCGTGAAAGATGGCGAGTATTCCATGCTGGACGCAGAGGACTATTACTATTCCAGTGTGGAAATCACCCAGAGAGACACGGGGTACGACATCTGGGAGGATGCGGACACTGTGCCGGAAGAGAACGGCGACCTGAATGCTCAGGATTTAATTGTCTATGCCCAGTTCGGAGGTACGGGTGAGAATAAAGATGAGTGGGTAGAGGTTGGCAGAGTACCGTGGAATTCTGAAGGCGTTATACAGTATTCATTTACTCCCGACCAGATTGCCAGACAGCCCTACCGGGTGAAGGCAGAACATGTCTCTACCAACTATCTTACAACATGTGAGATTCGTGTAAAGGTGCGCATGAAACATGATTCGCCCGTTATGGATAAGTTAATGAGGGATTATGAGAAAGGCAAGCAGTTTGCCCTGACCTTTGAAGATCTTTCCGGCGTAATCGGCCAGGTTAAGGGAAAGGACGGAACATATAGCCTGGTTGAGACTGATAAGAGGGTGGATGACACTGGTAACTATAACTATGAGGGACGAGATGACCTCCTTGAGAAAACACGGCGGCTGTATAAAGAATTAGCGGAAGCTGATTCCAGTGATAAGAAGGACTTCCCAATGTACCGTGACAATGCCCTCCAGACTGTGAAAGGGCTGGAGGCTCATGCAGAGTCCAATAAGAAATTGACCAGCCTTACAAATGACGTGGGCAACAGGCGCGGGCAGGTGGTCTACAGCCTGACGGCGCAGGACGGATATGACATATACAGTGAGCAGGCAGTAACAGAGTTGAAACGCCAGGGCATGGAGTCTCCGGGACGGCAGAATGTGGTATTTTACGATCTCCTCCCGGAAGGAATGACCTTTGACCCGTCCTACGCAGTGACGGCAGGGCGCATTACGAACTTTGACAAGAAGAAAAACTATGCGAAGCAGCCGGGATTGTGGGATGACGCCCAGGTGACGGTTACCTGGGAGACCGTAGACAACTACAGAGGAACCAGCCGGATGATGGTGATCTTCCATATCGCTTACGAGGGGCAGGACGCGGCCGTATACAGCAATAAATACTGGGCAGAAGGCTGGGGCGTAAGTTTCCGGGCCTACTATGACTGGGGTGATACCGAACTGGTTCAAAAGGGCACCAACATCAGCGCATTTATGCCGGATACAAGTGATCCTAAATATGGTGATTCCAAGTACCCATTGTGCGGCACGGCTGATGAGGTGGCCAAGGACGACGGCATTATTGTTCCAAATACAGATAGTGAGTTTGAAGAAATATACAGCGATTTCGGAAAAGATATTGATGAGAATCCCAATAATAATAATATTCGAAATGTTTTGTACGCGCAGAACAGCGAAAGTGAAGATATCGCACTGAATTTCCAGTCCAGTATCACAAAGCAGGTGCGCGCAGACGCGGATGAATATTCCTCCTACCGCGCAAGCGCGGTTGTAGAAGAGAATGGTTTCTATACCTATGATATCAGGGTGAGCACAGGCTCCGGCTCTAGCAGCAAGCTGAGCGATCTTATCATATACGATCATTTGGAGAATGCGGCAGGCGACAGAGGCACGGATGACAGGGATCCCAATAATGGATTTGAAAACGCAAATTGGCAAGGAACGCTTGAGTCCGTTACCACAAGCGGCCTTGAGAAACTGGGAGTCAAGCCAGTTGTATATTACAGTGAGAAACGCGATGCAGTAATGCCACAAGCGAAGGATTTAAAGAATGCCGATGGAACTTTGATGAGTCTGGATGAGTACAGAGGTAGCGATGATACACAGGTCTGGTATTCGAAAGAAGACTTCTTGAATAAGACCGGCTCCGACAATAAGGAATTTTCCTTGGCTGACGCTAAGTCTATAGCAGTAGATTTGAGGAAAATGACGGATGGAACGTCTTTTGTCCTTGCCGAAGAAAGTTCCGTATCTTTCCGGGTTAAGATGAAGGCGCCGGAAATCGGAACAGAGGGACAGGATGGATATGCATATAACTGTCCGGCGTATGCTTCAACAGTAGGAAGCGGAACAGCAGCCATGGACAATGACATCCGATTTGGAGATTCTACAAAGGTGTCCAGAAAGAAGGCGGCCGGTCTGGAAGTGATCAAGAAATTTGGTTCTGAGGTGCCGGATTCTGTAAAGGATACCACGTTCGAGTTCATTCTTACAGATAAGCGGCAGAAGGATCCTAAACCTTTCAGCTATCAGGTATATAAGCTTTACAGAAAGGATGCCGATGGTAATTGGAAGGAACAGCAGGGGCAGTACGCGACAGACGGCGACGGACTGCTGACGCTCCGGGCAGATGAAAAGGCTGAATTTGAAAAGGTAGCAGATCTCCAGAATATTGAGGTAAAAGAGAAAGAAAATATATTCTGGAAGTCCGAGACGGAGGATCAATCTGCGGATGAGACAGAGGGTAATCGTGTCGTAACGGTAACAAATGCATACCGCCCGGTACTCTATGTAAGGAAACAGCTGGAGGGTGTTCCTCAGGAACTGCGAAGCGCCCCTGATTGGGAATCATCGTATCCGTTTACATTCCAGGTACAGGCGGAGCTGGAGGGCGATTCTGCCACACCGGCGGAGCGTGATTTCTACTATGTGAAAGAGGTGCGCACAGACGGCGGAGTTCCAAGGATTGATACATCCAAAGGAAAGAATGGGAAGGGAACGCTTGAGGAGGACGGTACATTTACAATCTATCAGGGTGATATTATTGCTTTGTTCCCGGGAGACGCCGGAACCAAGTATGAAGTAAAGGAAGTAAGCAATCCAGCTACAGACAATGACTGGATCTGCCGCAAAGACACAGTGTCAGGAACACTCCCGGTGAAAGGCGCCAGCGCGGTAATCCAGAACTTCTACAGATGGAAAGAGCTGTATTTGACAAAATTGATCACCCATATGAGTGGATCGTGTAATGAAGAATTTACTTTCCAGATTCAGAAAGTGGTGGAAAAAGACGGAACAAAAGTAGTGGTAAATCTGACTCAGGCGGAAATAAATGAACTGGAGCTTGCGACAGGAACAAGGCGGCGGGGCGAATTCTGGGAGGATACGGATCCATCCGATTATTTCCCGTCGACCAATATGCCGATGATGGAATACAGGCAGGATGGTACGGAGGAGAATACTGTTTCCCGGTTGCTTCCGTTCGCAACAGTAGGGGATGCGATGGTCACGCCTGGTAATATTGCAGGAAAAGCTACAACAGGCAATGTTTCGATAGACGCAGAAGGGAAGTTCAGTTTCCAATACCGCATGAACAGGGTGCTTCGTATCAAAAATCTGGAAGCAGGGACGACCTATCGTATCACAGAGCTGCCCAGGGACGGCAGTCTCTATCTTCCGGTAGAAAGTTCCGTGGAAGTGACCATGCCGTTTTATGGAGACGATAAAGAAGTGTCCATTACGAACGACTATCAGATGCGTCCGCTGAAGATTACCAAGACTGTAGTCAGCAGTGAAGGCCAGATTGAGGATCACACAGAATTTACTATGAAAGTTCTGGTAAATAACGAGCCGTTAAAAGGTAAGCAGTATGTGATTCTTGACAGCAATAATAATGCAGCCAGTGAGATTTACACCATCAGTGACGACGGAACAGTCAGGCTGAAGGATGGCCAGACAGTATTTATAATAGATGCAGGAAGGCTGGGGGATACGTTTGAAGTTACCGAAGAGGCAACAGAGGGATACCTTCAGATTGCCCCGGCAGGTTCCGCAGAAGGAACATTTGCAGGCGAGGGTCCGGAAGCGGCGTTTATCAATGCAAAACAAAGTGACGGCAGTAAAAACCTGTATATCAGCAAAATCTATGAGAATGGGACGCCATATGGCGGAACCTTTGGACCTGCGGCAATAGTAAACGGATATATAGATCAATTGAAGGAGAACAATAAAAGCGATGCTGACGGATCAGAACCTCAAGATGGTGTAGGTAAAGGTTCCGTCGAAGTGACACTGACCATAGTGGGAGGTGTTTTCAGGACCAGCAGATGTTACGGTAATAAACCAGCTTGATTCAACTGTGAGTAAAAAGACATGGAGTGGTTCCACATTCCAACTGGATCCTTGGAGCATGGTAATCGTACCGGTTCAAGGGGACGGTGATGTCAGTTACACCTTGGCGGAATCAGGAGAGGATCAGCACAGGATTGTAAGCTATCGCTATAATGAGGAAGACAAATGGCTGGAAATCAGCCAGGCGGATCCGAAAAATGACAGGCCGGTAACAGGAACGGTGAAAGACAACCCAATTGCGGTGATCACAAACCAGATAAAGAGTGTCAACGGCAGCAAGGTGGCGAAGCAGATGACAGAAAAATCATCCCCTGTATCGGAAGGTGCGGAGCTTGTATGGCGTGTGGAAGAGTATAACGGAACCGCATGGGTAGCGGCAGAAGATGTATCCTATATTACTTTGGATGGAGAATGGCAGGATGATAAAAAATCTATGAGTGAGCTGGCGCCTACCTGTGACCGAATATTGAAAACAGGTCCAGACGGCAGGATCGTATTGACAAAAGGCAAAAATAACAGGTGGCCTATAGTATATTTTGATATTGATGTAGGTGTTGGCAGTTACGATTCCTATATGGGAGCGTATAGAGTTGTGGAGGTGATAGAAGAGTCCGATGAAGCATGGGGAATGCTGAAAGGATACATTGAATTCAATGGAGAATTGATGCGGCCAAATGGTATTAGTAAGAGTGAATTTAATGATTTTGTCAATTCAAATGAAATCGCTCCTATAGAAATCGCGAAAGAGATGGCGGAAACTTCGGACGCGACCTTTACAATGATTCTAAAGCAGGTGCTTTCCCTTAAGAGGGGAACGGATCTGGAGGATATACAGGAAGAAGATATCACAGCATCCGAAGGAAGGGCAGGAATCCCTTATACGGTTTATGATACATCCACCGGAGAAGTGGTCGGATATAAAGAAACCGGGAAGAATGGGGAGATTCAACTAAAAGCCGGGCAGTTCGCAAGGCTGAATCTGTCCAATACACTGTGGACGGTGTCTGAGGAGGTTGGCCATACTTACAAGCTGACAGATCTGACCCCGGAAAGCACACAGAAGATGAAGAGACTAAATCCGAATCTGATGCTGATAAACTGCCAGAATCCTGTGAAGTATACAGTGACATATATGTGGGGTCTGTCTGAAAATGAAAATGATAAGGTGTATATGACATACCAATGCAAAGAGGGAACGAGAACGCCGATTCCTGCCGATCCAAAGAGAGAAGGATATGACTTTATGGGATGGGCTCCGGCTGTAGCGGAAAAAGTAACAGATAATATTACTTATATGGCTACATGGCAGAAAGAAAAAGTATATACCGTTGTTTATAATGATGGTGTGCCTGGTTCTCCGGTTGTTTTTCCAGATGCAGGTCACGAAGGTATGAAGATAGGAGATTCCGTGCCGCTATATTCAGATAGACTGAGCAGAGATGGCTATATTTTTGCAGGATGGTATCCAAGTATGGACGGCAATAGTGTAGAAGGATACTGGGATGGAAGTTCGGCAAGGACTTTGACGAAGGAAGATGCTAATAGAGCTAAATCTGAGGATGGCCAGTGGAAGATATACTATTATGCACGTTGGGTGAAGAAAGGGAGTAAAGTTTCCTATCATACTAACGTAGGTGAAGGCGAGATAGTCAAGTCATTGGGTGTCGCACACGTGTACGGGAAACACACAGTTCAAAATGGACAATATGGCAATACGGGTGAACAAGTAGCAACTCCAGAAACACTGCTAGGATGGTCCACAAAACCGGGAGGCACTACGGAAGGGGATGTAGAGTACAAGATAGGAGAGACATACTTCTTCGGTGAGAATACAGATCTCTATCCAGTGGTGAAGCAGCAGTAACAGATGAAAGAAAGGAGGATTGCCCCTCTCTTTAACCTGAGAGGGGCTGCAAGATAATTATGAAACGTAAGAAATACATCAACCGAATATTATCCTTCCTGACCGTCATCTGTTGTCTGGCAGGAAGCGGCCTGGGGGCACACACGGTGAAGGCCGGGGATGTTGTTCCGGAAAGGGCAGTATTTACGAATGAACCTGTTGAAGCGCCAGATCTTTATATTACGAAAGAGGTGCAGGGGATGCCGGAATACGGCATCCCGGAAGAGGAAACACTCCGTTTTTCCTTTACACTGAATCTCGACGGAAAAGCGGCAAATAACCAGGAATACATCGTGATCAAGGAAGACGGGACGGAGGAAAAGGAAGAGGGACGTGTCAAAATCCATAAGGCGGAAAATGGGAAATTTGAACTTGGCCCTGGTGAGACGGCATGGTTCAGAAATCTTAAGGTAGGGGCACTCTATGAAGTTACCGAGGATGAGATGCCCTCTGATTTCCGGCAGGTGGAGCCGGAAGGGAACGCGCCGGTATCGGGGATTATAACTGCAAAAGGTGAAGAGCGGAAGTTTGTGAACCGCTATTATCCAGAGGATCCTGGTACGAAGGTGACGACGCTGAAGATCAGCAAGACCGTTTCTTTCCCGGATGGTTACACGATGCCGGAGACGCCGGATTTCCACTTTATCCTGACATTGGACGGAGAGGCGTATGGGATGCAGACCTATACGATCACCAACGACATAACCGGAAGCTTTGCCGGAACAGGCGCAACGGACGCGGACGGAAAATTTACCTTGAAAGGCGGGTATACCGCTACATTTACAAAAGTGAAAGCGGGCGTTGACTATAAGCTGGAAGAGGTAGAAATGCCGGAAGGCTGGCGTGCTACAGGCAACACCGTTTTAGAAGGGGCCACCAGGGCGCCGGAGACGCCGCTGGTCATGAACAATGCCAGCGCCTCGTTTGCAGTATCTAAGCAGATGCAGGACGGCAGTAAACCGGATGTAGATTTTACATTCCTTCTGACCAAGGAGGATCGGTCTGTATGGACCGGGGCAAAATATTACCTGTACAGTACATCAGATGGAGAACTGGTAGAAGAACCGACCCAAGGAGAGTCGGCAGAACAACCGGCCAATCCAGTTCCGGGAGAAGAGCAGCCTGCAGAGCCGGCCAATCCGGTTCCGGGAGGAGAGCCGAACGAAACAATTGAAGGTGGAGGGACAACGGAAGAGGTTCAAGAAGGCCCGCCGACAGAACAGCCATCAGCAGGTCAGAGCAAATTTGAAAATCCGGCATATACGAAGGCAGACGGGACATTCACGCTGAAAGCAGGCCAGACGGCAGTGTTTGTCGGCATAGAGCCGGGAACAGTGTACAGCGTCAGCGAGGTTGGAACCCCGGATTATATACAGACTCTGCCGACCAGTTTAGAGGGCTACAAGGATTACGAAGTATCAGACAGCGTGATCGTGCTCCCGTTTATCAATCAGCCGGTGGATAACAGTGGAACCCTTACAGTGACGAAAAGAGTGGAAAATGTAAAAGGGGACGCCCCTGCGGATCAGGATTCCTTTACATTTAAGCTTATAAAGATTGAAAAAGATGCAGATGGAGGGGTAACCAGTGAGAAGGCAGTAGAAGACGCCATATACAGTCTCTCAGCAGGAGGCTCAACAAAGACCTATAGGACAGGAAAAGAAGAAGAGGCAGGAATCTTCACCATCAAAGCAAATGAAACGGCCAGGTTTGGCTCACTGCCGCTGGGAGAATACAAGGTAGAGGAAATGGAGGCAAAACTCCCCGCGGGCTATAAGGTCAGCGGCGAGTTGGCTCAGACCGAGGAGCTGACAGAGGACAGCAGTGCAGAATTTGTATTCACAAATGAATACCGGCCCGATAAGCTGGATCTGCGTCTAGTGAAAGAGAATCGGAGAAACGAAGTTCTGGCGGAGATTTCCTTTAAGCTCTGGAAAGTAACAAATGAATCCGTAGAAGGTGATGTCTGGGAAAACATAGAGAAGTCTGAAATCGGAACATACACGACAGATCAGGATGGAAAATTTACTATTCCAGAATTGGAATCGGGCATCTATTATTTACAGGAAACCAAGACGACAACAGGATACGCTCTGTGGAAGGAACCGCTGAAGATTGAGATTAACCGTTCCAGTGACCGAAGTGAAATGACCGTTAAGGTAGGCGGGAAAGTGGTGACCACTAAAAATCCAACTGCCGGAGATCCCGGGGCAACTCCGGGTGAGACGCCAAACGGAGAGATTGTAAAAGCACTGACGCTCACGCAGCAGGAGGGTGTCTACGACGTGGCGGAGCTTACTGTAATCAACGATATGCTCTACGAACTGCCAAACAGCGGCGGACTGGGAATCTACGTATACGTTCTGCCGGGAGTTGCACTGATGATAGCGGCGATTTACCTGTATTGGAAGAGGAATAGGCTGCAGATTGGGTAATGGTATCTGACTGGTGCGGATTTCCGCATAAAGGAATCCAGCCAATCTTATATAAACAAATCATGAACATACGGGGAGGTGCTGAGGACTTAAAGCTTATGATATGTAACTGTGTGCAGAGAAGGCATACAAAACCAAAAAGGGAAAACCTAGAAAGGAAAAAGGAGAGAAAATTATGAGAAAAATTAAAAAAGTTTTTGCAGTGTTATTGACACTGGCGATGGTCATGGGACTTTGCATGACGGCGGTTGCTGCTGATAAGAATCCATTAACATCTAAGACGCATGCAACTATTAAGGGCATAGAAGCTGAACAAGGAGTGACTGTAACAGCATATAAGATTATTGGGTATAATGCAGCAGGATATTATGAAGAAGTTTTAGCTGATACAATTACTAAAGGTGAAGTTATTACGACTATAGGTGATAAGGAAATTAAAAAGCTTACTCCTACGGAAAGTGATATTGCAACCCTGGCAACAAAAACAGGTAATTTAACCGGTACTACGGTTACAACTAAAGATAGTGATGGTAATTATACTTTTGCTCCTAAGGAAGCGGGAACATGGATGATTATTGTCAGCGGTTCTTCTAACTATTTATATAATCCGGCTATTGTTAGCGTTGATCAAGAGCCTAGTGAGGATGGGAATCAAGTTTTGTCATACGGTACTCTGAACATGGATGAGGATTCATTTTCCAATAATGTATATCTCAAAAAATCAGAGCCAACAATTAAAAAGACAGCGTTGACAAATAATGTAGAAGGGGTTCAATTTGGTGATGTTATTCAGTTCCAGATTGTGACGAAGATACCAAGTTATGCGTCTGATAAGAACAATATAGTATACAAAATTACAGATACTTTAACTGGGTTGAAATTAGTTGTAAGTAACGAGTATCCTGTAGAGGGAACTATTAGAGAAGCAGAAGAAGATGCAGATATTTCTGTTCTGACTAATGCAATCAATACAGGCGTTAAGAATGGGGCAACATCATTTGAAGTAGATTTATCTCAAAAGGATGATTTCTTAAAAACATATAGAGATAAGGAAGTGGTAATCACATATTATGCAGAAGTAACGAGTGAAGCGAAAATAACGGTTGATAAGCTGCATAACAATGCGAAATTAGAGTATTCGACAAATGATGGAACTAAGTCTAAAGAAGATGATACTTATCACTATACTTTTGGTATAGATACTTCGTTTAGCGGTTCAACCTCGACGCAAGATAAGACAGGAGAATTTATTAAAATTGACCAGAATGGAAATGTAAAGTATACAGAAACTCCTGGAGAGGTAACTGTTACAGGCGGAAAAGTTCTTGCAGGTGCCCAATTCCAATTACATGTCGGCGCAGAGAATGGACCGGTATTTAAAAATGCAACTTATACAACGGATACCAATGGACGTCTTGAAATTAATGGTTTGGATAGTGATGTAACCTATTATCTGGTTGAAACAAAGGCTCCGACAGGATATACCATCAATAATACACCGATTCCAGTAAAGATTACAGTTACAAAAGATCCTTCAACAGGTAAGATGAACGGATATAATGTAACAATAGGCGAGGGAAGTAATGTTGCAACTACAAATTATAATTATAGCGTAGAAGAGGGAAAAACTACAGTGAACGAAAACGTTGGTAATCCTTATGGATTTAAAAATACTACACTTTCTTCCCTTCCATCAACTGGTGGCATCGGTACTACGATCTTCACCATCGGCGGATGTGCAATCATGATTATCGCGGCAGCATTGTTCTTCGCAAGCCGCAGAAAATCTGCTAAATAATACAGATTACAGAAAGTACTTATTATCCATAAAGCTCCGGGACGGATTCCCGTTCCGGAGCTGACAGGAAAGACAGAGCAGGCTACAACAACAAGGAGAGTCCGGATGAAAAAGAATACAAGTAAGATATTAATAACGATTTTATTTTTAGCCGGGTTGTCCTTGCTGCTGTATCCGCTGATAGCCAATGAGTGGAACAATTATAGACAGAAACGCCTGATTAGCAATTATGATGACATGATTGCCGAGAAAGAAGCGTCAGGAGAGATTGATTATCCGGCTGAATGGAGTAGAGCGACAAGCTACAATGACGCCCTGCTCCCCAGCATTCTGCCAGATTCCTTTGCAATCGCGCAGGAATCAGAGGAGGACGAGGACTACATGGCGTGCCTGAATCTTAACGGGGACGGTATGATGGGGATTGTGGAGATCCCGAAGATTAAGATTCGTCTTCCTATCTTCCATACGACCAATGACGAAGTTCTTCAGACAGCGGCGGGACATCTGGAAGGAAGTTCTCTCCCGGTAGGCGGCGAGAATACCCATGCGGTGATATCTGCCCACAGGGGACTGCCAAGCGCCGCTCTTTTCACCGACCTGGATAAATTGAAAGAAGGAGATCATTTTCTGCTTAAGATTCTGGATGATACGCTTTGTTATGAAGTAGACCAGATTATGGTCGTAGAACCGGAGGAGACGAGTTCGCTTGCAGTAGAGGAAGGGATGGATCTTGTTACCCTCCTGACTTGTACGCCCTACGGGGTGAACAGCCACAGGCTTCTGGTCAGAGGACACAGAGTCCCATATGTGCCGGAGGAACTGGAAGATGAGAGCGTGCCTCTTGCAGATATGAGCTTCCATACGAATTATCTGTTCTGGGTAATCGCGGGATTAGGGATAACGGCAGTATTCAGTTTTTGCCTTTACAGGAGAGAGAAGAAGTTGGCAGGACAGAGGATAAAGGCAGCAGAGGCGCAGCATCTGTCAGAAGCCGCGTCGTCGGAAGCCGGTCTGTCAGAAGAAAACCAGCAGGAGCAGATTTCTCAGGAAGAGAAAAAAGAAGAGCCGCAGGGAGAGTAGACAGGAGTATGAAGAGAAAGATATCCGGCATTTTATTCGGGCTGTTATTTCTTGTGGGTTTTGGAATCCTTGCGTATCCTACGGTCGCGGATCAGTGGAACACTTACCGCCAGTCGAGGCTCATCACGGATTATGATGAAGTGATGAATGAGATGACCGAGGAGGATTTTACAGAGGCCTGGGCAGCAGCCAGGAGTTATAATGCGACATTTACACAGAACAGTATTCTCACGGATGTATTTGGAATCGACGGTGAGGACGATGTAGAAGGCACGGAGTACTGGAAGGTACTTAATGCGGCCGGTAATGGGATTATGGGTTATCTCACAATCCCGAAGATCAAGATCCGGCTGTCTGTCTACCACGGTTCATCGGAGGAGGTTCTGCAGACCGGGGTAGGCCACCTGAACGGCACGAAACTTCCGGTTGGCGGGGAGGGCAATCACAGCGTCCTGTCGGCGCACAGAGGGCTGCCCAGCGCGAAGCTTTTCACCGACATTGACCAGTTGGGGAAGGGCGACAGATTCTACCTGCATATTCTGGATGAGGATATGGCTTATGAGGTAGACCGGGTACTTCCCATGATAGATAAAGATGATTATGACGCACTGGAAGAGGCGCTTAAGATAGAGGAGGGTCAGGATTATGTGACACTATTTACCTGTACGCCCTACGGCGTGAACAGCCACCGACTGCTTGTCCGGGGACACAGAGTCCCCTATGACGGAGAACTTGAATCGACGCCTGTGGATTCCATGGTACAGGCCATTCAGAACTATTATATGTTATACCTGCTGCTGGGTCTTGGGGTGACGGCGCTGATCATACTGCTCATGCGCCGGGTCATGGAGCCAAAGAGAGGGAAGCAGCCGGAAGGAAACCGTAAGGAGGGAGAAAGTTGAAGATAAGTAAGAGAGTAAGAAGAGGATATGCGCTGGCTCTGGCGATTCTGCTGACACTGCCGTGTCTGTCGATGATGCGGATACAGGCGGCGACTGCAATCGAGGTGGACCGAACCTGCAGCCTTACGGTGTCTGCAGCGGACAGTGGGTATGCCGAAGATTTTGATGAGATGACCATACCGGTATCGCTGTACCGGGTGGCAAGTGTGGATACGGTAGGAAGATATACGCCGGAGGCTCCATTTTCCGGGATGGACTTCTCTGATATCGGGAGCGGCACTACGGCGGATGACTGGCAGAAGCTTGCCTTGCAGGCGGAGGAGTGTATCAAGGGGCTGCCCCAGGGAGAGGTTCCGGCCACAGCGACAACGGAAGTGAAGAAGTCCGCAGGCGAAGAGACTGCGACAGGGAAATTCACCGATCTGAAGACAGGAATGTACCTGGTAGTACCTGAGGCTTCGGTGAATGAGGAGCAAACAGTCCGGTATTCATTTACCCCGTATCTGACGGCGCTTCCGTCCAGCGAGTATGCGGCGGCGGGGGCAGGAAGCGACGACTGGGATTATGAGCCGGTGATCGGACTCAAAGCGGAAGGTGAGGAACTTACGGGATCTCTTGTGATCCGCAAGACTCTGAGCAATTATAACGTATCTCTTGGCGCCATGACCTGTGTGTTCCAGGTGGAGGGTCATGACGGGGACGGCAGACTTGCATACAGCAATGTGATCAGCCTCACGCTCGCCGGGGCGGGCGACGCCAATGCACAGACGGCAAAGCTTACGGGTATTCCGGCGGGGCTTGAGGTGACGGTGACGGAGATCTATGCAGGCGGCAGTTACGAGGTGCAGGGAGACGCCGTGCAGACGGCCGTGATCCTGTCGGATGAGCGCGTCGGAGACGGGGAGCCGGCAACGGTATCATTTACGAATAATTATGACGGAGGCAACCGGGGCGGATACGGCGTGACGAATCATTTCGAATCCGACGGTAATAACGGATGGAAGTGGGAGAACCCGACTCCTCCGGCGGTTGAGGAGAATGAATAGAAAGGAGCTGCGACAGGAATGAAGAGGATAGAGAAATATGGTAAATTGATAGCGATGTCGGCCGCGGCTCTTGGTATGACGGCGGCTCTGACAATCGAGAGTTCTCTGGCGTATTTTACCACTTATGTGTCGGCGGGAGGCGGACAGATCGTGAATCTGGGAGCACAGACGACGATCCACGAGACTTTATCTGATATGACGAAGCATATAGTGATCAAGAATGCTTCTCTGGTAAATGACTGTTTCGTCCGGGTGAAGGTATTCTGCGGGGCGGATGTTGAGATCACATATACAGATGAATCGGGTAAATGGCGTGAGGGCGCGGACGGCTACTGGTATTATGAACCGGTTCTTCCGGCGAGTCCGGATCCGTCGGATCCTTCGCTGACGACGCCGCTGAATGCGAAGGTCACAGTCCATATACCGGAAGGGGAGTCGAAGGATGACTTCAATGTGGTGGTGATCCAGGAGTGTACGCCGGCAGTCTATGATGAGAATGGCAATCCGTCGGCGGACTGGACGACGGTCTATCAGGGAATGGGAGAGGAGGCTGATGAGTAATGAGGAAGGTGACTTATGGCCTGCTTGGTCTGGCGTCGGCGCTTCTGCTTGGAAGCACGATCGGAAGCACGAGGGCGGCGCTTACTTATTATAGTGAGAATTATACGGCTAAGATTACCGTTTCCCAGATCGGCGTGAGTCTCCTGGAGAATGGGGAAGTGGTGAGCAGACGGGATTATGATGAGGATGAATGGAAGACTTCGAGCAACGCCGGGGATGATTCCGACAGCGGCGTTCTGCTCCAGAACATGTTGAAGAAAGGCGAGAAGATTGCCCTGAATAAGAAATATCAGGAAGAGCTCAGGGTGGAGAACAGCGGAGAGATCGACCAGTATGTGAGGGTCCGTATCTACAGGTACTGGACGAAGGAGAATGAATCCGGCGATATGGAGAAGGTTACGACGCTGTCTCCGAAGCTGATAGATCTTGAACTTGCGAATGAGGACAGATGGATCAAGAACCCGGATGACGCGGCGGCGATTGAGAACGGTGAGAAGGAGTGTCTGGAGCTGTATTACAAGGGCGTGCTTCCTGCGAAATCCGGAGAGAAGAGCATCACGGTTCCATTTGCAGAGAATATACTGATCGACGGGCAGGTAGCATCGGCGGCCGAGGTCAGGGACGATGGAAAGGGAACGATTACGACGGTCTATAAATATGACGGGGTGAGGTTCAATCTGGACGTTGAGGTAGATGCGGTGCAGACGCATAATGCACAGGATGCAATCAAGAGTGCATGGGGCGTGGATGCGGCTGCCCTGGGGATTCTGTAAGGGAGGACGAAGAGAATGAAGAGAAGATTATTGGGTGTATGCCTGGCAGGCGTTCTGGTTCTCGCATCCTCTGTGACGGCGTTTGCCGAGGACCGTAAAGGTGCTTCCGGCTGGGAGGTAAGCTTCGACGGGAAGAAGATGAGCAGTAATTTTACCACCGCCAACATGGGCGACGAGATCAACGCCATGCAGCCGGGGGATTCGGTGGAGCTTACGATTACGCTTAAGAATAATTTTGACGGCGAGGCGGACTGGTATATGAAGAATGAGGTGCTGAACGCCCTGGAGGACGCCGGGGACGCAGCGGGCGGCGCTTATGATTATCTGCTGACGTATACGGACGGGGCAGGGAAGACTACGACGCTCTATTCCAGTGAGAAGTTCGGAGGAGACGGGAGATACAACGGCGTGGGTCTTCATGGAGCGACTACGACGCTTGAGGATTATTTCTACATGGACCGGCTGGGAAAGGGCGGCAAAGGCACGGTGAAGCTTATGGTTGCCCTGGATGGCGAGACGCTGGTGAATAATTATCAGAATACCTATGCAAGACTGCAGATGGATTTTGCGACGGAGCTGGTCGGGCCTGGTTCCGGCAATCCGGGCAGCAGGCCCGGCGGAAACCGGGAGGTGATTAAGACCGGGGACCAGTCGCAGATTATGCTGTATATGTTGATGATGCTGGGCGCGGGACTTGCGCTGCTGCTGATTGTGTTCCTGAGACTTCGTAAGGAACAGGAGGAAGCGGCTTATGAGACCGGCGCAGGGAATGTGATTTCAAGGCGTCAGGCAGAAGGTGCAGACGAGACAGGAAGGAAGGGGCAGAGATAGTATGAAATGGTTGAAGAAGATACAGGCCGGCCTGCTGGCTCTGTCCATGACGGTTCTTGCAGCGGGGCAGACGGCTCTGGCGGCGGATACAGGATATACGTATACGATCAGGCTGTACGCCGGGAATCAGGGAATGCTCACGGGCGAGGGGATCACTGCACCGGGCGGCAGCGCGAAGATCGAGAAGGTCACAGGGAAGAACGGCCGGGTGGAGCAGATCGTGGTCAGAGGAGTGAGATATGGAGAGACGGTCTATATCAACCCGAATGATGCGGCGAAGGTGACGGACGACAGGTATTATGTCAGAGGTATCAGGAGGTCCGGAAGGGATAATTCTGAGGCCGTGGCTTCTACGAAGGCAGTCGGTGCGGATATGGATTACGTGATTGCCTATGGCGTCAGCGGTGAGATGACTCCTTATACGGTCAATTATCAGGATGCGGCGGGCAACGCCTTGCTTCCTGCTGATACTTATTATGGAAATATCGGTGAGAGACAGTATGTTTCGGCACGTTATGTGGAGGGATACCAGCCTCAGGCTTACAATATGGTGATGACGTTGTCGTCTAATTCGGCGGAGAATGTGTTTAACTTCGTATATACTCCGGTCGAGACGCCTGCGCAGCCTGCGACGCCTGCGACAACGCCTGCCACGACGCCTGCCACGACGCCGGCAGCGACGACGTCTGGGGCGGCGCAGGGGACAACGCCGGGAGGAACGGCGCCGGGAGCGGATGCGGGGACGGCAGAACCTGCGGGAGCAGATGCAGGAGTCCCGGCAGCTGGAGTCGGCGGTGATGTGGCGGTGCCGGATGACGCAGTACCGCAAGGAGACGCCCCGCAGAGTGTGATCGACAAGGATGAGGAAGTGCCGATGGCCGAGAGCATGAAAGAGGCTCAGCCGGGTACTGTGATGGGGTATCTGCCGGTCTATATCGGAATCGGCGCGGCGGCGGCGCTGGCTCTGGCCGGAACGGCGTTGTATCTGAGGAAGAGGCGGAAGGCGCTGGCGCTTAGGACGGGCAGACAGACGCTGGATCATGAGAAATAATTATCTATAGAATATATTGGAAATCTAAGAAAGGGCTGTTGCAGAATGCAGCTCATACACAATATACTGACCGTATATTGTATATGGCGGTATTTTGCGGCGGCCTTTTGAGATATCAGGGCGAAGGGGATTGTGATGAGACGTGACGAGGGTAAGAACGGGAGTAAGAATTATGAAGGGGGTTCTGACAGAGACCGCGGCGTAAGCCGTATTGGGAGCGGCGGACGTAGACGGGCGGGGAAGGTATGCAGTGCGGCTGGTACGATACTGATCGTGGCAGTGATTCTTCTGTGTTCTATGCTGGTTCTCCCGGGGATGCTCGGGTTTCATATGTATCATGTGGTAAGTGGCAGTATGGAGCCTGCGATTCCGGTGGGGAGTCTTTTGTATGTGCAGGGGGGTGAGCCGGAGGATGTGGAGGAGGATGCGGTGATCGCTTTCTATGGGGCGCTTGAGGATGCGGGGATTATTACCCACAGGGTTGTGAAGAATAATGTGGTGTCGGGAACATTTTTTACAAAAGGGGACGCCAATGAGAAGGAAGATCCGGAACCGGTGCCTTATGATAATTATATTGGGAGCGTGGTGCTGACTGTTCCTTACATGGGGCTGGTATTGACGATCATGACTTCCCTGGAAGGGAAGATGGCGGCGGCCCTTGTGGTCGGAATCGGCGTGGTGCTGAATCTGATCGGAGGGAAAATTGGGGATAAGTGGTCAGAAAAAAGTTTTACTAAATAGGCAAAAAGTAGTCGAAAAATGTCATTTAATGTGATATAATAAAATCGTTCTCAACAGTAAGGAAAGGAAGAGCA
>CAMSTW010000039.1 GCA_947063855.1 uncultured Dorea sp.
CCTCACGGCCCCCAGCCGTGCGCTCTAACCAAACTGAGCCATACCCCGATATTGTTATTTTACCGAATATCTCCCAATAATGCAAGCATTATTTTCAATTCTGTGTTAAAATATAGTCAACATTATATTTTAATGATTATTTGTGAAAGGAGTTTCATCTATGAAAGTAATCGTAATCGGGCCAAATGGCAAGATGGGACGGTTGATCACCTCTGTTGCCGCATCCCGTGACGACATGGAACTGACAGCCGGAATCGGCCCGAAGGGACGCAGCTATATCGGCCGGGACCTGGGCGCAGTCGCCATGACAGGCACAGAACTTGGCGTACCGGTAACAGACGACCTTGAACGTGTCATCGACTGCTGCGACGTCATCATAGACTTCTCCACGAAGGAGATGTCCATGGAAGTCCTGCGGCTTGCCGTATCCCACAAGAAGGCCCTGGTATGCGGAACTACCGGATTTGACCCGGAACAGATGCAGCAATTCCGGGACGCCGCAAAA
The DNA here is from genome assembly GCA_947063855.1 of uncultured Dorea sp. GTDB lineage: Bacteria > Bacillota > Clostridia > Lachnospirales > Lachnospiraceae > Sporofaciens. The sequence continues at coordinate 506 of CAMSTW010000039.1, forward strand.
GTGATTCCCATGCTCTATGCCGCCAACACCTCCAAGCTGGTCAATATTATGAACAAACTGCTTGAGATTGTAACCTCGGCTTTGAAAGACGAGATTGATATCGAGATCCTTGAGATGCATGACCAGTGGAAGAAGGACGCGCCAAGCGGAACCTCCAGGGAGATGGGCGAGATCATGGCGCACGCGCTTGGGAAGGAGTTGAGTGAGATCGCAGTCTATGGACGGGAAGGAGCCTCACCGCGAGAGCCGGGAACCATCGGTTATCATTCCCTGCGGGCCGGGAATATACCAAGCAGCCATACAGTCTTCTTCGGCGGTATGGGCGAACGGCTGGAGATCACCCACCACTCCTACAACTGGGAGTGCTTCGCAAGAGGGGCATGTGACTGCGCCGCCTTTCTCACAGACAAAACGCCCGGTTTCTATACCATCCAGGACGTCCTGAATCTGTAAAGCAAGAGCAAGCTTTAAACGGGCAGTCCCGGTCACAATTCACAAACGAGGAGGAACAAACATGTTATTAGTAAACACAGATTACATCACAGGAAAAAAATTCGAGATGATCGGCATGGTGCGCGGCACCATGATCCAGTCCGTACACCTTGGCAAGGATATTATGAACAGCTTCCGCACACTGGTAGGCGGAGAGCTTACCTCCTATACCGAGATGATGAACGAGGCAAGGGCCATTGCAACCAAGCGTATGGCAGAGGACGCCCAGGCCATGGGCGCGGACGCAGTTGTCAACATCCGCTATGCCTCCAGTTCTATCGTACAGGGAGCCGCCGAAGTCCTTGCCTATGGAACCGCAGTAAAATTCATTGATTAATTCGTGTACCGGCCTATTTCTGATTTGCCGGTTCTACTGCCACGGATTTCCCCCGGATCTTCGTGTGATTCACAGAATTGATGATCTCTCTGGCATACTCTGTCGGGACCTCTACAAATGTATACTTATCATACATGTCGATCGTCCCGACCACTTTGCCGGGGATTCCGCTCTCACCCGCCAGCGCGCCCAGAATATCTCCGGGCTTCGCCCTGTCCTTCTTGCCGATATTGATGAAGAGTCTTACCATACCCGGCTCTTCCGCTCCGGTATCTGCAAATACCTCTTCCGGCTCCTCTTTTCCGCCTGCGCACATCTTCAAAAGCGCCGCGGCTATATCCATACTGGTATAATCCGAATCATTGACCTCTGACTGTATCAACTGCAGATAGGCTGTCAGATCCTCTTCTTCTATCATCCGGTTCACCGTATCCATCAGCTTCTCGATCTTCGTATTCGCCACGTCATTCAGAGACGGAACCTTCTGCGCATAGATCTTCGTCTTACAGTACCGCTGTATCTCCTTAAGCTTATAGACCTCCCTGCCGGATACAAAGGAGAAGGAACGCCCCACACGCCCGGCCCTTCCGGTTCTGCCGATCCGGTGCACATAGTATTCGTCATCCTGCGGAAGGTCATAGTTGAATACCGCCTCCACCTCGTCTACATCAATCCCGCGCGCCGCGACATCTGTCGCCACCAGGATATCCGTCTTGCCCTTGCGGAAGCCTTCCATCACACGGTCTCTCTGCGCCTGCTTCATGTCTCCGTGAAGCCCCGCCGCAAAATACCCCCGGCCTAAGAGTCCATTTACCAGAAGATCCACCTGCTTCTTCGTGTTGCAGAATACTACCGAAAGCTTCGGATTATAGATATCAAGGATCCTTGACAGTACCTCTTCCTTGTTCTTGGGCTTCACCTCATAGTAAAACTGCTCAATGTTAGGAACCGTCAGTTCCTTCTTGGTCACCTTGATAAGCTGGGCATGATTCTGATACCTCTTGGTGATATCCAGAATCGGCTTGGGCATGGTAGCCGAGAACAGCACCGTCTGCCGTTCCTTTGGCACCTCTTCCAGTATCGTCTCGATATCTTCTCTGAATCCCATGTTCAGCATCTCGTCCGCCTCATCCAGTACCACCGTATGGAGGTGCTCCATCTTGATGGTCCGGCGGCGCATGTGATCCATCACACGGCCCGGCGTACCGATAATCAGTTGAATGCCGCCTTTTAAAGAGCGGATCTGCTTCACAATCTCCTGTCCGCCGTAGATCGGCAGAACCTTAATCCCATGCATATACCATGCAAGGTGACGGATCTCTTCCGCTACCTGGATTGCAAGCTCCCTGGTCGGACACAGCACGATTGCCTGCAGCTTCTTATTCTTCGGATCGATCTTCTCCAGAAGCGGGATTCCAAACGCGGCCGTCTTCCCTGTCCCGGTCTGCGCCTGTCCGATCAAATCGCATCCCGACATCATCACCGGAATCGCCTTCGCCTGAATCGGCGACGCCTCTTCGAATCCCATCTTCTTAACTGCTCTCATAATCTCCGGGCGCAGACCCAGATCTTCAAATCTTACTTCTTCCATATTATATATCCCTTCCTGAAAATCCAACGGTAAAAACTCAAAAAAAATACTCCCTACCTGATACCAAGTAAAGAGTATTCACAAAGTGTCAATAATTATCATAACACACCCACAGACCCTTTGTCCAGTATAACACCCTAAAAAAATTGCCCAAAATAATTGTCTTACTCTGACAGCATCTCGATAAACGCCGCAATCCGCGTGTTCAGCTGCCCCAGATCGTTCCGGGAATAATCTGTCTCCACATGAATGTATGGTATATTCCGGTCCCTTACAAACTTCTTGATCTGTCCGGCTTCTATGTTATAGGTATGGCACGCCTGCAGCGTCATCTCTACCACGCCGTCCACCTTATATTCCTCAAGCAGACGGCCCAGCAGTTCCAGACGGTTTGCATCCGGAGTCATAACCGAACATCCGATAGCAAGGTATCTCTTAGCCAGCGCCATGTAGATATCCTCTGCATCCTCGTCTACCAGACGGTCCACAGACTTCGCACCGCCGCAGTTCTCATAGGCTACCACAGTTCCTCCGTTCTCCTCAATCGCCTTGACCACCTTCATAGGCGCGCCGCCGCTTGGACATCCGGTCAGAAGGATACGCTTCTTCTTGGGCTGCATCTCTCCCTGGGCGTAGGCAGTCATAATCTTCTCCGTGAGCGCGTTGATCTCCGCCGGGATATTCTCCTCATCCAGTTTGAAGGAGGTTCCATAGAGCACATTGTAGAGACGGAACCCATCAATCGGCGCCGGATCATTCTTCATGATCTCGTACAGATTCTTAAGAGCCGTCCTCCGCTGGTTCGCCACATGAACCGCATGACGGATCTTTTCTTCCGTAATCTCACAGTCAAAGGTCTTCTCCAGGTGCTCCTTGAATCGGATGATCTCATTTCTCCAAAGCTTAAGCCCCGCTTCGCTCTGTGAGTTCGGGAGCTCCATGACCAGGACATTCTTAAACTCCGACAGATATTCGTACATCTTCTTCTTTCCGTCACAGGTCGTCTCCCCCACGATCAGGTCTGAAAAATAGAAGAAGGGGCACTTATCTGTGATGGCAAATCCGTAGCTTGCCTTAACCATAGGACACAGATTCTTTGGGAGGTCCACCTCCGCAGCCGGAATCGTCTCATCGGAGGTAGAGCAGAGACCTACCGATACGCCGCCCATCGCCGAGACGATCTCTTTGGGGAAATATGTACAGAATGCGCCAACTACCGGAACATTCTTCTCTTTGACTTCCTTCATTGCCAGAAATGATTTCTGACGCTGTTCCGCAAATTCCTCAAAAATCTCAGGCAGTTCCTTTACAAGTTCCATAATTCTTCTCCTTTGCATTATAAAATATGTCTTCATATTTACACACAATCACTGAAAATACCAATTGTTTTTTCTCATATGTCATGTAGACTTATTGTTCTTTTCTATATACTGGTAACGCTTTTACCCTATAGCGGTGTTATACTTAAGCCAATGCCTTTGCTACAAATGTACAACATAAAAAATACTGTAAAATCTGTAACGAAATCATTTCCACAGAGTCTAATAAATGATACCAGTGCAAAAAGACCGGGCAGAGGAATGAGCACATTTTATACTAGAATCATAAATGAAGGGAGGTAAAAAGCAGTGGATTTTGAAGAAATGTACCGATTGTATTTCAGAGATGTGTATCTCTTCATCCTTGCCATGAGCCGAAGTCCGGATATTGCGGAAGAGGTCACTCAGGAAACCTTCTACAAGGTTCTGAAAAATGTCGGTCAATACCGGGGCGACTGTTCCGTGAAGACCTGGCTCTTCCAGATTGCCAAGAATACTTATCTGTCGCGTCTTAAGAAACAGAAGTCGTCTGGTTCGGATGAGAAGATGAAAAATTCCGTAAATGCGGGAATATCTGACGGTGAATCTGCCGCCGCAGACACCCCGGAATCCATCTGCATCAGAAAAGACGAGGCGCTTTCCATCTATAAGATCCTCCATTATCTGGATGAACCTTATAAGGAAGTATTTACGTTAAGAACGCTGGGCGAGCTGTCTTTCCGGGAGATTGGAGAGATCTTCGGACGCAAAGAAGGCTGGGCGAGGGTCACTTATCACCGGGCAAGGGGAAAGATCCGGGAACTTATTTCCCCTGACGAAGACCGCCGGGAGTAGAAAAAACCGATGTGACTGCCGTGAATCGGCAATATCAAATAAAGAATAGACGAAAGGAGCGCATATCTATGAAGCAAACAGAGCGAAACACTGCAAACGGCCGCGACGTACCCTGCGGCGTCATAAAGGATCTGCTGGTCCTGTATGAAGACGAGGTGTGCAGCAAGGAGAGCAGCGACATCATCAAGGAACATATCGAAGACTGTGAGAGCTGCCGCAAGGTTTATGAACAGGTATCGGAACCATTTCCGCAAATAAATATGGAACAGGAGCCGAAAATGTACCTGGACGACCTCTTCATCCAGGCGGTTAAGAATTACGGGAAGCGGATCACCGCGCGCCATATCATGATGCTTGGCGTTGTTCTTCTGATGATTGCAGTCGTACATTATATCCTGACCGGTCCCCTGATGCTGGTGTTCAACGCGGTCCCGTCCGGAGATATCCGGATTACGGAACTCTACCAGCTGGCAGGCGGCGACATCTACTGTACGATAAAGCTTCCAAAACCAGTTCTCTGGCCAAACCTGCGGTCCATGGAGGTTCCTGAAGAAGACTGCCACAACGACAGCAGCCGGGGTTTTTATGAGTTGAATTTCCAATATCCACTATATATGAACGAAAAAAAGTATCTTTACCGTGACACATTCAGCATAATCTTCCCTGCCAGAAGCGTGAATGGATATGGTATCTCCGACGATATGAAGGATACTTACATCCATACCTGCGATTCTATCTATTACAGGGGAAGAAGTAAAAATGACAGGCTTGAGATCTGGAAGCGCGGGCAATCCATTGAAGCGGCGCCATCAGAGATTGAACAGAAAGCAATCCAGACTTACACATATGGCGGAGATGTAGAGAAAGCGCTTAAGGAAATGGAAGAGATTGGCGAAGAAATTTCCGGTGATGAGATTGCCGAATATTACAGCGATTATTACTCCAGCTTGGCCGACTCTGATTTTCCTTACGTAGTCCCTGAATAACACGGACTTACGTGATGCGTCTGCCTGAGCCTGTTTGGGCGCAATATGGCAGTTCCTTCTAGTACAGCTAGAGATACCCGCTTCCGGCCGCCTGCAGCATCATACCTGCACACAGGAAAGGGCCGAATGCGATACGGTCTCTGCGTCCAAGCTTACCCCGAAAAAGCATCCAGACGCAGAAGGCTCCTGCCATAAAGACTGCCAGCGCAAATGCCCTAAGATTGCCCTCCAATCCCAGGAATATTCCGCTGGCAGCCGTCAATTTGACGTCGCCGCCGCCAAAGCTTCCCGGCGCCAGCAATGTTATGCACAGAAGAAGTCCGCTTACGCCAAACGCTCCAAGGCACCTGCCTGCCAGACTAATCTCCGGGAAAAACGGAATGGACAGAAGGCCTGCCGCTCCACATGCGGCGGTTATCCAATCCGGGATATGCATGGTACGGATATCTTCTGCCCCGGCCAGCGCAAGGGAAAGCAGAAACAGCCCTGCCGTGAAGACCCTGCCGCCGATTCCAAAGCGCCGGATACTGATTGCAGCTATTATTACACAAAAGCTGTACCAGATTATCCGTACAGCCCTTTCAGTTTTATTTTCCATTATCATATTATCCTCTTTCATATCTGGTATGACCCCATTTAATTACCATAATGATTCGGTCTAATCATTCTTCAAGCAGCAAAATCTGCTCCTCCTGAAACTGCAGGTAATCCGGCAGTCCTTTTTCCTCAAGCATCCGCCATTTGTCCTTCTGAAGAAACCAGCAGATATTCTCCGCTCCATGTTCCGGCCTGAGATAAAAGTTCTTCTCAAAAGGAAGCTCCGCCATTCCTGCCAGGCAGACCCTGATACAGTTCTTCCTGCGCTCCCCCCATACAGGAATAAACTCATGGGCACGGAATCCCGCCCAGGAAGTCTCCACGGGGATCTCCCTCCCAATCTCCAGTTCCACTCCCCAGTCCAGGGCCTCTATATGATGCGCATCCAGTCTTCTTACTCTCGTAAGATTCTTGCATCCGGTAAGCCTTGCCGCCTCCTTCTTCTTCGGATTCATAAAGATATCCTTCGTCCTGCCTGCCGTGACGACTCTTCCCTGATCCATGATAACCAGCTCCTCGCTGAACCGATAGATCTCATCCCTGCTGTGGGACACCATGACCACGATTCCATGGTAATCAGAAAGCAGCTCCATCATCTCCTGCTGCAGCCGGTCCTTCAGAAACAGATCAAGCGCCGAGAACGGCTCATCCAGCAATATAACCTCCGGCTCATACGCCATGATCCTTGCCAGCGCGGCGCGTTGCTGCTGCCCTCCGGATAATTCTCCCGGCAGGCGATTCGCAAGTCCGTCAAGCTGGAAGGTCCCGATCATCTCCCGGACACGCTCCGTTCGCTCCTGCTTCGTCCCCTTTAGTCCCATCTCGATATTCTTCGCTACGGTCATAGTCGGAAACAAAGCATAATTCTGAAAGAGATAGCCGATATTCCGTTTCTGCGGTCTTACATGAACCTTCCTGTCAGAATGATAGAGTACCGTCCCGTCCACCTCGATCACTCCCGCATCCGGAGACTCAATACCTGCAATGCTCTTAAGGGTCATGCTCTTCCCGCATCCGGAGGCCCCGAGAATCCCTATGCGCGAAGCTTCGCTTTGAAACCGGACATCCAGACAGAAATCTCCTATTCTCTTCTTTACTTCTACTCTTAATCCCATTCCGTCTTATCCTCATTCCGGCCCCGCTTTTCGCCACTGTTACTTGCCGGTGGTTCCTTGTCTTTCTTTTCCTCCTCTTCCGCCGCTGTCTGTCAAAACACTGCCGGGTTTACCATCTCTTCACCGTCTTCATCTTCCTGCCGGCAGCCAGATTCATGGCGGCGATAACCACAAATGCAATCACAATCACTACGGCAACCCAGACTCCCGCAGTCAGGTAGTCACCGTCCTGGATGACCATGGCTATCTTCTGGGAAATGGTCCCGGTCCTTCCCGGAATATTCCCTGCAAGCATGGAAGTCGCCCCGTACTCGCCAAGCGCCCTTGCAAATGTCAGAATCGTTCCGGATGTAACGCCGGGACCCGCCGTAGGAACTACGACTCTCCAGAAGATCTTAAGCTCCGACATGCCAAGCGTCCTTCCCGCATAGATGAGATTCACATCAACCTGCTCAAAGGCAGCTCTCGCGTTCCGGTACATCAGCGGAAAAGCAATCACTGTCGCCGCAATCACGCATCCAAGCCAGGTCTGTACCACTTTCAAATCAAGCTTCTCGTACAGGAAGATTCCAAGCGGCCGCCTTCTGCTGAAAAGCAGCAGCAGGAAGAATCCGGCCACCGTTGGCGGCAACACCATGGGAAGCGTCAGGAGTCCGTCGATAAAGGCCTTCTTTTTGGGCGCTGCCTTCATCACCCTTCTCGCGGCATAGATTCCAAGAAAAAAGGAGATAATGGTCGCAGTCACCCCTGTTTTTAAGGAAATCCACAGAGGACTCCAATCCAGTTCTTCTAAAATTCCCCATATTGTTTCCATCTCTTCCCTCCTTATAAACAGGAATGCCTTTTAAACACGCACTAACGCAGCATGTCCAGAATCTCGTCTTTGGGCTTCGCACCGACTTCCCTTCTGACCGGCGCGCCGTCCTTGAATACCATCAGCGTAGGAATCGACATAACCTTGTACTCTTTTGCCAGCTCCGGATTCTCGTCAACATCCACCTTACAGATCTTCGCATCCGTAACTTCTCCCGCAATCTCCTCGATCACAGGTCCCACCATCTGGCAGGGTCCGCACCAGGTTGCCCAGAAGTCAACCAGCACCGGCACCTTTGCCTCCATTACCTCTTCCTTAAAATTGTCCTTCGTCAAATGTATAACTGCCATTATTTTTCCCTCTCTTCTTAAAATAATAAAATTTCCTTCGACAGGATATCCCTATTATAACCTATTTTCACAATTATGTTACTGTTTTTTTATTTTCCGGACAAAATGTTATATAATCTATGTAACGAATCAGCAAGTCATGCGTCTAATATGCAACTGAACAAGAGACGGCAGATTGCCGGAATGCATTTTAAACGGAACGGGAGGTGACAGAATGAAGATTGATTTTGAAGAGCTCTATGAACGCTTTTTCAAGGATGTATATCTGTTCGTGCTGGCAATGAGTAAGGATCCGCACATTGCCGAAGAGATTACCCAGGAGACGTTCTTCAAGGCTCTGAAAGAATATAAGAATTTCCGCGGGAACTGTTCCGTCAAATCCTGGCTCTGCCAGATTGCCAAGAATCTCTATATCTCCGACGCCCGGAGGAAGAAACCGGTACATACCGACACGCTCCCGGAACTATCCGGCGGCCCGGATGTAGAGAATATCTGTATACGCAGGGACGAAGCGCTCTCCATCTATAAAGTTCTTCACTGTCTCAGCGATCCTTATAAGGAGGTCTTCACCCTGCGGGTACTGGGCGATCTGAGCTTTAAGGAGATTGCAGAGATCTTCGGCAGGCAGGAAACCTGGGCAAGAGTCACCTATCATCGTGCGCGTCTCAAGATACAGGAGCATATTCTGTATGAGCCGCCTGCCGCCGGAACCTGTCATTGCAACACGAATAACTAGAATGTGAAAATTGAACGGAGGTTATTATGAGTAGAATCCCATGTGACGTTATAAAAGACCTGCTGCCCCTATATAAGGATGATTTGTGCAGTGAGAAAAGTAAGGATCTGATTGAAGAGCACCTGCTGCAATGCGAAGAGTGCCGGCAATATATGGAGGCGCTGGATATGGACCTGCCGCCCGTTACAATGGCGCCTGACAGCAGAGTATCCCATAACAGTAATATCCCGGACGCATCGACCCTTGAAGATATCGAGATCTTCAAAAAGATTGCCCGCAGGATAAGCTGGTCAAAAGCTGCGATTGGGTTCTTCACGATGATCGTTACCATTATGATTATTTCCCTGATCGGATCCATATCTGACGAATTCCTTATGAAGCTTGGCTTCGACCGGCGCATTGCCACAGATCAGATCCAGGTTACAGAGCTTTACCAATTAGAGGACGGCGACTTCTATATCACCCTCGAGAGCAGCCGGCCATTCAATATCAGTTCCTATGGAGATATCTCTTCGCCGGACGGTCTGCTTTATTATGAATCATATGACAACGGCCAGTGCTGTTTGACCTTTGAAAAGAGTTCCCTGTTAGAGCATATCTTTTCCGGCAGTTTAAGACTCCGGAAATGCTCCTTTCTCATTCCAGATCAGGAGATTCTTGAACCGGATGATGAACCATCCCTGTATCCGGATGAAAAACCGGCCTTTGATGCACCTGCCATCCACAAAAATACCCGGATCTACTATAAAGGTAAACAGGATGAGGAACTGACAATCTGGGAAAAGGGGATGGATGTAAAGCCGGCCCCCGAACGGATAGAAGAGAAGGTGCGCCAGTCACCGGATATATCCGAAGATCACCATAACGATTATAGAATATGGCTGGAGGGGCAAGAGTAAATCAATTAACGACGCAATGCAGAACGAGCAGACTGTGAGGATGCGTCTTTCATTTTCTACAGCTCCATCGGCCTGCCGTCAAGCGCCGCAAAGACCAGCCCGTCATGTCCGTCGTACACCAGCTTCAGGGAGAAGAAATCCTGCCTCTCTTCAAGAAGACGCAGGAAGATTCTGTCTCCCTCCCAGATATTCAGGTCGTACACCTTATCAATCTCCACCCATCTAAGTTCCCCTTCATCACAGGCAATCGCCTCTCCCTCGAATCCGTCCGCCGTGAACAAGGACATGTATTCCGTGACCCCGTTTCCCGATATGAAGGTCACAATCCCTCTGTACCGATAAGACGTCAGGGTATACCCTGTCTCTTCCTTCACCTCGCGCAGCAGGCATTCTTCCGGGCTTTCATCCTCTTCGAAATGCCCGCCCACGCCAATCCATTTATCCTTATTCACATCATTCTTCTTCACGGTTCTGTGCAGCATCAGGTATCTGCCGTTATGCTCGATGTAGCACAGAGTGCTTAACTTTGCCATATTCCGCTCCTTATTACAATACTCCAAACATTCCAACGATTTCTTCCTCATCCATCATCCGGCTGCTCTTATTGCCTGCATTGGCAAGCATCGCCTCTACTCTGTTAGCCAGCGTCACATCAATGAATCTCCCTACTTCGATTCCCCTGAGTTCAAAGAACAGGAGCGGGTTCTCATCCAGACGGGCCCCCACTCCATAGAGTGCGGCGGCTACATGCTTGCACAGAAGCGCCCAGTCCGGGCAGCTGCAGCTAAAGCTGATCTCCCGCGGAGCAGGAAAGAGACCGTCCTTACTCTGGAACAGTTCCTGCATCTCCTCCGGGAAATCCCCTGCAAGAAGCGCCTCCAGATTCTCAAGCTTCCTACCGCATCTTGCGATGATGGACTGGCATTTCTCTTCTGATAACGGACTGATCCTGATCTCTACCTTATAGGGAGTCTTGCGCGTCCCCTGCACTCTTGCAAGGATCTTCCCTTTCTGTATCTTAAGATCGATCACCGCACCGGTGCGCACGTAGCGCTTTCCGCGGTCTAAGCGGCTCTCATAATCCGCATAGCGTTCCAGATTATCACACCACGCCTTTCCCCACCACTTATTCACGATCGCTCTTCCATTTATAACAACCGGCTCAAGTATTTTACCCTTCGCCTTCTCTTTCTTCCTGCTCGCCGCCGACTTCTTCTTAAGCTCCGCCGCGTTCGGCTGGCTGTATTGCGGGATGTCATCCCAGTATCTGCTCATTTCAGATATCCTCCTAAATTCTGCGTAAACGGACATAAATGTGTACTATATATTCTTACTGTCAGTTATCCCAGCCGCAATAGCGACATCAGCTCATCATTCCCAAGCTCCGTAATCCAACTCTCGCCGCCGGAGCCTATCACATTCTCTGCCAGCTCCTTCTTGGACTCGATGATCATATCAATCTTCTCTTCGATCGTCTTCTGGCACACCAGCTTATGCACCATCACGTTCTTCTTCTGGCCGATGCGGAACGCCCTGTCTGTCGCCTGGTTCTCCACCGCCGGATTCCACCAGCGGTCAAAATGTATCACATGGTTCGCCTTCGTCAGGTTCAGTCCTGTTCCTCCCGCCTTCACAGACAACACGATAAACGGGACATACGCATCCCCCTGGAACGCCTCCACGATCTTCCCCCGGCTCGCAACCGGCGTACCGCCGTGGAGTACATAACCGTCCGCATGGAAGATCTCTCTTAGAAACGCCGCCAGCTGATCGATAATCTCCCTGAACTGTGTGAATACCAGTACACGCTCTCTCTTCTCGTAGATCGTCTCACAGATCTCCCGCAGCATGGCGAACTTGCCGCTGTCCTCTTCCGCAAATGTCTGCTGCCCCAGATACTGATCCGGATGATTGCAGATCTGCTTAAGCTTCACAATCGTAGAAAGCACGATCCCGCACCGTTCAATTCCCTCCGACTCCACCACACGTTTCTCCATATCGTCCACGACCTTCCGGTACAGTACCACCTGCTTCTTCGATAACCCTGCATAATCAATGGTCTCTAACTTCTCCGGAAGATCCTTGATGATGCGCTTATCCGTCTTGAGCCTTCGCAGCATGAAGGGCGCTACCATAGACTTAAGCCTCGCGTAATTCTCCGGATTCGCCTTCAGCTGTTTGCAGAAGCCACGGAACTCCATAGACGTGCCCATCAGTCCTTTATTCAGGAAATCAAACAATGACCACAGATTCGTCAGGTCATTCTCAATCGGCGTTCCGGTCATGGCGATACGCATCCGCCCGGACAGCTTCTTGATCTCCCGGGTCTGCTTCGTCCCGGGATTCTTGATCGCCTGCGCCTCATCCAGTATGATGCACGACCAGTCTGTCTCCCGTAATTCCTTAATCCTTGATACCATCCCGTAAGTCGTAATATTTAAGAACACCGGATTCTCCCGAATCATCTTTCCCAAGTTCACGGCTCCGCCTCCGTGGAGAATCAACAGATCCATATCCGGAACGAACTTCTCCGCTTCCTTCTGCCAGTTCGCAAGTAAGGACGCCGGCACCACCAGAAGGACACGGGCGTCCCTCTCCTGCTTCCTGAGTCTTTCCAGATACGTCAGCACCTGCAGCGTCTTGCCAAGTCCCATGTCGTCCGCCAGACATGCGCCAAACCCCAGCTGGTCCATATAGCTTAACCAGGCATATCCGTTCTTCTGGTACGGGCGAAGCGCCGCCTGCACAGTTCCGGGTACAGCCGCCTTTCGGATCTTCTCTGGCTTGCGCAGATTCGAAAGAAGATCGGAAAGCCATTTCCCATTGGTGACAAGAGGGCCTGCATCCGATCCCTTCTCCTGATCCCCGGTCCTTGTCCCCATCTCCATTCGAAGAGCTTCCATCAGCGTGACCTCTCCGGTCCGGCCTTCCATCTCCTCCAAAAGCTGCCGCAGGCGTGCATGGTCAACCTCGATCCATTTCCCCTTAAGGAACGCAAGGCCTTCTGTCTGCTCAAGAAGCATCCTGACATCTTCTTCTGATAATTCCACCCCGTCTGCCATCAGCTTCGGCTTCATGGAGATCAATGCGTCAAACCCGACCATGGACGGTCTCTCATCTCCTAAGCTCACCGCCATAGATACCGTCGCCGCATTCTTCTTCCACCAATTCGGAATCCGGCACAGAATCCCCGTATTCTCAATATCTTCTATCTGCTTTAGAAATGTATATGCTTCCGCCGCCGTAAGACGCAGCGGATGGAACAGCTCCCCGCTGTCCATGAATCCTCCGATCAGTTCTGAAACCTCCGCCGCACGGTTCAGACAGGCAAGAAGTGTCAATAACTTGCCCCGCTCGTTCTGATATTCTGTCAGGGCATACTTAAGGGGCACATGCCTGATCTTCCCGTTCTCTCCCCTGGTGGCATAGGTCGCCAGGAACGCAAACGGATAATCCGGATGATCCGGATCCTTATTCTCAACCAGATGGAAGAACACCCTCTCAGGCACGCGAAGCTTCTGGTTCTTCTCCGTCAGATACATCTCCACCGTACCGTCGTAACCGACAATCTCCTTCGCGAAGATGGCCTGCAGCTTACGGAATACCTGGCCAAGCCATTTCTTCGTAACATGCTCTGCGCCAATCACAAAAGGAACCGCCCACAGAAGCTCCTCTGTCAGTTCCTCTGTCAACGCTGCCTTTGCCTTCCCACGGGCAATCTCAAGTTCCGGAAGATCCGTAAGCCGGCGGAAGAACGCATCTGCCACCTGATACAGATAAGCTTCCGAAGGTCCTGCATCCTTTGGCCTCCCCTCGAGCCCTAACTGATAAAGTGCGGGATAACCGCCGTCTTCCATCCATCTTGCCGCTTCCTGCTGTTCCTTCTCTGAATTCATTGAAGACACATCCGGAATGAACCCATCCTGAGTAAACAGAAACTGAATCGCTGTCCTTGCATTCTCTTTTGCCGCCATCTTCTGTACTTCTCTTTCTATTATATTTTCCAACACTGGAACCGTATGCTGTCTGCCGGTTTAATCCGCTGTACTTCCTGCCAGCATAATTCTCTGTGTTTTCTTTAGCTCGTATATCTCTGCTTCGTTCAGTATAAATGACGCGGACAAGAAATTCAATCTTTGTTTAGAATATAAAGAAAATATATCAAGATATTTTCGTGCAATGTGTTGACAAGAGACGAATATTGTACTATCTTATTCTTAAAGATTTCATATCAGAGGTTAAAGGAGGTAGATTCATTTGGCAAATCTTAATATACGAGTAGATGACACTTTGAAAAAGCAGGCTGAGATGATATTCTCCGACCTGGGACTCACTCTGTCAACCGCAACAACCATGTTTCTCAAGCAAGTTGTCCGCCACAATGGTATTCCCTTTGAACTACGTGCCGATCCTTTTTATTCTGTTGAGAATCAGGCACGTCTGTTGATTGCAAAGGAACGTATGGAAAAGAACGGAGGAACTGTTCACGAATTAATAGAGGTTGATGATGATTAAGGCATGGGACGATTTTGCCTGGGAGGATTATCTTTACTGGCAGAATCAGGATAAGAAAACGATAAAGCGAATCAATCAATTATTACAGGATATTGACCGCAATGGATATACCGGGATCGGAAAACCGGAACCATTAAAGGGGAATCTTAAGGGCTATTGGAGCCGCCGGATAGACAGTGATAATCGTCTTATTTACCGAATCAATGATAACAGAATTGAAATACTGCAATGTCGCTCCCATTATGGTGATAAGTAAGGAAATTAGCAAAGCAATCCGGCGGTCCCCTGCTTTACCGCTTCGCCTTCCTGTATCCTGCCTCCTGTGCCTCCTGCTCGGAGCGGAAGATAACCAGATTCTTAGAATCTGCCATCTCTTCGTAGGCGGCCTGCCCGGGGCAGTGATAGATCTTAGAACGGGAATTCCCCCTGATCTCTGTCTCTGTCTGCTCCTTCCCGTTGGCAGAATCTGCTTCGCCTCCCTGGCTGCTTGCCCCGGTTGCGTAATCGATATGAATCCCCGGCTGTACATTATAGACAAAGACATTGAAGCAGACGCCTTCTCCTTCATCTTCCACAGACCATGCTTCCATCTGCACTCCCGCTGCCAGCAGATTATCACCCTCAAAGACGGGGTCTACCCTGTACAGTACATGATTCCCTGTCTCCTTCACATAATCGGCAGCCATATTCTCAAAAGGAAGCATCCCCTCCACGTTCATATACCGGGTTCCGGTTATCAGGTTCTTCTCATTCGCGTTCTCCGCCGTCAGCTGGTAGCCGATCAGATGACAGCGGTTATACAGATACTTCCCGTCCACAGAATCATACTTCACGGTCTGCCATCCGGTGGGCTTCACCTGTCCGATGCTCCCCCTCTCTTCTACAGGCATCAGATCCTGCCCGATATTCGCATAAGCCGTCCGGCATCTTCCCAGTTCATCCAGTTCACTGTAGGTCTCGAAGGATTCTGCCGTGATATCCTCCTTGGGGAAATCCGGTTCATTCCCGTTAATCACAACATAGGGCTCGCCGCTGTACTCCGGTATGTCCGTGATGGAAAAAGAAGATGATTCCAAGCCGGCGTGTGCATCTCCGGCATCGCCCTGGCCGGAATATCCGGCAGATTCACAGGCTGTGATGGGCAGAGTGCAGATACAGATGACGAATAATATCCGGATATACTGGTTCCATATTTTCTTAACTTTCTTTAATCCCATTGTCTCGTTTCTATTATGATTCATATTCATCTTAACCCCTTCTTTCATTATAGCTTTCTGCCCCTTACAGAAACCTCCTCCTTGTTCCATCATTCTTTCTTTGAGTGTAACACACCTTATAAGAACATAACACCCCTTTCTATAAAAAAAGAATCGCGCCCATGCCATTGAAATAGATTAAGTGATTGCGGTATAATGGAACCATTGACAAGTCGAAAAGGAGGTAAATGACGTGATATTGAAGAATAAATATCCTATATGTGAATTTGACACTGGTAAACATCCGATTATTCAGGCAGCGAATTTCTTGGCTAAAAGCCTTCCAGAAAAATGCGTGATTACTTTTTTCAGGAAGGAATTGGAACAGTTTGTTTCGGAAAACAATCTTCCTGTCATTGGCTATCTTAATTCAGAAGTGCTTGATATACCGATTTATGAATATGGATATGGTACAGATAAGCTTTGTATTACGATGGCATTGTGTGGTGCGCCGGGTGCGGCTGTAGCGATTGAAGAACTTCATGCTATGGGGTGTGAGAAATTCATAATCTGCGGGGGCGCAGGGGCATTGACAAAGGGCAGTAAAGTGGGAGAAATCATCATCCCTGTTTCTGCGGTTAGAGATGAGGGGACATCCTATCATTATTTGGAGCCATCCCGTGAAGTGGAATGCCATAGAGAAACAGTTAAGACTGTTGTTTCGTGTCTGGAGCAAATGGGGATTCCATTTACAACCGGGAAAACATGGACAAGCGATGCTATATACAGAGAAACTCCTGATATGGTTGAATTAAGGCGAAACGAGGGATGTATAACTGTGGAAATGGAAGCGGCAGCCTTTTTTGCAGTGTCCCGGTATTACAATATTCCGCTTGCTCAGTTATTATATGCTGGCGACGATGTAAGCGGTGAGGAGTGGGATTCTCGAAATTGGAACACGCAAAAGAATATCCGATACGATTTAATTATCTCTGCAATCGAAATTGTAAAGAGATTGTAACGGGTTATGTGGTTGATGCAATCCGGCGTACATAGCGCGCTTCTGTAATCTTCTCGTGCGACGCTCCCGGAAATTCCCGAACATCCGTCCGGCTAAAGCCCGACAGTTCCAGATCCAGCCGAAAATCCGAGGGATATGTCCGGTTCCATCCAAACACAATGACCTCCTCAATCTTCGCTTCAACGCCCGCGAGTCTCCCTGTCTCCAACAGGCACAGTTCTCCTGTGCCTGCCCTGTCAAGAAAATCCTCTGCTCCTATCGTCTCCGCCCCTTCTATATCTCCATACAGCTTGTAGGAATATGAATTCATCCACAGCTTCTTTCCCCGGGCTATCTGCCTGATCCGCTCTGTCACGGCCCGGTCCCTGCTCTGCCGCCTGTGGTTGAATGTCATGCCGCCATTATCATCCAGACATACGATTATGATCATCCCTAATCTACCGCCTGCCTCTTAATGCGGTCTAACGCCTTTGCCATGGGCGGCAGCGACAGGACTGCCAGCGTAATGATCCCTTCCGCTCCCAGGTAACTTCCCTGATACAGGGAAGAGTACACCCAAGGGTTCATGCCCTCCGGCGCATAGGCGGCAAAGAATACCACCCCTGATAACGTAGAGAAGATAAATCTTCCAAACACACCGGCTACATACCCAATCTGAAGCCCGTACTTCCTGTTGCTGAAAAATCCTGACAATCCCAATGCCCCAAAGGCAAGCGGATAGTCTAAGATCACCTGCGGAAGCGAAACCATATACGGGTCGATGATAAACTGGAGGATACCAAAAGCAGCTCCGGTGAGGATACCATACCTCGCCCCGAACCAGTAACCAATCAGACTGATAAATAACATGGATAACAAAGTGACAGAACCGCCCATAGGCATCTCCCACACCTTTATGTAGGAAGTGACCATCGCAAGCGCGATCCCCATAGCAGAAAAAACAAGTTTCTTGACGGCAGAAGACGCACTCCTGCCTGTGACAGCATTCATCTGTGACATTATGAAATTCTCCTTTCCTTACGCCGGCATTACCCGGATCAAGTTATCAGGGTCTGTATGCCTTCGCATACATCTCAGCCATATCAGGCTCCCCCAGGTACTTATCTATCATAAATCCGTATCCGCTGACTGTCAAGTATTAATTTTGACGTATTACGACATTAAGGCGCTAAAGCATTCGGATAACAAGATGTTAAGCTTATGCTAAGAAACCTTCCATGCACTATCTAAGCACGGTATATTTCTGTTAAAATAAAACACGAAGGCGATATATCGTAATAAAGCCTCATTCATTATTCTCTCAAAAGAGGATGCGCTCCTAAAGACAAGCCGCATCCTCTTTTAAATAATATCTGATATAAACTGGGCCAACATTTCGCAGAAAGCAATTTTCAAACACGCTCTAAGTCAAATCACAGATTCAGAAACTGCAGCAGCATCTCAAGCTTCAGTCTGGCAATCCGGTCGTCAAGCGACACATCGAGGAGTTCCTTCATCTTGTCAATCCTCTTACGTATCGTATTGATATGGACATACATCTTCTCCGCCGTTACGCTGAAATTCATATTATTCTCCAAATACACCTTAAGCGTCTTCAAGGGTTCTCTGTTTCTCTCATCCTGCAAAAGCAGGCGGTAACGGCCAAGCATAGCCTCCAGTTCCTCTTCTCCTATATCAATCCACACATAAGGCCCCAGCTTCTCATAATCCCAGATATAATCCTGTGCAAACAGCTTCTTTCCCATGGTCATCACTTTCTGGCATTTTTTCACACTGTCTTTTAAGGACAGAAGATTCGCCCCGTCCCTGCATACGGCGAATTCCAGTTCCATGCCGCAGCATTTCTCCTTCACCCTGAGACGGAATTCCTCCAGTATCTGATTAAAATATTCCAGCTCATACCTGTCATTTTCCTGTGCATCCCAGAGGATTAATCCTCTGTTCTCATCTAAGAACGCCAGCTTACCGGATTTGGAGACGGTACAATCCATGAAAGCCCTCACAATGCTCTTGCGTTCATCTCTGGCGCTTACCGACTCATCCTTCGTCTGCGAGAACATAATACAGATATACTTCTTTGACATGGAGATCCCATGCTGGCTCGCCTGATAGATCAGCCTGTCCGGATCTTTCTCGTCATAATTCAGCGCATACAGTATAAAATTCTCAAAACCGATATTCCCGATACTCTGCGCAACCATGATCTGTTCATAGACCGACTGCAGCTCCAGAAACGCAATCCTTATGGAATACTCATCACAATAATCCAGAAAATCTCTGGATTCCATCACCACAAAGAACGCCTGAGTCACATCATTCATGATAATCGGAATCAGTACCCAGCTGATCTTTGGACCCGTAGGATTCACCGGATCGATCAGCCGGTATCTGGTCATATGCATATGCTCGCACAGACTGTGCTTCGTATGCTCTCTGGAAGGATTCCAATAATCTTCATCCTTCAGGCAGAATCTTTCGGAAATCCTCATGAAATTAGCCGAACTGTAGTACGATCTCCCTTCATTTATATCATACAGAAACGCCGGAAAATCCATCTGGGCTTCAACCGCCTGCAGAATCTTCTTTATCTTCCGCTCCTTAAAGCTCAGATTCGACAACCGGAACACATTGTCGCTCCGGATCCGGAAACACTTGAACGCGTGATTCATCACAGCTACATTCACCTGATTGATAACATCCATGAACGCCACCTCGAAGGGCATACTGATCAGCGGGACGCCGTGTTGTTCAAACAGCTCAATCAAACGGTCCGGTATCGTATCCAGATAACGCTGCCGTTTGATCATCAGTCCTGTCGCCATCTGTGCCGCCCCCTCCTGAAAACTCCGTTCCAGACAATGGGGCTCCTTCGACAACGAGTATCCCGACGTCATGATCAGTTCTTTCCCCTTCGTCCATCGAAGCGCATCCGGCGCATCCATAACCGCAACTCCCTGCACCTCTCTCGACAGCCCCCTCTGGCCTGCTACCACATGAAAATCCTTAAAATACTCCTGTGCCAACAGTTGATAAAGCGCTATTCCCATCTTCCTCTCTCCCTTGCAAAACCGCCTGCGCACCAGATCGGCGCATCCTAATACATCTTTGCATTATTACAGTAATAAAATAATTCCAGTGCAGTACTTTTGCACTGGAACATTATAAGTGTAGCATCTTCCCTGATCCTGTGTCAAGAATTTGACTGACTTCACGCCTTCCATTACAATTCATGCTTCATACATCGGCGTGTAGTCGTCCTTCTTCTCATGAAACTCCTTAAGGATAGTCTCTCTCTGACCGGGATCATTATACAGATCATACGCGATACCCGCGATAATCTGCGCCGCGCTTAACGCCCCCTTCTCCCCAAGAGAACAACCGGCCGCCGCCGTTGCCTGCCATGTATGGGGCGCCACCCCCGCCGGCCAGCAGGACGTAGATATAATGCACATCGGCATAACATGGCTTACATCTCCGCTGTCTGAGGAAGCTGTCAGCGGATTGACCTGATACAGATTGCGGTCATTCAGTTTCCATGCCATGGGCCTGCCCTCTGTGTCATAGAGTTTCTGGGCCCTCCCGGCATCCGTCCCGGACACGGTATCGACCAGACGTCCGGCAAACGCAGTCTCCTCGTCATCAAAAACAGGCAGCTGCGCTTCCTTCATATTCTGATAAGCGAGATCCCCGTACGAATGATTTTCCAGCATCTCACAGCATCCGTAATCTATCTTCATCTTCATCTCTGTCTCTGTCATAAGCGCCGCGCCCTCTGCGATCTTCCTGATTCTCTCAAGAATCTCTTTGACTTCGGATATGTAAGGTGCACGCACATAATACCATGAACCTGCAAACGGCGGTACGATATTCGGAGCAAACCCACCGCTGTCCGTAGTATAATGGATTCTCGCTTTGGAAGTCACATGCTCTCTTAGATAATTCACCCCGACATTCATCAGCTCCACTGCGTCCAGGGCGCTTCTTCCAAGCTCCGGCGCGAACGCGGCATGAGAACTTCTTCCCCTGAACTCAAAGTGGGCGGAAGCGCTTGCCAGATAACCGCTGTCGTAGACCATATTGGCGCTCATAGGATGCCAGCTGATTGCAAAATCACAGCCGTCAAACATATGATAATACATCATCTTTACCTTACCGCAAAGAAGCTCTTCCTCCGGACAGCCGTAAAAGCGCACGGTTCCGCTGATCTTCTCTGCTTCCAGATACCGTTTTACCGCAATCGCGCCAACTGCGGCGGCCGATCCCAGCAGATTATGTCCGCATCCATGTCCCGGCCCGCCTTCTGCCACAGGAACCTTGCTGTCCGTCACCTTCTGTGATAACCCCGGAAGTGCGTCATATTCGCCCAGAATCGCAATCACAGGCTTCCCCGAACCATATTCCGCATAAAACGCATGCTCCAGATGCTCTTCATTCACGATCTTAAAGCCTTCATCCCCAAGAATCTTCCTGAAATAATCCGCAGATTCTTTTTCATTGCCCCCCTCTTCCGGGCGTTCCCAGATAAACCTGCAGCTGGACTCAAGCAATGATCTCATCTTCTTCACTTCGTTGTGAAGATCGCTCTTTTTCATTTTCATCCTTCCTTTTCATCGCCTTCTTCAACTTCTATCCGGCCGGAAACAGACCGTTTGGGGCCGGATGAAATATCATGCTTGTTTTCTTGCGTTAGACAGGGTTGAAATACCCACTGCAATACTGATAAATACACATCCCAATGTTCCAAGCCAGTTTGACGCGCCCGGCAGCCAGTTGAATACGCCCATGCCGATTGCAAAATACAGTATAAATGCAACCACAACCATAATCGCGCTATGCTTAATCATCTTCACGCCAAACTGAACCAGCAGCGCGCCGAACAAAGCCGGAAGCAGGTAGTTAAGCGCCACCTTGATCGTATCCGGAAGCATGGCCAGCACGGAAGTACCAAGAATCGCGCCGATCGTCAGCACGGATACATTGATGATGATAGAAACCGCCATTCCCAGGGTCGCAATAATCGAACCTTTCTCCGTACCCGGCTCAACCTCTGCCGCCACCTGCGCCATACTCGCACATGGTATTCTCATATTCGAGATATTTCCTGACAAAAAGGCCATATACGTTCCTGCCGGACCTACTACCGGGAAATACGAAATAGGCTCGACAAACCACAATACGCCAAATGCACTGGAACCACTGATAAATGCGGTCAACAGCGCCGCCGGCTTGGGTATAATGCCATAGACTACCGCCAGAATAACCGCCGGGGTAAATGCAACCAAGACTCCCAGATAGCCTGTTATTTTTCCAATCTTATTGATCTGGGGTGTATATTCATCCTTATAAAAATCACCATTCATGTTCTCTTCCTCCCTATACCAGCGCCGTAATGATCATTGCACCTAAAATTGTTATCGTAAGCGACCACTCCTTCAGCCACCCAATGTTCTTTTTATTTGCCACGTTAGACAGCACAAACATAATAACGGCTCCCAGGATACATGCCAGCATATTATGCCATGCAGATGTCTGCGCCGGCGCGTCTGCCTTCTGGATCATAGAATAGAACGGCTTGGATATGTGGCTTGCAACCATGGCGGAAAACACACCGATGATTGCCGCAGAGGCAATCGTTGTCAGGGTTCCTGCATTTCCCTTGGAAAGCCTGTGCTCAATCTTCTCCATCTTGTTTGCCGAAAATGTTGCAAACAGCACCCATCCTACGGAACATAATATCATAGTCCACACTGCCATGCCAAGAGCCTCTTCTGTCATTACATCCGTACCCAATGTCACGCCTACCGCCGATGTGCCAAGTCCTGCCGCGATGGATTCAAACATAACTGAACCAATCATGGAAAGGCGCATCCATCCTACCGGCCCGCCTACTGTTACCAGCAGCGACAGCATACCGCTGAGTACTACGATAGAAGGTCCGATAGAAGTTACGGCGCTGCTTTTCATCGCCTTTTTCATCTTGTCGTCCGTAAGTCCTACTTTCCTCCCTGCACGATATGCCCCCCTTGCAAAAAGGACCGCCTGAATAACCACGAATACAACCGGTATTCCACAGGCAATCCACATAGGCAGTCCATTTGCGATCTGCATTACATCCATTTCTCTTTTCCTCCTTACGTATAGCTTTTTTCTATAAGTGTTATTTGCAATCATTATACAAAGTTCGTTGAAATGAAAAAATAAAAATAATTTCATTTTTATCTTTCATTCCATATACGGTGAAGATTTTTTCACTTTTTATTCTGTTTTTGTAAAAATTATCTGATTTAACTATCCATAACCTTAATAGTAGAAAACATTTTCTTTATTTCATCTGCCGGAGTGTGCTATGATTGTTGCCAATATTAACCTTTATATCAATTTAGGAGGCGATTTATACTATATGAAGAATCAGATTATGCTGGAAGCAGAAAAGCTCCAGGAAGAATTGACCGCGTGGAGACGCGGACTGCATCAGATTCCCGAGATTGGTCTTGCACTTCCCGAGACAGTCGCATTTGTAACAGAGAAACTTCGTGAGATGGGGATTCCGTACACGGTGTACGAGGACAGCTCTAATATAATGGCCTGCATAGGACAGGGAGATACGTGCTATATGATCCGGGGAGATATGGACGCACTTCCGATTGTGGAACAGTCACAGGAATCCTTTGCCGCCACAAACGGCTGTATGCACGCCTGCGGACACGATATGCATACTGCGATGATGCTTGGCGCGGCGAAGCTGATCAAAGCACACGAATCCGAACTTCACGGCGTTGCCAAGCTGTTCTTCCAATCCGGGGAAGAAACCTTTGCAGGCGCGAAGGCTTTAATTGCAGCAGGCGCCATGGAGAATCCACACGTGGACGCCGCCCTGGCTCTGCATGTATTTTCCCAGAAGCCTCTGGGAACACTGGGCGGACATACGAACCCATGCGCCGGAGTCTACGGATTCCGCATTAAGCTCACGGGGAAGGGCGTGCATGGTTCCTCGCCGGAGGACGGTATCGACCCGATCAATACCGCAGTCCATATCCATCAGGGATTACAGGAATTAGTAGCAAGAGAGATCTCGGGATTCGATGAGGTTGCTCTGACAATCGGTAAATTTCACGCGGGGAATGCCGCGAACATTATTCCGGAGACGGCTGAGATGGAGGGAACGCTCCGTGTATTCAATCCGGATATCCGCAGGAGAATGATCCGGCGGATTCATGAGATTACAGAGGGTATCGCGGCCGCTTATCGTACGAAGGCCGAGATTGAAACGCTAAGCGACGTACCTCCGATGGTTTGTGATGCGGATGAACTTGCCTGGTCCCGGAAAGTCATCCGGGAAGTGGATGATTCGCTGACCGTGGATGCCTTCCACGCCATGGGTTCCGAGGACTTTGCCTGCTACAGCGAACTGGTTCCTACGGCATTCTATATGATCGGGGCAGGAGTTGACAATCCTGACGAGCGTCTGCCGCAGCATAATCCGAAGATCCGCTTTAACGAGAAGGTACTCCCGATCGGAGCCGCGGTCTATGCGTCGGCTGTGCTGAAAAAACTTGGAAAACAGTCCTGAAACCGGTCACTGAATGCAAATCGGAAGGCAGTCCTGAAATTGCCTTCCGCAAGATATACGTCCCCATTCACAGGAAATCCGTCCCAAAACCATGCAATGCTGTACTGGCTGCGCCGATTGATTTGGGGCGGATTCTCCTGTAAATCGGGACAAGACTGCAAAAAGCTGCCTTATACGTTTTGCCACACGCTTTTGCCATCACATCTTACTAACGCCGGGCATTCTCCCTGCACGTAAGAATACACCTCGTTCTCTGGCGTCTCTTCAATGACCTTATCAAGGCGTGCCAGCATCTTTGCCTTATCCTTTGGAAGCCTTCCCCTCACCCGGAATTCGATATAATCATGGAAACCATCATACAGGATATCTGACGTCAGCTGTTCGATCAGGCTCCGTTCCTCCACAAGATTCTCCCACTCAGAAGCCGGAGTAAAGCTCCCGTCCAGAATGTTCTGATACAATGGCACCTCCTTATGCAGGAACATGGAGAAATTCACCACATGCGCAGGCTGTGTACGGTTCAGGAACCCGGCCAGCGCGCGGGCGTTCTCCAATCCTCTGCCCTTCCCTGCCACTCCTGTCA
Source organism: uncultured Dorea sp. (assembly GCA_947063855.1). Classification (GTDB taxonomy): domain Bacteria; phylum Bacillota; class Clostridia; order Lachnospirales; family Lachnospiraceae; genus Sporofaciens. The sequence continues at coordinate 25,461 of CAMSTW010000039.1, forward strand.
TGATATGGGCGTCATAGACCATACCGGCCCGCTGCAGACGCCTGATGGCTTCATACGCCTGTCCCTGGTCATGATCCTTCTCCATAAGCGCAAGCACATCGTCCAGACCGCTCTCGATCCCCAGATACAGATGCCTTACGCCAAGCTTCCGGAATGCTTCAAGCTCTGCGTCCGACCGTCTCAGGATACTCGTCACCGTTGCGTCCATGTTAATCTCTTCACATTCCGGGAAATATTGTCTGATCAGCTTAAGGATATGCATCAGGCGTCCGGTCTTCTGGGCAAATGCATTCCCATCCCCCAAAAAGATCCTTCTTGGTCTCCCGCCTACATTCTTCACCCGTGCCAGTTCCCCTTCAATCTGCTCAAACGGAAGCTCCCGATACTCAAGATGCCGGAACAGGTTGCAGAACCTGCACCGGTTGTAGGAACACCCTACCATGATCGGCAGCATGAACGAGGACCGCTCCATAGGCGCCCGGCAAATCTGTCCTTCATATTCCATCACGATACCTCCTGCTGTATGACTATTTTGTTCTAAGTATAGCACAAACCTTATTCTCTCTCAAACAGCCTTTTCTTAAAAGCCTTAAATTTCATGAGACATCCGCTTGTGTACAAGACTCCCGCAATCATGATCCCATACGCGAACCCTAACGCCATGCTTGCGACATCCTCTCTGGCCCCTTCCGTATCTGCGATTCCCAGATATTCCATGACCAGATACACCGTAAATGCAATAAGCCCGCAGACAAATAATATACACATCCGCCTTGCAACCCTCTGTTTCTCATGATTACTGTAATCCGCAACCTTTAATACCGTATCTTCCATCTCCTTATTCATCTTCTCGCCCTTCCTTTCTCCATCCAGAATCTCTCTGATCTCTACCTCGTGATAGTCTGCAATCTGAATCAGGACGTCCAGATCCGGCATGTTTGATCCGGTCTCCCATCTGGAAACCGTCCTCCCGGAAACACCAAGTAACTCTGCGAACTGTTCCTGCGTCATACCTTTCTCCTTCCGCAGACATTTCAGGAATCGCCCAATCTTTTTTAGATCCATCTCTTCATACTCCTTTCTAAAGTGTATTGTGTATTGGGAAACTGCTGATTCTCTGTATGCCTCCCTCATCTTCTTTGCACCGTCAGGATACCGCATTTCCCGGGAAATGAACACGACACAGAGCGGGAAATGCCGTATTTTTCATACCGGACACGGGATGTCTGCCCGTTTTTTATCTCCTGAACTGCGAAAAAGGCATGGTCCGTCCCCAGCCATGCCTGATAATTAATTGACTATTTAAATATACTCCTTAATCACAATTTTACACCTTATCGACCCAGAAGCGCACCGCCTGTTCCAGAAGGTCCGCGCAGCCGGAAACCTCTGCGTCATAATAGATCTTAAACCTCTCATCACAGATATACAGATTGGCAATCGCCTTATGTGCCTCTTCCGTATACTTCTTCCAGGTCATGCCAAGCCATTCCTTATGAAGGATCACGATCCTTTTCGCTTCTTCGCTGTCCGGCTTCATCCCAGAGGCTGCGCCTTCTTTCAGACGGATCTTAATCTCTTCCCCAAGATTCTGAAATCTCTCATAATCCTCTTGTGACATATTCATCAGCTTCCTGTTACTGGCGTCCACTTCCTCGTCGCCATACTTTTCACGAATCTCCCGCCCATATCTCTCTTCATTTTCCCGGACGATCCTCTCTTTAAACGCTTCAAATCGCTCCATATCACTCATCTCGCATTCTCCTTTCACCTGACATATCGTCTGCTTCACTGTCCGGATCAGAGCTTCCACATGTCTCCTCTGCTCCTCCAGCTCCAAAAGATGCTCCTCAAGTGCGTTCATGATATCAAAATCAGCCCGATACACAATCTGCCGGATCTGTTTCAGATTGAACCCTCTCTCCCGGTAGAAGAGAATCTGCTGCAGCAAGGCAACCTCCTCTTCCCCGTAGAAGCGATACCCGGCTTCGCTGACATAGCAAGGCTTCAACAGGCCTATCTCGTCATAATAGCGCAGGGTGCGTGCACTCACTCCTGCAAGCTTTGATAACTCCCTGATACCATACTCCATCTTAAGTTCCCTCCTTTGGTAACTTAAGGATAATGCTTTACGCTGCGTCAAAGTCAATCACTTTTTTTAACAAATATTCACACTACAGCCTCAATCAGAATCCTGTCATCCAGCCTGATTTCCTTCACTCTATCTTCGTCCATCCTCTTCATAGAACGTCTGGCCCCGTTCTCCGTACCGTAAAATACTCTCCGGCGTCAACCATCGCCCGAATCTGTCCAAGTCTCCCCGTAAGATCCACCATATAATGACGTTCCGGCTTACAGTCACCATTTACATTAAAAATTCTGCTGCTCTTCTTCATAGATAAAAATCTCCTCGATACTCATCCCAAAATACCGGGCAATCTTAAATGCCAGTATGATTGACGGATTATACCTGCCATTCTCCAATGAACCAATCGTCTGGCGCGATACCTTAAGCGCCAGCGCCAACTCCTCCTGCCGGATCCCACGCTGTCTGCGCAGCTCCTCCAAACGATTCTTCATATAATTCCATCCCCAAATCTATGCAGACGGCCGCCTGCCCTTCACCTTGTGTTCTTTGAAAACTCTTCTCAAAAAGGAAAGTATACTTTCCACCTCTATGTTATCTTAATTCCATCGGGCATGTCAAGCATACTTTTCATCTTATACTATTATTCTGCTTCATTTATAAACAATTCATTCTTCTTTGCTTCAATGCTCCCTACATCCTTCGTCGCCACAATATCCACTCCGGTTCCCGCCGCGTCTTCCATGACCACGTCCCCGATCCGGACCGGCGCTTTGACCGTAACATTCTTTAATGCCCGGACACATTCCATAACCTTATCTTTGGGGATATCCTCTTTCGTCTTCACGGAGACCATGTGCTCCCTTCCGCCGGATACTTTTACGGTAGACGTCACGATTCTGGTAGGATTCGTCAGCTCTTTTCCCGCGTATGTCTCGCCGCGCCTGCAGGTATTTCCTTCAATACTTAAGATCATCCCCTTCTCCATCGCAACTGTCAGCATACAGCCCATCGGGCAATTGATGCATATCAGCTTCTTCTCTTCCATACCTGTTACTCCTCCTCTATCTTCACTGTTATGGTCTCTAATTCCGGGAAACGCATGAGCTGTTCCTTTGTAAGTGCAATCTCTTCCATCTCCCCGGGAGCCGCCACCGGCCTTTTCCTGCGGAGAACCCTGTCTTCATCGAAATATACGCTCACATAACAATTCTTGTAGACATTTCCTACACGGAAACGCACCGTCAGACGGTCGTCCATACGGCTGGCACAGATGGTCTCGGGAACCGTATACCGCACTCCGTCTCCTGCCGTGAGCCGGACTGCACGATTTCTTCTCCCGCTCTGTGCCATACTCTTTTCACCGCTTATCCCTTCTCCTTGTCTTTCCTTCTCATCTGTGGATGTGCCCGGGGCTTCTCCATATGTGTCTGTCCGCTCTGACAGTTCTGACCCGTCCGTCCTCTGTATATACGACGCCGCATTCTTCCCTGCCGACGCGGCCTCCTCTGACACGAAATCCACCAGATCGTGGACGTGAAGGACATTGCCGCACGCGAACACGCCTTCGATATTCGTCTCAAGGCTCTCATTCACTCTTGGTCCTGATGTGACAGGATTCAGTTCTACTCCCATCCCGCCTGAGAGCTCGTTCTCCGGAATCAGGCCCACCGACAGAAGGAGCGTATCGCAGGAATAGAATTCTTCTGTTCCCGGGACTGGCTTACCTTTTTCATCCACCTCTGCCAGTGTCACTCCTGTAAGTCTGTCCTTCCCCTGTATATCCACAACTGTATGGCTCAGTTTAAGCGGAATCCCGTAATCATCCAGACATTGGACGATATTGCGCTTCAAACCTCCGGAATATGGCATCAGTTCTGCGACAACCTTCACCTTCGCCCCCTCCAGAGTCATCCTTCTTGCCATGATCAGGCCGATATCTCCGGAACCTAAGATCACAACCTCTCTTCCCGGGAGATACCCCTCCATATTCACCAGCCGCTGGGCCGTTCCGGCCGAGAAGATTCCCGCCGGACGGTATCCCGGAATATTCAGCGCCCCCCTTGGACGCTCTCTGCATCCCATCGCAAGTATGACCGCCTTCGCCTGTATCTCAAACAGGCCTTCTTCTCTGTTCATGGCTGTTACCACCTTCTGCGGGCTAATCTCCATAACCATGGTATTCAGTCTGTATTCAATACCAAGCTCCCTGACCTGTTCGATAAATCTTCCGGCATATTCAGGACCCGTTAATTCCTCCTTGAACGTGTGCAGGCCGAACCCGTTATGGATACACTGGTTCAGAATGCCTCCAAGCTCCTTGTCACGCTCCAATATTACAATCTTCTCTATTCCGTTTCTCCTGGCAGAAGCCGCGGCGGCAAGACCAGCCGGACCTCCGCCGATGATTACGATATCATAATTCTCCATGTCACATCCTCCTAGAATACATCCTTATTCGTTCCTTCCACAATGAAAGAATCCCCGCCGGATTTCGTAATCTCTCTGATATCCATATTCCATTCCCTTGCAAGGATCTCCATTGTCCTTGGCGAACAGAAGCCCGACTGGCACCGTCCCATTCCGGCCCTCGTCCTTCTCTTCACGCCGTCCAGCGATCTTGCGCCCAGAGGCCGGCGGATCGCGTCGATAATCTCTCCCTCCGTGATCATCTCACACCGGCAGATGATATTGCCATACGCCGGATTCTCCCGTATCAGAGCGGCTCTCTCTTCCCTGGACAGTGTCTCTGGTTTCAGAATCCCTTTTCTTGTCGAGATAAAGTCCTTCTTCTCATCAAGCCCCATACGATTTTTCAGAATTCCGGCTATCCGCTCTCCCACTGCCGGACAGCTGGTAAGTCCGGGCGACTCGATTCCCGCACAGTCGATAAATCCCGGTGCGTCCGCAAGCTCTTCGATGATGAATTCGTCCTGATCCTCATGTGCCCTGAGACCCGCAAAAGAGGTAATCACCTGCCTCCAGGGAAGGTTCCTCACACTCATCCCGGCTTTTCCCAGAACCTGGTCAAGTCCTTCCCTGGTCGTGTTGGTCCCCTCCTTATCCTCAATGTCAATAGCCGTGGGCCCCAGGATAAGATTGCCGTGGGCCGTAGGAGCAACCAGTACTCCCTTGCCGAATTCTCCCGGCAGTGTAAATATCGTGCTCTTCACATGGTTCCCGGCGCTCTTGTCTAACAGACAATAGTCCCCTCTTCTCGCAGTGATATGAATCTTACGGGCGCTTACCATGTTATGGAACCGGTCTGCATACACGCCTGCCGCATTCACCACATACTGCGCCGAAAATACCCCCTGGTTCGTGTGCAGTCTGTATCCTTTCTCCATCTTCTCAATCTCCGTCACCTCTGTCTGGAAACGGAACTTCACACCATTCACACTGGCGTTCTCCGCCAGGGCTATATTCAGTTCAAAGGGACACACGATTCCGCCTGTCGGCGCAAAAAGCGCGGCGTATACATCTTCCGTAACATTCGGTTCTTTTTCAAGAACCTCATATCTGTTCAATATCCGAAGTCCCTTCACGCCATTTGCAGTCCCCCGGTCATACAGTGCCTTAAGCTTCGGCATATCCGCCTCATTCAGGCAGAGCACCAGGGAACCGTTCCGCATAAACGGAATGTCCAGTTCCTCCGACAGTCTCTCCATCATCTCATTTCCGCGAAGATTCATCTCTGCCTTAAGAGACCCTTCCGGCGCGTCGTACCCGGCGTGGACAATCCCGCTGTTCGCCTTTGACGTCCCGCAGCACACATCCTCTTCCTTCTCAAGCACACACACCTTTGCCTTATAGCGGGACAGCTCCCTCGCCGCCGCACAGCCGGACACGCCCCCGCCGATAATCATCACATCATAATCATACATATTTCTGATCTCCTTTTTCGGTTCTTATATTCCAGCATACAATTACATGCCTTGCCGTTCCCATCTGACTCCTGCACTCTGTATCCTATATCCTCTGCACTGTACAACTGTAATCCGCACCGGCATATCATATCCCAAATAAAAAGCAGAACAATAAACGCATGTCTCTCAATGCGTCATTGCTCTGCTCCTCTCTCCGGCAATTCTCTTTTCTATTTATACAATATCTACAATATCTATACTGTCTGGTCGGAAATCCATTTCCAGTGCACAGGCGGAAATAGCTTATAATTCTTCATCCTTCGCCCATCCGTAAGCGTACTTGACTGCCCGGTTCCATCCCCGGATCTTCTTTGCCCGCTCTTCGTCTGCGATCTGCGGCTCAAACGTCCGGTCGATCGCCCAGTTCTTAAGCACATCTTCCTTGCTCTTCCAATACCCCACTGCAAGTCCTGCAAGATATGCCGCTCCCATGGCTGTCGTCTCCACGCACTGCGGACGCTTAACCGGAGCATTGATGATATCCGCCTGCGTCTGCATCAGGAAATCATTAGCACTCGCACCCCCGTCGACTTTCAAGGACGCCAGCGAGATGCCGGAATCCGCCTTCATCGCCGCCAGCACGTCGTTCACCTGGTAGGCCAGTGATTCAAGCGTCGCACGGATGATATGATACTTATTCACCCCGCGGGTAATGCCTACAATCGTCCCTCTCGCATACTGATCCCAGTGCGGCGCGCCAAGTCCGGTAAACGCAGGCACTACATAACAGCCGTTGGTATCCTTCACCTTCTTGGCCATATACTCTGAATCTGCGGCAGAATCAATCAGGCGCATCTCATCCCGCAGCCACTGAATCGCCGCTCCCGCTACGAAGATGGAACCCTCCAGCGCATAATTCACCTTGCCGTCCAGTCCCCAGGCAATCGTTGTAACCAGACCGTTCCTGGTAAATACCGGCTTCTCTCCCGTATTCATCAGTAAGAAACAACCAGTTCCATATGTATTCTTGGCCTCTCCCGCAGTAAAACAGGTCTGCCCAAACAACGCGGACTGCTGGTCTCCCGCCGCACCTGCGATTGGAATCGGCCCTCCTAAGAATGACGGATCTGCCTCTCCATAGATGCAGCTGGACGGCCTGGCCTTTGGAAGCATACATCTTGGAATATCCAGTTCCTTAAGAATCTCATCATCCCATTCCAGTGTATTGATATTAAAAAGCATGGTCCGGGAAGCGTTGGAATAATCCGTCACATGGACTGCACCCTTCGTAAGCTTCCAGATCAGCCACGTCTCTACCGTTCCGAACAGAAGCTCGCCCTTCTCGGCCCTCTGTCTCGCCCCTTCCACATGATCAAGGATCCACTTCACCTTGGTCCCCGCAAAATATGCGTCGATGACCAGTCCTGTCTTCTCCCTGAACTTATCTGTCAGACCTTTCTCCTTCAGAGAATCACAATACTCGGAGGTCCTTCTGCACTGCCACACGATTGCATGATAGACGGGCACTCCTGTATTCTTATCCCATACGATCGCGGTCTCCCGCTGGTTCGTGATTCCAATCGCGGCGATATCTTCTGCCGCCGCCCCGATCATGTTCATCGCCTCCACCGCAACTCCCATCTGGCTTGCCCAGATCTCGTCGGCGTCATGCTCCACCCAGCCTGGCTTGGGAAAATACTGCTTAAACTCCCGCTGGGCAACGCTGCACATCTCTCCCGCTTCGTTAAAGAGAATGCACCTGTTACTTGTCGTCCCTGCATCCAGGGCCATTACATACTTTGCCATCTTACCTTCCTCCTGATTCCTGCTTTATAACTCCAGTGAAAAATACGTCGTTCCTCTGGCCGGTTCTTCGCATTGAAAATATCTATACATACTGAATGGACTGAATTCACCGGATTCTATATATTTTCATGTGAACCGTAAAATCTCTCACATCTCCCACACTTCCTGGTTCGTAGTGGAAACCGCGATCGCTCCTGCTCCCAGCGCTCCCATCACCGCTTCCTTATCCGTGATCAGTCCCCCGGCAATGACCGGAATCCTGGTGGAATGGCAGATGTTCCGGATGATCTTCGGCATAAGTCCCGGAAGCACCTCTATAAAGTCCGGTCTTACTGCAGACTGCTGATTCTTGATATTCTCAAGCGCCATGGAATCAATCAGGAAATATCGCATCACCGTGCAAAGAGCTAATTCCTTCCCTCTTCTGACCAACGACGGCTTTGTCGTGATGATCCCATCTGCCTTCGTGTGCTCCCTGATATAATCCACTGCCACCTCCTTCGGACTTAATCCTGCGACCAGATCCACATGTACCATTGCAAGCCTTCCGCTCTCCTTTACCTTACCCACAATATCTCCTATGGAGCATATGTCGCCGAACAGGATGAAGACCACCTTGATATCCTCCAGTTCACAGCATCTCATAAGTCCTTCCATGTCTTTGACCGCAGCAATCACGGGATTCCCTTCTATCGCGTCGTAATATATCCTGTCCATCCCTCTCCTCTCTTCCGTTATACCGGCCGAAGGTCCGCATCTCTTCGAGACCGGTTCTTCCTGTTCTATCTGCCGTTCTATTCTTCTGTTATACCGGCCGCCCTGATAAAATTAAGAAAGAGAGCAAACCAAACAAACAACATCTCTGCTGTTCCAATTAGCAACCCCCATTTCAAATGGGGGTCTAACTTTAACCCCTCCGGGGTA
>CAMSTW010000040.1 GCA_947063855.1 uncultured Dorea sp.
CTGTTTCGCAGCATCTTGCATTCTATGTAGTCTTGCGGCTCCCCCGGAGCGCATCGGTAATCCCCTTCACAGAAGAAGAATACTCTGACGGCGACATCCCGGTAGCGGCCTTAAACTGCTTGGAGAAATAGGGAAGGGAGCTGTAGGAGAGATAGTACGCGATCTCCGTGAAATTCATGGTGCCCTCCCGGATGATGTCCTTGGCGCGTTCGATCTTCATGGTATTGAAGAAGTCGATCACGCCGCAGTCTTTCGCTTCGTGAAACAGTGCCTGCAGGGCAGAACGGCTGATGGAGAACTCGTTACAGAGATCCGAGAGCTTGAGCTGCTCGCTGATATGCGATTCCATATACCGGACGATTCTCTCCAGGCGCTCAAGCCTTGCAGACTGCTTCTCGGGAGAATCCTTCGGAATCGCAGAATCAGACACCGTACTCTCGGGATGGTTCCGGATACAGGTGATCAGAAATAATTCGAGATACAAAACAATCAGCTGCTGTGAGGCGAAGGGCGTCTCCTCCTTAAGCTGGACCTGTTCGATTGTGGGTATATGGATAGGGGTAGAGAACGTCTTCTTCCCTTCGGAAATAATGTGGGAGATCAGGTGGCGTTCATCCCCTGTCAGGGTATAGCTCTTATGTATGAAATGCTTCATAGCCGGAGAGTCGCATATGAAGGAGACGGCGATCAGGTTCGGCGAGTTCCTTCCTATGGACTTGATCGCGTGGAATTCGTTGGGCTGATGGAAGATGATGTCTCCGGTATTCAGCGTCATCCAGGTATCGTCGGAACGTACGGATACGGTTCCGTTATCTACATACAGAAATTCCCAGAAATCATGGGCCTCTCCCTGGAAAATGAAATTCTTCATATATTCGAAATAATGCAGAGTAATAATAGAATCAATCTCAATCTCTTTGTGCATCCTGGTTCTGATATAAGTCATATCATGTTTTCCTTTCGCAGTACATAAGTCTCAAGAGTACCTTTTGCTTCAAATATCAACGCCGTGCCTCGCAGCTACGCTGCGAGGTATGTTGTTTTCCAGCTTTTTGTAATTATAACATAATAAGGATGATTGAGCAAGAAGGGTAGACGATAGTGTAAGCAATGTTGTGCAACTTATATTATAATACAACGTAAATAAAAGAGAAAACGAGCATAAATAACAAATGGAAAGGGACGATATGACAAGTATTAAGGTAAATAGTGTAAGGATTGACTTCGAGGAAGAAAGTCTGCGGTTTACACTGTGGAAGAATGGAACAAGATGGGAATGGGATAAGGCTTATGTGCCGCGCCTGGAATATGCAGGGGGAACACTGGAATTTGGGGATGCTGTTTCTGTCAGCCATGAGCGGGTGAAGAATGGGATAGGAACAGGTATCAGAAGCAGGTATCAGGGATTTTGCGTCGGAGAGGTAAAGATTCCATATACATTTGAGACCTATGTATGGATTGAAAACGCGACAGGGGATATTTATTTCGAGTGGATACCGGTCTGTGAGGAAGGCCTGCAGGTGAAGCATGTATACTGGCCGGGAGAGATGGCTTTCGAGGAGAGAAGAGAGGACTGGTATACACTGCTGAATCTGCAGCAGGGGCTTCTGATCCCCAACACGTGGGAGACAGAACTTGGGGATATTGTGTTTGACGGCTACTTTGGAACGGCGGGAGGATATATGCCGTGGTTTGCCCAGATCAGGGAAGGAGAAGGGTATCTTGCACTGTGTACGACGCCGTGGAACGCAGGTTATCATGCGCAGCATCCGGCAGGGGGGCCGTATACCCACGCAGGAGTATGGTTTGAGCCAAGCCTAGGCAGGATGGATTACCGCAGGATCATGCGGTACAGTCTGATGAGCGGATGTGATTACAACGATATGTGTAAGATGTACCGTAAGTATGTGAATGAACAGGGGAAGCTTCGGACGCTTAAGGAGAAGGCGGCGAAAGTACCGTCCGTAGACCGGCTGATCGGTTCCTGTTTTGTACACACAGGGATCAAGACCCATGTCAGGGAGGATTCGGATTTCTATGATCAGGACCAGCCGGATAAGAACAATCATCTCACGACTTTTGAGGCAAGAGAGGCTCAGATGAGGGAGCTTCATAAGGCGGGTGTGAAGAAGCTGTACCTGCATCTGGACGGATGGGCGCAGCCGGGATATGACAACCAGCATCCGGATTATTCACCCGCGTGTGAAGAGGCCGGCGGATGGAAGGGGATGAGGTCCCTTGCGGATACGATGCATGAATTAGGATACCTTTTTGGGATCCATGACCAGTACAGAGATTATTATCTGGCGGCTCCAAGCTTCGACGAGGACTACGCATGCCGTCTGGCAGACGGAAGCCTGCCAAGGCACCAGCGCTGGGCGGGAGGTCCCCAGTCGTTCTTATGCGCGACACAGGCTCCGTATTATCTGAAGCGGAATTTTGCGAAGCTTGAGGAGGAGCAGATTGAACTGGACTGTGCGTACCTGGATGTATTTACCTGCAATGAAGGCGACGAGTGCAATAACCCGCGGCACAGGATGAGCAGAAGAGAATGCTATGAGGCGAGAAACCAGTGCTTTGATTACCTGATGGCCAGGGGGATTCTCCCAAGCTCGGAGGAAGTGAATGACTGGAGCGTTACGAGCATGGTTTTCAGCCATTACGCGCCTTATGATTTCATGCTGCGTAAGCCCGGAAGTCCGAAGTACGGCGTGCCGGTGCCGCTGTTTAACCTGGTATATCACGACTGCCTGGTTGAGCCGTGGATGATGGAGAAGGTGAGCGAGGACGAGGATTACATGCTCTATGCGTTACTGAACGGCGGGGCTCCGTATCTGCTGCGGGACGGCGCCTACCCTGATTTTGACGGTTCCTTTGACGCGCTGGATACAAGTCTTGCAGAAGAGATCAAAAGATGTGAGACGGTGGCGAAGCTGCATGAGAAGGTTGCCAAATGTGAGATGATGTACCACGAGATGGTAGACGGAGATTATAACATACAGAGGACGGTCTTTGAAGACGGTACGACTGTGACGGTAGATTTCAGAAGGCAGACCTATGAGATCGTCTGGGGGATCGACAGAAACGAAGAAGAGAAGATGATCGGATAAGATGAGGAGGATTAAGGATGAGCAAGACGATGAAAGTTGCAATCGCAGGACTTGGCAGCCGGGGAAAGGACGTCTATGCGAAGTCTGCAAAGCTCCATCCGGATAAGATGGAGATTGCGGCAATCGCAGATATTGATCCGGAGAAGGTTGCTCTCGTTGCAGAGGAGTACCATGTGCCAAAGGAGGCGTGTTTTGCCAGTGCAGAAGAGATGCTTAGGAGGGAGAAGCTTGCCGACGCCATGATTATCGCGACCCAGGACCGCCAGCATGTGGGGCACGCCCTGGCGGCTTTGGAGAAAGGATATCATCTGCTGCTTGAGAAGCCGGTATCGCCAGAGCTTGACGAGTGCAGAAAACTGGAAGCGGCGGCAGAGCGTTCCGGGAAGAAAGTAGTGGTATGCCATGTACTCCGGTATACGCCGATTTACCAGAAGGTAAAGGAATTGCTGGATTCCGGCGTAATCGGGGAAGTGGTGTCGATTATGGCGTCCGAGAATGTGGGATGGCATCATCAGGCGCACAGCTTCGTGCGCGGCAACTGGGCGAATTCGAAGGAGACCAGTCCGATGATCCTGCAGAAATGCTGCCACGACATGGATCTGTATCCCTGGCTTGCGGGGAAGACCTGTGAATCACTGACTTCTTATGGAGACAACTATTTGTTTAAGGCGGAAAAGGCGCCAAAAGGGTGCGCGAAACGCTGTCTTGACGGCTGTAGAGTAAAGGAAAGCTGTCCGTTTGACGCGGAGAAGATCTATCTGGACCACAAGGTCGCCGGCTACCGCAGCGGAAACCGGATATGGCCCTTAGACGTGCTTGTGCCGTCCGGCCCCACGGAGGAGAAGCTTATGGAAGCAATCCGGGAAGGCAGGTACGGACAGTGTGTTTACCATTGCAACAACAATGTAGTAGACCATCAGGTCGTGAATTTAAAGATGACGGACGGAACAACCATGAGCTTTACGATGTGCGCTTTCACGCCGGAGACTTCCAGGTATGCAAGGTTCATGGGAACCAGAGGGGAGATCAGGGTAGATATGCAGCATCTGGCAGAAGACTGCGAGATCAGCATCCGCAGGTTTGAGAGCGGCATGCCTGTGGAGACCATTGATGTGGCGTCGCTGGCAGACGATTTCTCCGGACATGGCGGCGGGGATGACCGTATGGTGGTGGAATTCCTTGATATCATCAGCGGCGAGAAGGAAGAGAGTTCTTATGTGACTTCCCTGAACCGTTCTCTGGAGAGCCATTATTGCGCGCTGGCGGCAGAATATTCCAGGACGCACGGCGGATGTCCGGTGGAGATACGTAGTATGTAAGCTTTCAGGATATGTGGAAGCTTCATAATAGATTCAAATTCTAAAAAATAAAAAAAGAAAAGGAGTGTGATATTATGAAAAAGAATTTGAAAAGATTAGCAGCATTGGGACTTACGGCAGTGATGGGAGCAGCGGTGCTTACCGGATGCGGAGGAGGAAGCAGCAGCGGCGGTTCCTCATCTTCCGGCGGCAAAGAGAGCAAGGACGGCAAGGTTGAACTTACCATGGCAGTATGGGATTCCGACCAGGAGCCTGTAATGCAGGAGATGGCGGCGGCTTATACCAAGGAGCACCCAAACGTAACGGTTAAGACGCAGCTTACCACATGGACAGAGTACTGGACCAAGCTTGAGGCAAGCGCAATGGGTAATTCCTCCGCTGACATCATCACGATGAATGTGCTTCATGTAGAGGAATATGCCGACGCGGGTATCCTGATGGATCTGACAGACGCAGAGAAAGAGTCAGACCTTAAGGCAAGCGAGAATTTCCCGGCTCCGCTTTTGAACGGTTATACGGTGGATGGCAAATTATACGGAATCCCGAAGGATTTCGACACCAATGCTATTTTCTATAACAAAGAGATCTTTGACAATGCAAAGGTAGAGTATCCGAAGGATGGAATGACCTTCGAAGAGTTCCGCAAGGTATGTGAGGATCTTGACGCTGCGGGACTTCCGGAGGGCACATATCCGGTTCCGGTAAACCGTAATTCAAGCCAGACGACTTATTATGCGTCCGTTTATGCGAATGACGGATATATCCTGAATGAGGATAACACAGAGGCAGGATGGGACGACCCCAAGACCATCGAAGGAATCCAGCCGTGGCTTGACCTGGTACTGGACGGACTGTCACCGTCGCTTGAGCAGATGGCGAACACAGACCCGGACAGCATGTTCCAGGGCGGACAGGTAGCTATGTATCTCTCCGGTAACTATATGATTCCGTCTTACAACAAGACAATGGAAGGAAAATACGGTATCGTTTCCAGACCGACCTTTAACGGTAAGAACACAGACATCATCAATGGCCTTGCATTCTCCGTATCTGCATTCACAGAGCATCCGGAAGAGGCGGTAGACTTCGCATTATGGCTTGGAAGCAAAGAGGCGCAGACCATCCAGGCTGAGGCAGGCGTTGTAATCTCCGCAAGAAATGACTGTCAGGATATCTATGTAGGAACACATCCGGATCTGAACCTGCAGGTGTTCCTCGACAACGTAGAGAACGCAGAGCTGCTTCCGCACTGTAAGGTGACATCCGAGCTTGCACAGGTTGAGAAGACATACTTAGAGCAGGCGTGGATGGACGAGATCACCCTGGAAGAGGCGTGTAAGAAGATTAAGACAGAAGAAGACGCAATCCTTGAGAAGATGAACGCAAAATAAGTAAAGTAGGGATAGAGTATGGGCGAGGAAAAGAAAATGGCAAAACCAGTAAAACGGAAGGCCAGTAAAAGAGATAAGAAGGATTGGTTGGCGGGATACATTTTTATCGCACCGGTCACAATCGGACTTGTAATATTCTATGTAGTTCCGTTCATCCAGAACTTCTGGTTTAGTTTTAATGATGTAAATAAATTTAATGTGGCTACTTTTGTAGGACTAGCGAATTTCAAGCAGTTATTTCAGGAGCCGGACCTGCTTCTGGCTATGAAGAATACGCTGATCTATGCGATCGTTACGGTACCGATCGGCCTGGGGCTGTCGCTTCTGGTTGCATCACTGCTGAATTCAAAGATTAAGGGAACTTCCTTTTATCGTACGATTTATTTCCTGCCGTCCGTAACGATGTCAGTAGCTGTTGCCCTGGTTTGGAAGCTGATATTCCACAGTGAGTACGGAATCTTCAACGCCATGATCGAGGCTCTTGGCGGACAGGGAAAGAGCTGGCTGACTACGCCGTCCACAGCGCTTGGGTGTGTTATGATCGTTGCAATCTGGGGAAGCGTCGGATACAATATGATCATTCTGCTGGCGGGTATGCAGGGGATTTCCAAGTCCTATTATGAAGCGGCTGCAATCGACGGGGCAGGTCCCGGAACCATATTTTTCAAAATCACCATACCGTTGCTCTCGCCGACGATCTTCTTCGTCATCATCACGGGTATGATCGGCGCCTTCCAGGTGTTCGACAGTATCTATATGATGATCGATCCGACGACCAACCCGGCGTTCAACGAGGTCAAGACGATGAATGTATTGTTCTACCAGAATGCGTTTATGTACGGATACAAAGGTTACGCGGCGGCAATCTCTATCTTCATGTTCGCGATCATTATGATCATCACCGTGATTCAGATGATCGGACAGAAGAAATGGGTGAATTACGATTAGGGGAAGGAGGAAATAACGATGTCAAAATCAGCGTCAAGAAAGCGTTTGCTGATACATATTGTGTTGATAGCAGGTATTGCGATTACGGTATTCCCATTCCTCTGGATGGTGTTTACCTCATTTAAGACATTGCCGGAATCCATGAAGATACCGCCGGCCATATTGCCGGAAGCATTGAATATGGAATCCTATCAATATGTGTGGGATGTACTCCCATTCGGAACCATCTATACGAATACGATTATTGTCACCATCATAACGGTGCTTGTCCAGGTTGCCTTCTGTACGATGGCGGCTTATGGATTCGCAAGAATTGATTTCCCGTTTAAGAATGCGATCTTTTTAATTATCTTATCCATTCTGATGGTGCCGGGGCAGATCTTCCTGATCCCGCAGTATCTGATCATCCAGAAACTGGGGATGATCAATACACTGCCGGGTCTGTTCCTGCCGAACTTGTTCAGTGCGTTTGGAACGTTTCTTCTGAGACAGTTCTTCATGTCACTGCCCAAGGAGCTTGAAGAGGCGGCGCTTCTGGACGGATGTAACAGATTCCAGATCTTTGGAAAGATTATGCTGCCGCTTGTTAAGCCGGGTATCGTAGCGTTGGTAATCTTCACTGCGAAGTTCGCATGGAACGACTTCATGTGGCCGTTGATCGTCAATTCAGACCCGGCGAAGATGACACTGGCTCCGGCGTTATCGCTGCTGAAAGGCCAGTATGCGACGAACTATCCTGCGCAGATGGCAGGAGCGGTGCTGGCGGTTATACCGATGATTGTACTGTTCTTTATCTTCCAGAAGCAGTTCATCGAAGGTGTTGCGCAGTCCGGTATCAAGGGTTAGGTAAAGATCGAAGTGTATCGTCCGTAAAGTCTGTCTTATGCAGACCCGGGATTGGAGTTTTTGGGGGAGGGGTGTACGCCTCTCTCCCATTTTGATGCAGGAACTGTTCTTAAGAGGACAAAAGGACAGGGAGAAAAGAGAGAAAGGATAAAAAGGACAGAAATGAGTGAGAATGCGTTTACGGCAGTGTGTGTGGAGCGCGTGGAGGCGGCAGAAGGGGATAGGTCTGCCGGCCACATCGCCCACATATTCTTTAACGGCGGCCTCAGAGGGAGGCTTGTGTTCCTGGAAGAGAATATTTTCCGGTATGATCTGGATCCCAGGGGGGAATTCGCGGCCTATGCGAAACCCGTGGATGAGAAGCATACCGCCAGGATTCAGCAGCGTCCGGATGAAGCGGATGCTTACACGAAGCCGATGGCCAGGATCATGGAACAGAAAGACCAGATCGAGATTCTGTGCGGGGATACGTCTGTGATCTTCCATAAAGCAACGGCAAGGATGCAGGTCCGGGTAAAGGGCCGTATTGTGATGGAAGAGGCGCAGTCTCTTGTGATTCAGGAGCATCTGGCCGTGCAGACCCTGCTGCGGCAGGAAGACGAGGATTTCTTTGGAGGCGGTACACAGAACGGACGTTTTCTGCATACTGGGAAGAAGATTCAGATCGTCAACGAGAGCGGATGGATGGACGGCGGGGTGGCTTCTCCGAATCCCTTCTATTTTACGACGGCGGGGTATGGGGTGTTAAGAAATACATTTGCCGAAGGATCCTATGATTTCGGTAAAAAAGAATCAGATGGTCAGAAGCTGGGGGCGGATACGGGGGGAAACGGGCAAAAGCTTCTGACCGTCACGGAACATAAGGAAGACAGGTTCAGCGCATATTACTTCCTGTCCGGCGCGAAGGATAAGCGGCGTATGGTACAGGAGCTTCTGCAGGGCTACTATCATGTGACGGGCAGCCCGGTGCTGCTTCCGGAGTACGGCTTCTATGAGGGGCACTTAAACTGCTATAACCGGGATGCATGGTCAAAGGAATCTGGCAGCAAGGCGTGGGTGGTGAAGGGCGGCGAGCCTTATACCGCACAGGGAAGGACATGGTATGAGAGCGGCATGGCCACCGGCTACCGGCTGACAGACGGCCTGCATTCCGAGTCCCTCAACGGAGAGAAACCCTGTGTTGCCATCGCAAATTATCCGGAGACGGTAGACACTCCTTACGAATATTCTGCCAGGGCGGTATTAGAGGAGTATATCCGTTATGACATGCCTCTTGGGTACTTCCTGCCAAATGACGGCTACGGCGGCGGATACGGGCAGAACGGCTATTATGTGCAGGGCGGCGTAGACGAGGATGGCCAAAGCAGCAAAGAACGGATTGCGGCGGTGGACGCCAATGTGGAGAACTTTGCAAGGTTCACCGAATTTGCCAACAGTAAGGGGGTGGCGTCCGGGCTGTGGACGGAGAGCAGTCTTTCCCCGGATTCTGACAGCGGGACGTACTGGCACCTTCTGCGTGATTTCAGGAAAGAGGTGACGGCGGGCGGAGCGACCACATTGAAGACCGACGTTGCATGGGTAGGGCCAGGGTACTCTTTCCAGCTTGACGGCGTGAAGACGGCTTACGACATTGTGACCACGGCGAAGAACTTCCGCCCCAATATCATTTCCCTGGACGGATGGGCAGGCTCCCAGCGTTTCAACAGCGTGTGGACCGGCGACCAGACAGGCGGGAACTGGGAATACATCCGTTTCCATATCCCTACCTACATCGGAAGCTCTTTGAGCGGCAACCCGAATATCGGGAGCGACATGGACGGGATCTTTGGCGGAAAGGCGCTGATTGCGGTGCGGGATTACCAGTGGAAGGCGTTTACGCCTCAGATGCTGAATATGGACGGATGGGGAAGTTATATGAAGGCGCCGTATACCTTTGGGGATCCCTACACAGGCATCAGCCGTATGTATATGAAGCTGAAATCGCAGCTCATGCCGTATATCTATACCTGTGCCGTTTCCGCAGCGAATATGGATACAGGCAACGGTGATACCGGACTTCCCATGGTCAGGGCAATGTTCCTTGAGTATCCACAGGACGCATATGCAGGAACCAGGGAGATGCAGTACCAGTTCATGCTGGGCGGCAGTCTCCTTGTGGCTCCCGTCTACAGGAATGTGGCGGCGGACGAGATGGGCAATGACGTCAGGAACCGCATCTATCTTCCTGATAGAGAGGAAGTGTGGACGGATTACCTGACGGGTGAGAAATACCAGGGCGGGCAGGTACTGAATAACTTCGACGCCCCCTTATGGAAGCTGCCGGTATTCGTAAAAGGCGGGGCAATCCTTCCGATGTATGAGGAGAACAACACCCCGGACGCCATCGACAGGACCAGCCGCATCGTGGAATTCTGGCCTTTGGGGACCAGTGAATACACGGCCTGCGAGGATGACGGGAAATATATCCGCAACCAGACGGAAGAAGATACCTCTTACGGCGTGATCGACCATATTTCCTATGGAAACCGTGTGTCTGTGCGGTATACGTCTGTGGTAGAGGGAGACTGCGTCCGGCTTACGGCAGAGAAGGCCGAAGGGGATTATGAGGGATATGATCCGAAACGCAGCACGACCTTTATCGTGCATCTGTCAGAGAAGCCAAAAGAAATCATTGCGAAGAACGGAGAAGCCTTGCTGGATGTGAAAGAAGTCGTCCTTGGGAATGAGGGGGAAGCATTCAGAAAGATAGTCCCGGGGGAAGGCGAAGCGGTCTTCTTCTATGACGAAGCCCCGTCGATCCATACCTATGCCCCGGCAGAGGAAACGGAGATTGCGAAGCTGGTTAAGGGTGTAAAAACCGCGCCTAAGCTGTATATCAAGATGTGTGCGGCGGACACCGCGAAGGAGGCGCAGACCGTGGAGATCCGAGGGTTTGTGAATGGATTTATACGTCCGGCTGATAAGGAGAATCGATCGCTTCCGGTTCCGGCGCTCAGGGTTCCCGAAAAGCAGAAGACCCCGACCTCTATCTGGCTTGACTGGACGGAAATCGGGGAAGCGGACTCTTACGAGATGCTGGTTGACGGCAATCTTAACGCCATGGGCGATACCTGTTCCTACCTGCATGACGAGCTGGAGTATCATTCAGAGCATACCTACCGTGTGCGTGCGAGGAACCAGGAAGGATATTCCCCGTGGAGTGAGGAACTTACGGCAAGCTCTCTTCTTGACCCGTGGAGAGATGAGATTGGCGCCCTTGGCAGGGTCATATGGACCGGCGGCGACGAAGCCGGCGCGCTCAAATATGCGACAGACCACAGCTTCCGGGGATTGTTCTTTGCCGCAGACGATGTGGTGAAAGACAGGATCCCGTTTATCTACGACTTTGGGGCGGTCTACGATCTGGACAGGTTCGAGTACTATCCAAGGGACAGCTATGGAAGCGGCACGGTGGAACAGCTGAACGTATATTCCAGTCTTGACAACCTGCACTGGAAACTGGAGTGGAACGGCGGAGAGCACGAAGCATGGACCTATGACGAGAACCTTGAACTGGAAGAGAATGTAAAGACCGTGACTCTTGACGGGGTAAGCGCCCGCTTCCTGAAACTGGAGATTGTGAAATCAAAGAAGAACTTCTTCGCCTCCCACGAGCTTCCTGTCTTCAAGAAGGAGGGTTCCGGCCCGTTCGCGGTGGGGAGCACCAATAAGAATGAGAAGGTTGCCGAGGGAGATTACATCAACATGAAGAACTATCTCGGGACTTCTGTCAGGGATGGGGCTAATTTTGTGGATCAGATCCAGAAACGCTGCGGCGATGTGAATATGAACGGCGTATACGACGTGTACGACTATGCGTTTACCATGTTCGCCCTTGACGGCGGGACAAAGCAGACGGGGGCGGTCTCCGGAAGCATCTCGCTGATCCCGGAGGCGGAGGCGGTAAAGGCGGGGGAGACCTTTACGCTGGCGGTGACCGCCGGGAATGTCAAGAACCTCAACGCGTTTGGAAAGGTTCTTGATTATGATCCGGCGCATATGGAGTTCGTATCTGCCGTGCCGGGGGATGGGATCGGGCAGATGGAGAACCTGACTGTGAACAAGCGGTACGGAGACGGCACGGCGTATGTGAACCTCGCGTTCGCGAACCGGGGCGATCAGAAGCTCTGTGAAGGCAGCGGCGTCCTGGCGGCGCTTACCATGAAGGCGCTTACGGATATCACGGTAAGAGACGAACTGGAATGTGAAGGCGTCTGGCTGATCGGGCCGGAGTATGACATGGCATAGGTTTGCAGGCGGCGCAGCCAGGAGCTGTCCGGCCGGATCCAGAAGTTTAACGGGGAGTTTAACGGGGAGAAGCAGATTTTATTTGAAGTTGAAGCCAATCCCTGATATACTGGAAACGTATTTCACATGGATGGGATTGAGCCGGCAGAGATATTGTGCGAATCATCCGGGAGATACGAAAAGAAAACCAGAGTTCATGAATCCGGGTTCTGGCCGGATGGAGCGCTGGCTGGAAAGAACGGGTCAGGTGTATGTATATAGAAAAAGAGCTTGTAGCGGTAGCGAAGAGGGAGAATAACAGAAAACGGAGCTATCTTGTGGTGAATCCCCTGCAGGGGAAGCATATTCCGGTCCGGCCGAATGAGGCGTTTAAGCTGTTTGACACACTGGCCGGGATCGTTGGCGGCGCATATGGCGGCGAGCGGCTGCTGGTCATAGGTTTTGCAGAGACGGCCACGGCCATAGGCGCGGAAGTTGCGATCCGGCTGGGGGAAAGATACATTCAGACGACGCGGGAAGAGATCTTGCAGGCAGAATATATCTGTTTTACCGAAGCTCACAGCCATGCCGTGCAGCAGAAGCTTAGGAAGGAGGCGGTTGACAGAGCCATTGGTGAAGTCAGCCGCATTGTCTTTATAGAGGACGAGGTTACAACGGGGAATACCATCCTCAGTATAGTTGGGGAACTGGAAGAAAGGTATGGACGGAATATAAGGTTTGCAGTCGCGTCTATCTTAAACGGGATGACAGAAGAGCATAGGAAGGCGTTCGAGGAGAAGGGGATTCGATGTCACTATATCCTCAAGACCTGTCATGAGGATTACGGCGGGATTGCCGGGCGGTATACGGAGAATGGAAGCTATGAGGCGTGTGATACAGGCCGCAGGTATGAGGTTGATGAAGTCCGGTTCACAGGCTGGATGGATACAAGAAGGCTGGTGGATTCCGGGATGTACCGGAAGAGCTGTGAGAAGCTCTGGAAGGATATGGAGTCAGTATTTCATTTTGAGAAGGACGAGCGGATACTTGTGGTGGGGACGGAGGAGTTTATGTATCCGGCGCTGTATGTTGCGGCGTGTATAGAGAAGCTTGGGTGCGGGGTGCGGTGCCATTCGACCACGCGGAGTCCGATTGCGGTCTCAATGGACGCGGGCTATCCTCTGCGGACAAGATATGAGCTCAGAAGTATGTATGATCCGGCGCGGGTCACGTATATCTACGATATCGGCAGTTATGACAGGGTTTTTGTTATTACGGACGCCCAGGCGCCGGGGAGTACGAAAGAGGCGGGGCATGACGGAAGCGCCGGGAATGTGAAGGCTGTGAATTCTCTGGTGAATGCCTTGAAGAAGAAAAACAGTGAGATTCACTTGATCAGGTGGTGTTAGTATGAGAAGCTCTTACAGTGAGAAGGATGTGATCTTATTATTAAAGGATATCACGGGCCTTGTAAAGCCGCAGTCCACAGAGGAGCGGGAGAAGCTGATCCAGTCCGGGAGACATTACAGTGAGATGCTTCCCATTGAGTATGTCCCTACGGACAGATATATGGAGATCTACAAAGAGGCGCTAAAGGTCTATGCGAAGCCGGTGGCGCAGGCGGTGGGACGCCTGTCGGATAAGATCATGGAATCAAGAGGGGCGGACGTTGTGCTGGTGTCCCTGGCCCGGGCGGGAATTCCGATTGGCATATTGATAAAGAGGTATCTGAAGTTCAAATATGATGTGGATGTTCCTCACTATTCCATTTCCATCATAAGGGATCGGGGAATTGACCATAATGCAATGCGCTTTCTGCTTAAGAATTATCAGGCCGGGCAGCTGCTGTTCGTAGACGGTTGGGTAGGAAAAGGGGCGATCTTAAGGGAACTTGGGAAGGCAGTCGGAGCATATGAAGGCGTGTCGCCTGAGATTGCCGTTGCCGCGGATCCGGCTAATGTGACAAAGCTTTGCGGTACTCATGAGGATATCCTGATTCCAAGCTCTTGTCTGAATTGCACGGTATCCGGGCTGGTGAGCCGGACATTTCTGCGGAGCGATATAATCGGGGAAAATGATTTTCATGGGGCAGTGTACTATGAGGAACTTCAGGATGCTGATTTGTCCTATGGGTTTATTGAGGCTATTGAGAAGGAATTTACATTATCGCCGGGAATGGATTATGACTGTACCGAGACTGCCGGAGCCGGAGGAGGAGATACCGGGCGCTCTGCTATGGGAATGGATCATGACTGTGCCGGGACTACCGGAACTGGAGGAGGAGATACCGGGCGCTCTGCCATGGGAACGGATTATGCTTGTGCCGGGACTGCCAGAACCGGAGGAGGAGATACCGGGTGCTCTGCTATGGGAACGGGAAGTTCAGGAGTAAGTGTGGGCGGCCGGGGGATAGACGAAGTGAGAGAAATCGCGGCCAGGTATCAGGTGGAGGATATCAACTTCATTAAGCCGGGGATAGGAGAAGCTACCCGTGTGCTGCTAAGAAGGGTTCCGTGGAAGGTTCTTATAGATGAGAGATATAAGGACAGCCGCGAACTAAGCCACCTGATAAGGCTTGCAGGGGAGAAGCAGGTTCCGGTTGAGTATTACCCGCTTAAGTATTATAAATGCTGTGGGATTATTAAGAAAATGGGTGATATATAGATACCGGAGCGTAGCAGATTTTGATAAATTTACCAGAATATAATCAAACAAACGTACAGATAATACTTAATTTTACAAATACGTTCATGAAAATGGATTGGAACCTGTCAGACGAGGTGTTTATTCTGTGGGAGATGTCTGGGTGGATGAACTGTATGTCCTTTATCAGAGATGCCCGAATGCTGTTTTCTCACATGATGAAGCTTTTTACTGTCATGGACTGATGGACCGTGAGCCACTTATCCATACTTTTACTATATACAGCGGCTATAATTCGCATCGGCTTACAGCAGATGGGAAGGAGTACTCAAAGCTGTTCCGGGTAGATAATGTGATGCGCAGATATATGGGGGTATTATTGTAAGATGCGGCTAACTCCAGAGCAGGTTAAGGGAAGAATCAAGAATGTGGCTAAGATGAACAAGGCGGATGCCAGGACGCTTATGCGAATCTATATGATGGAGCGTTTTCTTGAACGCATTGCAAGTTCCAAGTACAAGGATAATTTTATCATCAAGGGCGGAATGCTTGTAACCGCGATGGTTGGCGTATGGAATATCAACCTACTATTAGAGAGAGGCAGTTATCTTACCTCTCTCTTAAAAATGGATGTATCAATAAGCTTTTTGGTGATGAAGGTGGTATACAATAAGCCTTATATAGTACCATAACACTCTGCCATAAAGCATATTTTCCGCGCCCAGTTGACGTGTGTCTTATACTCGTCCATTCGTTCTCCGGTAAGGCTGCCTGAGACGAAGGACGCCTCCTGTGTGTTCCAGTTCAGGATATGCAGGGCGTCTTCATAATTCTTTCGAGAGACTCGGTACTCGTCGTTGACGACCGGAATCTGATTCGGATGGATCACAGTCTTTCCGATAAATCCGCTTAACCGGTCGTCTCTTATCTCCTTTCTGAGTCCACGCTCCCAATTATCGCCGGAATAGTATTCCCATACAGGACCAGAGATTACATAATCCATTCCATATACCGTAATGATATCTGCGAAGATATTTGCGATAGGAGCAATCTGGTGGATTGATTCATCAGATTCCCGCCGGAAGCCAAACAGATGTGACAGATCATTGCCGCCTACGCGTATGTTCAGTATCCAGGGTTTTGCAGAGGCAAGCTTCTCTTTTAAGCCGTACAGGATATCATAGCGGGTGCGAAGATCTACGATTGAAGGGCTTTCGTAGATTGGCATGGCATATTTTACCGCACCGGGGCCGCCGTTCAGATCTGCAAGCTGTGCAAGATAGGAGTCGGCGTTGTCCGGTGAGAACTTGGGGATAATATATCCGGTTATGAGTTCATGGCTGTCTCCGAAGCGGCGGGAAAGACGCCTGATCTGTTTGGGGCTTCGTACACGGATAAAGATCTTGGGCAGATAGAAGTCCGCGCTCTGTCTGGAATGATAGATATCGTTGATGGAAGAGACGAGCAGATTCTCAGCCTCTGCCACAAAACGATCGTTTATCGTATCTTCCAGGCAGAGTGCTAAGGAGAATCCCGTCCCGAATCTCTGCGAACATATAGAAGCCGCGATGGAGGTATTGTCCGCCGGACAGTACAGAAGCGGCCCCACACTGTAATAAATTGACTGATTGTTCATACTGATGAATGCTCCTTCTATTTATAAATATGAATCGCTGAATCCAAAATGCACGGCAGCCTTGCCGGCCAGTTCGTCTGCCGTTTGGTGCTTTTCCCGGCACAAGGTGAGCCGCCAATGTAATATGTAAGTATCATCTGTTCCTCCTGAGTGTTAAGAATAAAAGTAACCAGACTCCTACAAATATAACATATCATCAGGAGAATTGGTAGATATATTTTTGACGTTGTGATAAGATAAATCTATATTGTTTAAGCGGGTGAACAAGATGGAGAAAGAGATTACATACAGGCATAACATCATGAATATCAATTCCCTGGATACCTTTTTGAGTATTAAGGGTGGATTTCACGCAGGGAAGCGGGATGTGTACTTTGTCAGGGCTCTTGGATGCAGACCGGACATGGAGGAGCAGATCCTTGCCATAGACCGGAGGATGGGAAGCGAGATGCAGAAGAAGCGGCTGTTCTATACAAGGACCCGGCTGCCCTCACCGCTGATCTCGCAGGAAGATATGTATTTCTACAGCAGCCAGTTTGAGACGTTAAAGGAGGAGCAGAAGCTGTCTGTGCGAAACCAGGAGCAGGACGGGTGGTTTAGCCGTGTGCTTGGCGCCGCATGTACGGAGACCATAGAGAAGTACCGGCTTGCCAGGAAGGATATGACAGAATCCATAGAGAAGAATTTTGTTATAAAGCTTTTGTACTGGACGGATTGCGTGCTTGGCCGTGCACTTGCGGATTGGGACGAGCGGAAATGCTTCAAGATTCTGGCAGAGGATGTGCAGAAGGAGCAGGAGTATCTGTTCTGTTACATGCTGACCCTGCTGGGATGTGACGTGCTGCTTCTGGAGTGCCGGAAAGATATATCCACAACAGATGTGCTGAAAGGCCTGTCCGCAGAATTCAGGAATGGAGAGTTTAAGGATACCCTGCGGTTGCCTGAGTACAGCCCCTGTGAAGCGTCATCTGCGATGCAGTCAGTACATGAAATGCAGACAATACAGGCAGAGCGCGAAGAGGTCTTTGCGGATTCTTTACGGAGCGGGGAAGGAAAAGAGATAAAGGGGCAGACAGGATTGGAAGGGAGAGCCGCAGGAAGTAAAGAGCGTGAGAGCGGAGCCGTACAGGCGCCGGGAGGGCCTGTGAGAGTGTTCATCCCGGAGAGACCAGGCAGAAGACATTCCGGCGCTCATAACCAGACCGAAAGCCAGCAACAGACGTGGCGGCAGACCGAAAGCCAGCCGCAGATGCAGGTACAATCCACAAGGCAGCAGGGACGGCGGCAGACCGAAAGCCAGCCGCAAATGCAGGTACAATCCACAAGGCAGCAGGGACGGCGGCAGTCCGAAAGCCAGCCGCAAATGCACATACAGCAACAGACGCAGTCCCGGATGGACTCGCAGCCCGGGCAGCAGCCGCGAACGCCGTTACAGTCCCGGCCGCAGATTCCGCCGCAGGCAGGAACACCGTCACAGCCTCAGTTCCAGCCGCAGCTACGGCAGCAGCCGGCAGTTCCCGGCAGCCCGGCGGGCAATCCGGAGAAAAGTTTCGAAGAACTTGCCCTGCTCGCCTCATCCATCGTCATGATAGCCGTCTACAACAGGGCGGGAGAACCCATAGCGACAGGCTCTGGCATCATGATCGGACGGGACGGTTACATCCTCACCAACAATCATGTGACAAGAGGCGGCTGCTTCTTTGCGGTGCGGATCGAAGACGACGAGAATATCTATAAGACAAACGAGATTATAAAGTACAACACAGTCTTAGACCTTGCAGTGATCCGTATCGACCGGAGGCTTCATCCACTCCCCCTCTATAAAGGCAGGAAGCTCGTTAGAGGGCAGAAAGTCGTGGCAATCGGCAGTCCCCTTGGAATGTTCAATTCCGTTTCCGACGGCATCATATCCGGTTTCCGGGAGATCGACTCCGTAGATATGATACAGTTTACCGCCCCAATCTCCCACGGCAGTTCCGGAGGCGCGCTTTTGAACATGCAGGGAGAAGTTATAGGCATCAGTACGGCAGGCATCGATGAAGGCCAGAACATTAATCTTGCAGTCAGTTACGAGGATATTGGCATGTTTGTAAGGGGCTTTATGAATTAAATTTTTGTTATATTACTCCCAGCTTCCGTCCCTTGAATATCATTTCAACCGTACAGATAGAAAATTTTCACACAATATCAGCCAATAGGCCGCAGAAACTTGTAAATTCAGGTTCCGTGTGATAAGATTATACATAGTTGTTTGTCAGGAGAAAAGATATGAACCTTGATGATTTTTTTGTAGAAATGAGTAAGCGCAGTGAAAAAAGGGTATATTTTTACAGAATCAACCAGATCTCTGAGGAGATCGGCCGGTTTATCTACAAATACTATGAAGCTGCGCGGCAGTCAGGCGTGATCATCGAAGGAAGAATCCCCAATCCGACAGAAGCGAACCTTGCCTACTACAGTGAGATCATGGGCATGGACTTTAGCCTGAATGTCGGGTTTATATCCGCCAGTCTTAAGAGATGGCTTCCAAGACTTGGCATACACCAGCGCGAGCATATCGCGTGCGCCGTCTATGATTGTCTTACCGGCTTAAGGAAGGCCGGCAAGACAGAGAATATGCAGAAGAACGCATATATCAAGTTCATGTGCTGGCTCTATTATAAGTTCGAACGTATCGTGAACCGGCTTGGACAGGAGCAGGTTCCTAAGATCCTGTATTGCGGACAGGTGAGCAGTTATGAACTGATGCTCATCTCAATCCTGAGCAATGCTGGATGTGATGTGCTCCTTGTACAGCCCTCAGGAGACGGGGCGTATCTGAAGCTTGATCCGAAGTCTGAGCGTTCTGTAGAATATCCTGTCCCCGGCGGGAAGGAATTCCCGGCGGACTTTTCCCTTCGGCAGTTGTGCCGGGAGGCAGAGAAGGCGAAGCAGAATAAGGAGATATTCGGAGAAGAGACCGGACTGATCCGGTGTACTAATGCATGGACAGAAGGAAAAGGACTTCCCGATATCCTCACCGCGCCGGCGGTAAGAGGCGACAGGCCGGATCTGTATTATAATTGTTATTGCAGGATCAATGGGGTAGAAGACAAGCTTACATACGCTGGTGGGCTGTACCAGTTCTATCTGTCGCTTAAGAATGAGAAGCGGCGGGTGGTGGTGGTCAACGGAGTCATCCCCAGACCGACGCCGGATGAGATCATGCGGGTGCGAAGGGGCAGTTACGGGAATCTTGACCAGATGCTTCTTGACCTGCAGGGGAATATACAGTACCCGGCAAGCCAGAAGCTGCGCGGCCTGCTTGTGAAGGCGTTTGCAGAAGTGGTGACGGAGGAATCCAAAGAGCCGGGAGTGAATCTGAACAGACTGCTGAATAAGGCGGTATATCTCCTGTGCTGGATTAAGCGGTATCAGGGGGAGCTGTTTCAGAACTGGAAGCTGCCGCAGGTGGGATGCTTCATCTATATGGGCGGCTGCCGGGACGCCGGCGAGGCGCTGTTTATGCGGTATCTGGCAAGGATTCCGGTGGACGTGCTGATCTTGTGCCCGAACCTGAATGCAAGATGCTGCCTTAAGGATCCGCTTCTCTATGAGATCAACCATGAGACGTCGATGGTCCTGAACAAATTCCCGGAGCAGGACGGGCAGCTTCGGATCGGTACGGCGGCGTACCATGCGGAGCGGGAGCTGGATACACTGATGTATCAGGATTCCGGCATGTACCGGGACCAGCAGTTTGCGAAGGCGAATACCATCATGCTGCAGACCATGGATCGGGAGATCAAGATTCTGTGGAACAACGACTTGAAGTTCCGCCCTAATTTCAGCACGGTGGACGGGGTGGTAAACCTCCCGGTCATCTTCGCGAAGATGTCCGGAGTCAAGGACCGGGATGCAGCGAATTACTGGATCTTTATCAAGCAGCTGATCACGCCGGAGACGATTATGATAGACAGGGCGCCGTTTCTGACCGCGGCGACGCCTAATCCTGTGAAGATGTATGCGACAGAGTTCTTTAAGAACGGGAAGCTTAGAAGGAGCAGGATCAAGAGCCATCCGGGCTATCAGTATTCTTTTCTCAGGGAAGAGATGCAGGAGCATATCCTGGATAAGCTTGAGACGCTGATCGAACAGCGGCTGATCAGGGGAACCTTTGAGAACGGGATGGAATACACCATCGTGTCTGTGGCGCTGAACCTGCCCAAAGAGGCGGTCAGGCTCCTGCAGCAGTTTGATTTTACGAAGAAGAATCCAAAGCTTATCTATATCATGACTTCGGAAGTCCTGATGTCGGCGGAGGATTCCATCTATGTTACATTTTTGAATCTTCTGGGATTCGATGTGCTTTTCTTTGTTCCGACAGGGTATAACATCGAGAATCATTTTAATAAAAGATTAATGGAAGAGCACCAGATAGGGGACTATGTGTATGACCTGCAGGTTCCCGTCTGGGAGGCGGTTCCGTTAACAGCCCGCAAGTCATGGCGGGATATTATATTTAAGAGAGGGTAGAGAATATGGGACTTGATTTTAGCAAGGCAGGTACGACTGTGGCCCCGGCGACGGCGGCGACAGTGGAGAATGAGATTGAGGTCGTTAAGCCGTATGACATTGCCGCCGACAGGGCGCAGATGAATGCGGAACTGGTGAATTCCCAGGAGGTGGACGCCATCGTCAGTACCATAGAGGTCTATAATCTTGAGACGATCGTCTCTTTTGGCGCGGAGGCTGCAGATGAGATCTCCAAGGCGTCGGATGTGGTGCTGAACAGCATGAGCATGCATCAGATCGACGAGTCCAGCGAGATGCTGACGGCTCTGTCCAGGATCATGGACAAATTCGACATTGATGAGATCCGGGAGAATAAGAGTGTCTTTGGCAAGTTATTCGGGAATCTTAAGAAACAGTTAGAGAAGATTCTGGAGAAATACCACACTATGGGAGACGAGGTCGATAAGATCTATGTCCAGCTTAAGCAGTACGAGAGCGAGATTAAGCAGTCCAACCGCAAATTAGACCAGATGTTTGAGGCGAATGTGAATTATTATCACGATCTTGTAAAATATATTCTTGCAGGAGAGCAGGCCTGCAAGGAGGTTGAGGCGTATATCGCCCAGAGGCAGGCGGAGTTTGAAGCTACGGGGGATAATTCCATCCAGCTTGAGCTTGCCAGCCTGAACAATTCCCTTATGATGCTCGAGCAGCGTACCCAGGACTTAAGGACGGCGGAGAATATCGCCATCCAGTCGATCCCGATGATCAAGACGATGGAGTTCAGCAACATGAACCTTGTAAGGAAGATCAATTCGGCGTTTATCGTTACGCTGCCGGTATTCAAGCAGGCCCTTGCGCAGGCGATCATGCTGAAACGGCAGAAGATCCAGGCGGAGGCTATGTCGGAGCTTGACAAGAAGACCAATGAGATGCTGATCAAGAACGCAAGGAATACGGTGGAGCAGTCGAAGATGACGGCGCGCCTTGCATCGGGAAGCTCTGTGAAGATCGAGACGCTTGAGACGACGTGGAGGACCATCGTCAATGGAATCGACGAGACAAGGGCGATCCAGGAGAACGCCAGGAAGCAGCGCGTGGACGACGCGGCGCGCTTAGAGAGTATCAAGCAGGAATTCCTGAATTCCTACGGCGGGGCGCATCTGAACAGTAATGACCCGGCGGCAAGGAAGCGGAGGTTCTAGGCCAAATCATTTGCCAGGTGCGGTTATATAGAAGGCGGCGAAGGTATGACATGTATCCCCGGAATTTCCCGGGAATATATATGAAATAAAAAGCAAGGAGGAATACATTATGCCAATTAATTTATCAAAGGGACAGAAGGTTGACCTGACCAAGAAGAATCCGGGACTTAAGAACATCATGGTAGGACTTGGATGGGATGTGAACGCGTTTGATTCAGGCGCCGATTTTGACCTGGACGCGGCGGCGTTCATGCTTGGCGCTAGTGGAAAATGCCCGACAGAGAAGGAATTCATCTTCTATGGGAACTTAGAGCACACATCTGGCGCGGTGAAGCATATGGGGGATAATCTGACGGGAGAAGGCGAAGGCGACGACGAGCAGATTGAGGTATCCCTTAAGGATATTCCGTCTAATGTCGAGAGAGTGGCGTTCACGGTTACAATCTACGACGCAGAGCCCAGAAGGCAGAATTTCGGGCAGGTGTCCAATTCCTACATCAGGATTGTTGACGCGGATACGAACAGCGAGCTGATCCGCTATGATCTTGGGGAGGATTTCTCCATCGAGACAGCCGTGGTGGTAGGAGAATTATACAGGCATAATGGCGAATGGAAGTTCAACGCCATAGGAAGCGGGTTCCAGGGCGGACTTGCGGCGCTTTGCGGCCATTATGGAATAGAAGTAGCATAAGGAGGTAATAAGAATATGCCAGTAAGTTTACAAAAAGGCCAGAAAGTGAGCCTGACAAAAGGGAATCCGGGACTTAAGAAGGTGGTCGTAGGACTTGGATGGGATGTGAACCAGTTCGATACCGGCGGAGATTTTGATCTGGACGCGGCGGCATTTTTGCTGTCTGATTCCGGCAAGGTTACGAAGTCGGAGGATTTCGTATTCTACGGGAATCTTACGCATCCGTCGGGAAGCGTTCAGCATATGGGAGATAACCGGACGGGCGCGGGAGAAGGCGACGACGAACAGATCCGGATCGATCTGTCAGGGGTTCCGGAGAATCTGACCAAGATTGCATTTACCGTGACGATCTATGAGCCGGAGCAGAGAAGGCAGAATTTCGGTCAGGTGAACAATGCGTTTATCAGGATATATAACGAGGATACAGGGGAAGAACTCTTAAGGTATGACCTGGGAGAAGATTTTTCCATCGAGACGGCCGTTGTATTCGGTGAATTATATAAGAACAATGGAGAGTGGAAATTTAACGCGATCGGAAGCGGATATCAGGGCGGCCTGGCGGCGCTTTGCGCGAACTTCGGCGTCGATGTAGAGTAAGAGGAGATTATACTATGGCAATTAGCTTGCAAAAAGGGCAGAAGGTAAGTTTACAGAAGAAATCGACGGCAGGACTGGGCGAGATCCTGGTGAACCTGAACTGGAATTCCACCCCGCAGAATCAGGGCTTTCTCAAGAGTCTCTTTGGCGGGAATCAGGGGATTGACCTGGATCTTGGCTGTCTGTTTGAATTAAAGGACGGAAGCATCGGGGCCGTGCAGGCGCTGGGTAACGCCTTTGGCTCACTGACCCGTCCGCCTTATGTGTCCCTGGACGGGGACGACCGGACGGGCGCGGCTGCAGCCGGGGAGAACTTAAGGATCAACGGCAATCAGATCGCCAAT
The DNA here is from genome assembly GCA_947063855.1 of uncultured Dorea sp. Classification (GTDB taxonomy): domain Bacteria; phylum Bacillota; class Clostridia; order Lachnospirales; family Lachnospiraceae; genus Sporofaciens. The sequence goes on from CAMSTW010000040.1 coordinate 23,491, forward strand.
ATCAAGAGGATCCTGGTGTATACGTTCATCTATGAAGGGATTGCCAACTGGCAGCAGGCGGATGCGACCGTCACAATCAAGTATCCCGGTGCGGAGGATCTGATCGTGAAGATGGATTCTTATAATTCCAGTGAGAAGATGTGCGCGCTCGCTCTGCTTGAGAATGTGAATGACGAGACCTTCAGCGTGGAGAAGATTGTTCAGTTCTACGGAGGACATGCGCTGATGGATAAGGCTTTTGGCTGGGGTCTCAACTGGAGGCCGGGGCGCAAATAAGGCTGGATTTGCAGACGTACAAGGTATATATAATTTAGGAGGAATTAAGATATGTCAGTAAGCTTACAAAAGGGGCAGAAGGTCAGCCTGTCCAAGGAAAATGCGGGGCTTTCGACAGTCCTTGCGGGACTTGGATGGGATGAAGTCCAGCAGAAGCGGGGATTCTTCGGGATGAAGACGCAGCAGGATATAGACTGTGATGCTTCTGCAATCCTGCTAAGAGACGGAAAGCTCTGTGGAAACGGCGACATTATTTACTTCGGGAATCTGGTGCATAAGTCAGGCACCATCAGACATATGGGTGATAACCTGACGGGAGCGGGAGACGGCGATGACGAGCAGATTCTTATGGATCTTGCCAAGATACCGCCGGAGTACGACCGGATTGTGATCGTGGTGAATATCTATGAAGCATATCCGAGAAAGCAGCATTTCGGCATGATCCGCAATGCGTTCATCCGTCTTGTGGACGGCAGGAATAATCAGGAGATGTGCAGATACAATCTCACGGAGGATTATTCCGGTATGACTGCCATGATATTCGGAGAAATCTACAGATATAAAGGTGAATGGAAATTCAGCGCCATCGGGCAAGGCACGAACGACCCGTCGCTCGGTGATCTCTGCAAGCGTTATGTATAACACGTAATACTTTTAAAAGAGAAACTGCAATAGGTTTTTCTTTTTCTGCAAATACTAAGATAAAACAGAACAGGAGAGTGCATATGATTGAAGAGTTGAACAAGGACGTCCTTATGAAAGGATTGTCCGACGAACAGGCGGCACGAAGTAAAGAGGAATTCGGCACGAACGAGCTTGCCAGGAAGGAGCAGGAATCCCTCTGGTCCATGTTTATCGGAGCCTTTGATGATATCTGGATCAAGGTATTGTGCGCGGCGCTTGTGCTTAAGATCGCGCTGGCGGTGCTGGGTGTGATGATTCCGGCTCTTGGCGGAGAGAATGATGTGATCGAGATTGTAAGTATTATTCTTGCGATCGGCCTGGCCACAGGTTTCAGCACATTGTCCGAATACAGGAATACATCGAGAAGCGAGGCGCTGCAGGAAGAGTATAACAAGACCTACGCCAAGGTCATCAGAGGCGGGGCGCTTATCAAGGTACTCACAAGCGAGATTGTGAAGGGCGATACCGTGTTGATTCAGTCCGGCGATAAGGTTCCGGTGGACGGTATCCTCTTCGAGGGAAATGTGAAAGTCTCCCAGGCGGCGCTTAACGGCGAGTCAAGAGACGAGACCAAGACGGCGGCAAAGACCATGGAAGAGGCGGAATCGACGGATTATGCTTCGGACAGTAAAGTCTTCATGGGGTCGGTAGTCACAAGCGGAGAGGCGTATATGGTAGCGACTGTGATCGGCGACGCGTCCGAGCTTGGCAAGATCAACAAGGCCCTGACAGACGAGAATGAAGAGGATGAGAGGAAAGATACCTCCAGCCTCAAGCTTGAGGTTGTGGCGGCAGGGATTGGCAAGCTGGGTGTCTCAGCGGCGGCAATCGCAGGCGTTCTCCAGGTAGTGCTCACCATCATGCGGACAGACCAGGCCGTGACGCCTGTATTCGTCGTACTGCTGGCGGCAGAAGCGGTGATGCTGATGGCATCCATCGTCATCATGGCGGTTCCGGAAGGGCTTCCGATGATGAACAGCCTGGTTCAGTCCATGAACACGGAGTCCATGTATAAGAAGAATATCCTTGTCAGCCATAAGGCGGCGTTTTCGGATTCTGCGTATATGAACCTCTTGTTCAGTGACAAGACGGGAACGATCACAGAAGGAAATCTTTCTCTGGTAGAGTTCATCCGGGGAGACGGGCAGGTAGCGGATAGGCTGTCTGATCCGGATTTCCTTGAGGCAATCACGCTCAATAACCTGGCGAAGATCTCCGAGGGCAAGGCAATCGGAAGCAATAACATGGACCGGGCGCTTCTGACCTATGCGATTGCGAACGGCGGTACGGACGCCGCGGACAGTTCCAGGGTCAAGGAGATCAGCGGCTTTGATTCAGAGAAGAAGTGTGCGACAGTCATGCTTCATGACGGAACGGTCTACTGGAAGGGCGCGACAGAGAATATCATTGGGGAGATTACACACTACGCCGCAGAAGACGGCGGGGTCAGAGAATTTACCCTTGCCGAGCGGAGCAAGGTGGAAGAGCAGATGATTGCCGAGGCAAAGAGGACCATGAAGCTCCTTGCGGTAGCGAAGTTCACGGAAGATAAGAAGATATTGCTGGCCATCCTCTGCTTAAGAGATAATGTAAGAGCAGACGCGGTAGAGACTGTGGGCGTACTGAACCGCGCGGGAATCCAGGTGGTGATGGTAACCGGCGACGCGGAGGAGACGGCGGTCGCAATCGCGAAGGAAGCGGGGATTCTTAAGGACGAGAGCAAGGATGTAGTCCTTACCCATGACGAACTGGAGCAGATGTCGGACGACGAGCTTAAGAAGAAGCTTCCTGATCTTCGCGTTGTGAGCCGTGCGAAGCCTCTGGATAAGAGACGGCTGGTCACGGTTGCCCAGCAGATGGATAATGTCTGTGGTATGACGGGCGACGGCGTCAACGACGCTCCGGCGCTTAAGCAGGCGGATATCGGGTTTGCCATGGGAGACGGAACCGCAGTCGCCCAGGAGGCGGGGGATGTGGTCATTCTTAACAACAGTCTGACCTCCATCAAGGACTGTGTCCTGAACAGCCGTACCATGGCGAAATCCGTCGGGAAGTTCCTGATCTTCCAGCTGACCGTCAATATCAGTACCCTGCTGATGAATATCATCGCCCCGATCCTTGGATGGACCGAGCCGTTCTCTATCGTACAGATCTTGTGGATCAACCTGATCATGGATACCCTTGCGGCAATGGCGTTCGGAGGAGAACCGATCCTGCAGCGTTACATGGATGACAAGCCGGCGAAGAGGACCGATAACATCCTGACCGGATTTATCAAGTCGGCCATCGGAGTCAGCTCCGTCTTCATCACTCTTGGCTCTATCCTGATCCTTGAGGATATCGGCGGGATCACCGAGCTTGTGATGCCGGCCTCCTGTACGGATCCGGAGTTATACGAGAAGACCTTTATGTTCGCGTTCTTCATCTATGCGATCATCTTCAACAGTCTGAATACCAGATCAGACAGGTTCAATCTGTTTGAGCATATCGGTGAGAATAAGCGGTTCCTGGTTGTAATGGGCTCCATCTTCGTGCTCCAGACGGTGATCATCCAGATCGGCGGAGAGGTGTTCAGTACGACCATGCTCAGTATGCGGGCGTTGTTAGTTGCGATGGCGCTGGGATTCCTTGTTATTCCGGTTGATTTGGTCCGGAAAGCGGTTGTCAGGAAATGATGCGGGTGGTTCATCTGGATCTTGATAATACCCTGATTTATTCATATAAGCATATTTTGCCGGACAGCACAGGCTGTCCGGCTGTCTGTGCGGCAGGCGCGGCAGGCGGGACTGGCGGCGGTATCTGTAACGGTGCGGGAGATGCGATGGGAGTCTTAGACAGAAGTATGAATCGCAGAGGGGAAGACCGGCTGTGTCTGAAATGGCAGAGTGGGGATATATCTCATACTTCCGGCGTAGGAAGCGAAAAAGAGGAATGCAGGCGATTCTATATCTGTCAGGATAAGTTTGATTGTACATGGATGAATGCCGAGACATATAAGGGAAGGAACATTTCCTATATGACGGAGAAGACACAGATATTGCTTGGACATCTCAGGAAGAAGTGCCTGATCGTGCCGACTACCACCAGAACCATAGAGCAGTATAACCGGATTCATATAGGCGCAGGACCATTCGAATATGCATTGGTGTGCAACGGCGGTATCCTTCTGGTCAATGGAGAGAGCGACCACGCCTGGTATGCGCAGTCAAGGGAACTGGCTGCGGACAGCGAAAGGGAGCTGCAGCGCGCGTATGAATTGCTTAAGAAGGAGCCTCTTCGGAAATTTGAATTACGTTTCATTGAGGAACTGTTCGTATTCACAAAATGCAATGATCCGGATACCGTCATATCCAGGCTGAACATGGAACTGGATGCGAAGAAGGTGGATGTGCTGAGTAACAAAGAGAAGGTCTATGTGGTGCCGAAAAAACTTGACAAAGGTATGGCCGTTGGGAGATTCCGTGCGTATATCGGCGCGGATGAAGTAATCGCCGCCGGTGACAGCAGGTTTGACGCGCCCATGGTTAAGGCCGCCGATACCGGCGTCGTCCCGGCCGGGTTCTGCAGAAAATATCAGGCAGAAGGTAACCTGAAAGAAATGAAGGGGGAACGTATCTTTTCGGAAGAAATGCTTACGTGGATAGATGGGCATATAAGGTAGAACCGTTTCCTGTATACAGGCAGTTTGGAATGTCTCTTATGGATACAAATCAATCCATAAGGCTGCTCTCGCCGCTTCTTGAATATTAACTGTGGCGAGAGCAAGAATCATTCCTTGGTGCCGATGGTATTTTTCATAAAACTCTTGTTATTTTAATCCTAATTCAATCTGCTTCATATATGGAAACAGATCTGTCACGCCTCGTGTCAATTTGATGATTATATGCCTCTACGACTTCATCATATTCTGGTATTTGCCCATCTAATGACCGATTTACAGGTTCCGCTTTAATATTTATGTTTGATATTGGGCCCGATACTAATAACGATCCATCCAGCTGTGCATATGCAAAGAAAATGTATGAACTTCCTACTGCCGGAAGTTCATCTCCCTCATAGAGGAAACATTCTGTCCTGTCCTTTGTAAAACCGCCTGCTTTTTGTAATGGAATATCTTCCCCGGTTACCAAATTGCCTTTTATATTTTGAGAGATATTTACTGTATAATTCGTATACGGAGTGGATACTTCCCGTGTCCCTCCATCCTCCGTTTCCACTGTAACGGTATGCTTATAGACAACATCATCTTCACTTACCACAGTTCCAATAAATACATAATCTGCGTCACCCACTACTTCCTCCAGATTGTTATAATTAATTCCAAAAGAAGCTTTAAAAAAAGAAATCGAGGGTTTGTTAATACTTGCTTGATTTACTTTTTTATTATTGAAATATGGTAAGGAAACACCTATTAAAAAAAGAATTCCAGCAAAAAGAATAACTTTGATTTTTAATTGTAATTTCAATGCTTGATCCATTTCCTCAGATACTTATGTAACCTCCACACGAGCGGATTAAAGAAATAAACCGCTGTCAGCGCCGATGCAATCCTTCTCCACAGAATATCCTTATGCTTATAATGTACCAGTTCATGGATGAATATTACCTCCAGTTCTGTCTCTCAATATCCCGCTCACAGGGAAAGTATGCCCGAAACATCCGTCCGGCCCGGCGTGCCGTCTGCAGCTGGCGGTATAAGACATAACACACGCCCGCCGCCCACACTGTCAAAAGGATATTTCATTAACAGATAAAGGATATTCACGAACCCGGTCTTCTCAAGCCACTGTCCCAGCAGATACCAGAATACGAATACAATACTCCCTGTCAGGGAAGTCAGCAGCAGGCAGAATACTACCTTAATCGCCCAGATCATCCAATATCCTCCTGATTGCCCGTATCTCTTCCTTGCTTATCTTCTCACAACTGCACAGCGCCGTGACCATCTTTGCCGCATCCCCATGAAACCAGAAATCCATCTGCTCCCTGAGAAGCTTCTGCATATATTCTTCCTCACTCTTTGTGGCATGGACATAAGCATACCTTCCCACTCTGTATTGTCTGGCAAATCCTTTCGCCGTGAGGTTCAGGATAAATGTCACGATCGTCGTGCGCTTATAGTCCTTCCCATATCTGGTTCTGAGAGTCTCCGAAAGCTCGGGAATCGAGATATCTTCCCCTTTGTCCCAGATGGCCTTCATGATGATGGCCTCGCAAGTGCTTAACGGCCGGTCTTCATCATAGATTTCTTCCATAATCATACCTCCTTGTATTTCTTATGTTTTTATATTACTATATTTATAGATGTTTTGCAACTACAATCTTCAATCATCCACAAATTGTTGCAAAAGCTAACATAAGGTCAGTCAACGCCGGGCAAACCTTAGTCAATCTTAAGCTGTATCCCGCCATGTCTCTCAGACGGCTGTACAATCACCGTCACAGGCATACCGCCGTGCCACTCGAAAGAATAGGATTCGCCGGACGCCTGGCCGATGAAGGTCTTCCAGTTCACATCCGTCTTGATATGCGGGTCGCAGGGGCCGTTGCCCATCCAGCAGATCACAGCGTCCGGATCGACGGAGATCGTGTTATGGGTCATGACGTTGCTAAGAGCAATCGGATTCCCGTCGGTGAGTATGGCCACATAGGCGTCCCGTCCCTCGGCGGTAAGGGTAGATGTGGCAAGTCCTTTCTGGGAGAGGACGCCGGATCCGATAAAACGGACACTGTATTTGCAATCCTGGGTGAATGCAAGGATATTTTCCGATTCGACAGAGACCGTCTCCCCGGGCGCCAGTCTGTAGACCAGGACGTGCTGCGCGTTGCAGGCGTAATAGGTCTCGGAATTGCCGTTCATCGTGACCTTCATAAGAGGGATATTCTCTCCGGTGACACGCCGTGCAATAGATCCCAGAAGAGCCTGGCCGAGACTGTTCTGCGGGCCAAGTAAGACCTTCTCGAAGCGGTAGTTCGTATTGCCGGGACAGTCCCCGGCTATGTAGGCGCCTGCCTTTGTGAACAGGACGTCATTTCCCGTACAGGTAACCTTCAGGGTTAATTCATTGATCGTCTCAAAAGTAAGCATCTGTATCTTTCCTCCAATTTAATTTGTCTGGACACCGTATAATTCGCACAGGCCCGCAAGGTCTCTGGCAACGCCGTTTCCGATGGCGTTGAATTTCCACGTATCGTTATGTAGATAGATCTCTCCCAGCATCATGGAAGTCACGTTCGCATAGTAGTCTGTCAGCAGGAAGCTTAAGATCTCCCTGCCGGAGTCCGGATCCAGCAGACGGATGTAGGCATCCTTAACCATGCTGAAATTCAGATGATAAGTGAATGCTTCGTTAATCGTAAGGACGAACACAATCTTGCGGATGTCAGGCTTAAGTCTTGTAAGATCGATCGCGGCAATCTCACGGTCCTGCGCGGAGCCATTGACATTCAGCGAGACACTGCCGTCGGGGCTTATGGTCTGTCCGTAGAATACAAACCAGTCGTCGCCGGGCACACGGCCCGAACGGTTAAGCAGGTAGGCGGATAAGTCAATATCACACCGGGAATCGGTGGTGTCCCATCCCATGGCGACGTTAAGCCGCTTAAGCTGTCCGGCTGTTCCGATGTTTGACTTCTGTCCCTTCTGTATCAGATTGCGAAGGTCGGGCATCCGGCGCGGGAGCGGATTGGCCGATACGGTATTGGAAACGGTTGTTCTGGTCATGGCCGGCTGCGCCGCCTGTCCGGCGCTGGCTTGTCTGGCAGACTGCCGGGGATCAGAAGTTACGCCGGGAGATACCCGGGAACCAGAACTATGAGTCGTCTGGGAACCGGGAGCCGGCCGCGAACCAGACTGCCATCTGGAATCGGAGCGCTGCCGGGAGCCGGCAGTATCTCCGGGATTGTCTGTCCGGCCGCCGCCGGTCATCTGTCCGGCTTCATACCCGTGCAAAGTACAGGGTGTCTGTCCGGCTGACCCGCGGTTGACAGAAGTCAGATCCTGACGGGTCAGGGCGCCCTGAATACGTGTATGGTTGATGGACAGAATGTTGTCCGAGCTAAGGCTTCCGGATGATTTCGTCGGAATAATGATCATAGGTTCACCTCCGGTAAATTTCTCATATACATTATACCGCATAAGAACAGAAAATGATATCCTATTGCAGCAGGAACTCTATAAACCTTGCCGCCATCTCCGGGTTCTGGCAGTTGACCGGAACCGCTGCGTAGATCTCATCATAAGTAGTCATATCTTCTTTCTCAAGGAAGCTGCCTGTCTTAAGACAGATTCCGGTGTCCATGACAGAATCGCCGTACTGAGAGGCCTTCTCACCAAGGATATCCTTCATATCCATAAATCCGTCATGGCTGTCATAGTCTTCATAGACACTTCTGGGACAGACCAGGACATCTATAGCCTCTGCGCCCATCAGGGTAGTCAGTGCGGTGGTGCTTGTCATGCCGCCCCCGTCGTCAGGGATGTTGGTACGCATCTGCAGAACGCCGTCCTTTTCGCTGATATCTGCATATTGGGCGAATGACTCCTCAAGCCATTCAGCTTTCAGATCATTTCCCCCGACTACGATTACGTTCAGAAGGACGGTGGTGTGCATTCCTCTGTACATAGATACTCCGATGCAGACAAGGAGGATCAGGATGACTGCGCCGGCGAGTACTCCCTTATAGTACATCCACAGATATTCCAGCTTCTTGCCGGGCGTCATAGTCTTCCAGGTTTCCTTTACAATGTCTTCTTCTTTTGGTACAGGGGCGGTCTCCTCTTTGGCTGTGTCCTGTGCGGTATCTTCGATTCTCATCTGTATCGTTCCTTTCTTGTTACGGTTTACATTCATGCCGGCAGACTGTTTGCCTGGTTATTGTTTTTCTTCCCAAAATCCGTTATACTGTATATATCATAATCCCAGGAGTTTTTAAAGTACACGATCCATAAAAAATATTAAAATTTTATGATTCAGAGGATCGTTGACGGATCCCATCGTTAAAAAGAGGTTCATAATTTGAGGATGCGGGATGTACTCCGGAGATTTTATGAGTTTATTTTTACACGAAAGTACGAAGAAAAGAAGGGATAGCTATGAATAATTTATTTAATCTTGACAATCCGGTCATGCAGTTTCTTTCCAGAATCTTCGATCTGGTTGTGCTCAATGTGATCTTTCTGGTCTTCTGCATACCGGTCGTTACCGCAGGCGCTTCCCTGAGCGGCCTCTACTATGTATCGCTCAAGATCGTCAGAGGTGAAGAACCGTACATCTGGCGGAACTTCTTCAAAGGTTTCCGGCAGAATTTCAAGCAGGGGACCCTCATTTGGATCCTGATGCTTCTGGCGGCGGTACTTCTGAGGATGGATTTTCAGATTATCAATTCACGGGATACGGCGGTGTTTGCGGTGGTGAGAGTGCTTCTGTGGGTAATCACCGGAGTTCTCTTCTGTGTATTTCTGTATATCTTTCCTGTAATCTCACATTTTGTATGCAGTACGAAGCAGGCGTTTAAGAATGCCGCGCTGATGATGATCGGTTTTCTGCCCTATACTGCGGCCATGCTTGCCGTCTGCGGAGTTATCCTGTATCTGTGTACGGTTTCCGCAAAGACGTTTGCCATGGTCATTGCCGTCGGCGGACTGTGCGGGTATTCGGTGCTTGCATTTACTTTCTGTATTTTCTTCGACCGGATTTTCCGCAGGTATGAGCCGAAGGAGGATATTTAGCCGGAAACTAATTGGAAATACTTGACGAATACTGGTAAAACCAGTAAAATATTATG